>CAZXGQ010000054.1:0-22625 GCA_964640415.1 uncultured Prevotella sp.
GTGTGGAAAAAGAAATGTGAGAAAGAAAACACCCACACGAATCAGCATAGAACCTTAACAAGATGTCTTCGTCGGTTGTGAATTTGTAAAGATTTATAGCAAGATTTTAACACTTGGGGGAGACACCATCTAGAGCGGAGAAAGAGGCTCTGAAGTGTTAAAAGGGGCACCTTCAAGCCATTTTTATGCCCCAAAAGCATGAAATCGGGTTGCGATAGTAGCACAATCGCATCGCGATTCCAGTGGAACGGCATCGCGATTCTAACGTAACGACGGTGCGATTCTAACGTAACGACGGTGCGATTCTAACGTAAAGCCGACTCAAGAGCTCATATTTAGGTCTTGTTTTAGATCTTGAAAAATGTAACGCTTTATATATCAATATGTTATGTATTTTGCGCAATAACGGTCTCGGATTGGACAATGGGAAAAGTTTTTCAAAAAAATCGATTTTCTGAGAGCTATTTGTTGTGATTTTTTATCGTTTTAACACTTTGCGTATCATTGCTTGTCAATAGCCATACTTGCCGGTGTGCCGGACTTGGGGGGAGTGTTATCTGTAACCAGATACACGGAATAAAAAGTCCGCATTGCAAGTTGATATGCAATGCGGACATGATTTCTCTTTCAGTTAGGCCAGCGGAAACTCAGTTCGTCATTTGATGACCTCTAAGTCCCAGTTCCACTTGTCAAAATAGAGGTTGCCACCCTCCCACTCTACTTCACCACGTTGGAAATCAACGGTTTCGCTGCGTGGATATGTTTTTACAGGAAAGAGTTGTTCACCGAAATCGGAATTGACAACCATTCTCCATGAGTCAATTCCTCCCAGGAAGAACCACTTCTCGTTATCGTTTTTGGCATAAGTCGGGATTCCGAACGACATGTCTACGGGTACCCATCCTATGCCTTCGAAATATATCTCTCCCCAGTCGTGAAGGTTCTCGTCGCCGGGATGCAGCATGAAACCACTCTCAAAGTGGGCGGGAATGCCGCAGATGCGGCAGAGCGTGAGGAAAAGCAAGGTCACCTGACCACAGTCGCCGTGGTGGTTCTCAAGCACATACTCGGGGATGTTTTCAATTGTAGAGTATTCACGAGCCGAAGCCCAAGGGAAGTTGGCGTCTACCCACTGGAAAATTCGCTGCGCCTTAATCACTGGGTTGGTTGTTCCTGCTGTGAGACTGTCGGCCAGCTGTCTCAGTCTCGGAGTGAATACCATGTGTCGGTCGCGCTCGGAAGTGTACTTCTTGTACAATGCCGAATTGGTGTCATAAGGCTTCACGTTTTTCGACAGGATATTAAACCAACAGCCATTCGACACATACTCAAACTCTTCAGAAAACACGGTTGGCTTACCAGCCTCGGCCTTCTTCTCCATATAAACGGTTGAATGGGCGCATTCTACCGGAGAACGCTGATATTGGCTTTCGCTTGTCGACAGCAACTTGACATTCTGTTGCCTTGCTATGTCAGTTCTTGGGAAAGGAAGCCAACAACGAATGGTCTTGCCGGCCGGCACCGCATCGGCCTTCACGGTCAGCGTATACTTGACCTTTATGTTTTTGGCTTCAGCCAAGTGATTTTCGCTGGTTGGAGCTTTGGCAATTATCTTCGGGAGATTGACCATGTCGGCTTTCTCTGAGCCGCTTACCACTGTTCCGTCTTTCTTCAGTTTAATGCTTCTGCAGGTCTTGTCTATGCGAAACAAGTTAGGAGCGGCATTGCTAAAATATTTCTTTTCGCCATCAATGACCCTAAACTCCAAGGCACCGGTTTTCTCCCATGCCCTCATCTGGTTCTCCGTGACATCAGGGATGTAGCGCTGAATGTAGTCCAGCACGGTTTTCTCATCCTTGTTGAAATCCACTGCCAAGCGATGGTGCAAGTCTGCATCCCAAGAATAACCTGTGGAGCTGCTTTGGGCTAACATTGGCGTATGCGCAAGCAAACCGACGGTCATGCCTGCAAGATATATAAATGTTTTCATTGGCATATCGTGCAAAGTTTGTTTATTTCAATATTGAAGATGCCACGGCATTGGCAACGTATGAGCGAAGTCCGATAACGTTGCCCTCGCCATCAGGATGCACACTGTTGCAAAGAAGGATTACGCTGATGTCGTTGACTGGGTCAATGACGATGCTTGTGCCTGTGAATCCAGAATGTCCATAGGTTTCGGCACTCAGCATGTCGCCGCTGTTTGAAGCATAGTCGGAATAGCAATCCCATCCCGGTGTGCGTCCGAATTTCGCAGCTCTTCTTGGCACTGTGCGCATGGCCTTTACAGCTGACGGACTCAATATGCGATGTCCGTTCCATGAGCCGCCGTTTTGTAGTGCGGCGCAGAGGGTTGCAATGTCCTCTGCCGTAGAGAACACGCCGGCATTGCCCGAAATGCCGCCATTGATGATGCGGGCCAACGGGTCGTGCACCACACCCTGAAGGCATTTGCCATCGGCCAGCTTTTGGGTCGGGGCGCACAGCTTGGCCAGAGCGGAAGACGGTGTATAGTCGGTATGGCTCATGCCCAGAACATCGAAGATGTGTTTCTTGGCAAAGACATTGAGGCTTTCGCCGGATATAGTCTCAATGATTCGCTGCAACGTGATGTAGTTGAGGCAACTGTACTGGAAATCTGTGGTTGGCTCAAAGTCGCGTTTGCAATGAGAGATATAATCTATCAGACCGTCGCGGTTGGGTGCGCCATATTTTTCCTTCACTTTGTTGACATCAGCGTATGCGGGCAGTCCGGAGATGTGGGTCATCAAGTCGATGACACGTATTGAGGTTGTGTTGCCTGCAGTGTCTTTCCAGTTTTCAAATCCCGGAATGTATTTGTCGACGCGGTCAAGGAGTCGCAGTTTCCCTTGCTCTATGAGAATCCACGCACAAATGGCAGTTGACATCGACTTGCTGCACGATGCCATGTCGAAGACCGTTTCGGTGGTCATCTTCTCTACCTTCGGATATATCCTTTTGTTGCCGAATGCCTTGAGATAGGCAATCTTTCCATGGCGTACCACACAAAGCACTGCTCCCGGAGTGGCTTTTTCAGTTATTGCCTTGTTGATGGCGCTGTCGGCATAAGCAAGCCGTGAAGCGTCCAACCCAACTTCTGAAGGTTCGCATTGTTTGAGACCTTGTGCGTTAACATTGATGATGCCAAGCATCAGAGCAATGGCAATTAAAACTTTCTTCATAATTTCTCTCTCTTATTTCTTGACATTATTGCGGCGAATCAACAAGCTCAACCCTATAAAGGTAAAGAGTGCGTTGAGGATGAGCAGCTCATAGCTGAACTTGTATCCATTGAACCACGCCTCAGAATTTTGCTGAAGGATGAAACAAAGTATCGGCGACACTATGGCGACAAGCGGAACATACTTGTCATTGGTCTTTGCCTTTACGATGATGCCAAAGGCGAACATTCCAAGGATAGGTCCGTAGGTATAACTGGCAAGCACATAAACGGCATCTATCACGCTGGTATTGTTGAGGAGCCCGAAGATATAGATGACAACTGCCATCAGCAAGGCCATGAAGATGTGGACCGTCTTGCGCGTCTTGGTCAGCGATGCGGCATTTGTAGTGTCGTCTTTCTTCTTGCCGGCGTCAAGAATGTCGAGCGTGAACGATGTGGTGAGGGCGGTAAGGGCGGATCCTGCGGCAGAATATGCTGCAGAAAACAAGCCAACCACGAAAAGCACTCCGACAATGCCTGGCAGATATTGGCTTGTGGCCACTGCCGGGAACAGGGTGTCGCCAGTGGCACTGATGCCTACTCTGGAGGCAAAGAGATAAAGAAGCACTCCAAGCATCAAGAACATGAGGTTGATGAAAAACTGGCATACGATGCTGACCATCATGTTCTTTTGGGAGTCTTTATAGTTTCGGCAGCTGAGATTGCGCTGCATCATGTCTTGGTCGAGTCCGGTGGTGGCAATCATGGTGAATATGCCGGCGATGAACTGCTTGAAGAAGTATCGCTTGTCGTTGACATCATCAAAGAAGAACACTTGGCTCATGCTGCTGTCGGATATCGACTGGAACATCCCCTTAAAGCCAAGGTTCAGTTCTGACGAGATGAAAATGATGCTGAGCACGACAGAGAGGATGAGACACAACGACTTGAGAACGTCGGTCCAGATGACCGACTTCACTCCTCCACGATAAGTGTAAACCCAAACGAGAAATACCGTGACCAGCACATTGAGAATGAAGGGAAGATGGAACGGCTCGAAAACAAGCAACTGCAGGGTAAGGCAAACGAGAAACAGCCTTACAGAAGCACCAAGCATCTTGGAGATGAAAAAGAACCATGCTCCAGTCTTATGCGACCGTGCACCGAATCTGTCCTCCAAATATTGGTATACCGACACTAAGTTCATTTTATAGAACAACGGCACCAAGACAAAAGCTATGATGAACTGTCCCACGACAAATCCCATCACCATCTGCAGATAAGAGAAACTCTTGTCTGCGACCATGCCGGGAACCGAAACGAATGTTACACCCGACAGAAATGAGCCCATCGTGGCTATAGCCACGAGAAACCACGGCTGCTTTCTGCCTCCAAGGAAGAAGCCCTGGTTGTCGGTCTTTCTTCCCGCAAGCCATGATACTGTGAAAAGAAGTATGAAATAGGCTATTATGGTGATGGTTACGGTTATAGGGCTCATGTGCTTGGGCTTTAAATGATTTTACTTGTCGGATTATGTCAGAGGCTCACTTTCACTTTCTTTGCCTTGCTCTCGTTGGACATCCGGTCAAGGGCTGTCACTATATATGTGTACTTTTTCAGTCCTTTGTCGTAAGGGAGCTTATAGTAAGTATCTGTAGTTATGGCGACAATCTTTGAAGGGTCGGCCGTATTCAACTTCTCGCCCTTGGCGAAACGATACACTACATATTGCTTTGCCACGTCACCCCATTGCTTTCCACGTGGTACAGACCAAAAGAGAATGTAGCCGTCGCTTGTCCATACCGCCTTCACCTTGCGGGGCTTCTTTGGACGCTTGCTGTCTATGAAAGGCATGAGAGGTTGCAAAGCAGGATATTTCCAGTAAGCAGCGCGCAACACGGAACCATAGTTGCCCACATTGTCCTCAACGGCTTGGGCATACCAAAGCACGGAGCCTTGAACGTGGCGTGATGACTTGTGGAGTTTATGCTTTGCCGGCATCTGGTTGATGTTGGGATTGTCAAGGTCGGTTGAGTTGGCCGTGACAATGACATTCTCGCCAATATACAGAGGACGGTTTGCAGCATACTTGTCCCACCAGTTTATGAGGGTCTTGTAGTCTGCAACGCGGTTGCCTATATTCCAATAAAGCTGGGGCACGCAATAGTCTACCCAACCATTGTTGACCCACAGAAGAACATCGGCATAAAGGTCGTCATAGTTCTGCAAGCCGTTTGTTGCAGAGCCATTCTGCGGGTCGCTGCCTTGGTTGCGGTATATGCCGAACGGAGAGACGCCAAACTTAACCCATGGTTTGCGTCGGTGTATCGTCTCGTTAAGCTGCTTCATAAAACGGTTGACGTTGTCGCGTCGCCAGTCCTCAATCTTCTTGTACCCTCTCGGGTTGGCAAGGAAGATGTTTTCGTCTGGTATGCTCTCGCCTGCCACTGGATACGGATAGAAATAGTCATCTATGTGAAGTCCGTCAATATCGTACCGGCTCACGATGTCGTCCACTATCTTACAGGTATAGTCGGCGGCAGCTTTGTATGCAGGATTCAAGATAAGTTGGCCGCCATACGAGAACGTCCATTCCGGATGCTGAGCTGCGACATGGTTGTTGGCAAGCTGTGTAGTTCCTTTGGTTTTTGCCCTGAAAGGATTGATCCATGCATGGATCTCCATTCCGCGACGGTGGCATTGGTCTGTCATCCACTGCAGTGGGTCCCAATAAGGATTGGGTGCCTTGCCTTGTTGCCCGCTAAGGTAGCGGCTCCATGGCTCATAATCACTTTTGTAGAGGGCGTCACACTCGGGGCGCACTTGGAAAATGATGGCATTCACGCCATCAGCTTTCAACACGTCAAGCTGCCTGCTCAGTTTTTGCTGAATAGCTTGAGTAGACAAACCTTGAAACTGTCCATTGACAGCTTGAATCCATGCGCCACGAAACTCTCGCTTTTGTGCGAACGTACCTATTACTGATAATAATAGTATGGCAATAAAATAAAATCGTTTCATAATGACCACAAAGTTACAAAAAATAAGGGCATGAACAATACGTTCATGCCCTTATTTTTCTCAATATGTTCAATGAATTATAATATCGTATTCTTAATGATATCCAAGCTTTCAGAATTTATAGCCAATTGTAAGCAAGAGCTGGTGGCGGTTCAGGCTCACCTTTGCTCCGTCAGCTATGTTTGAGTATGCCTTGTCGTCAGAGCTTGACGGATAATAGCTCATGAAAGGATAGAAGGTGCCGCTTGTGCTGCTATACTGATAGGCCAAGTCGGCAAAGAACTTGTCGATCGTGAAACCAATACCGCATGTGAAGCGGTTGGTAGCCTTCCAGTTGGTATAGTCTGCTGATGTGGCATAGCCCACGCCAGGAGATTGGATAGAACCGTCACGGTATGCATTGTCGTTGAACTGCGGCGACATGTAGTTGTAACCCACGCGAAGTGCCAACTGTGGCATAGGCTTGTACTCCAAGCCAACCTTCAGCAAGTGAACACTCTTGAGATTCAGCTCCGTGTCCTGGTTCATTGCATCGTCCGAACTGGAGTTGGAATAATAATTGCCTGTCCAGTCGTCATAATATGACGTGCCATCATTTACGCGATTGTCAATGGCGCCGTATTTCTGATACTCATACGTGACGCCCACTGCAAGGTTGTTGCCAAAGGTGTTGCCTAAGCTAACGCCAAACTTCCAAGGTGTATATACCTTGTAGTCGTAGTCGCTTGAATTGCCCCTCTCATTGTCCTGGCTGACGGGATAGAACGTGAGGTCATAAGCTCCATGCATGTTCAGATCATAGAATACAGGAGTATTGACATAGAGACCGATGCGGAAAGGTGACTCGGCTACAGGACGGAATATGGCACCAAACTTAACGTCGAAACCGGTACCGTCGATCTTCAGTTGTTCATAGTTGTCAGTCAGTGCACCCGTAGCGTCATTCTCAACATAAATCTTGTTGCTGCGATAGTTGACGTCGTGTAAGCCGAACGTTGCGCCAAGGAAGATGCGGTCGTTGATATTTCCGCTGATATTGAAGTCATATTCGCCAATATAGCCGGATTCATGCTGGCCGAAAGCGTAGTCGGTGGCATTGTAATAATTCATTCCGTCCTTGTCGTTGGCGAGGAAATGAGCGTAGCCATCGTCAACGGCGTTCCATGCCATGCTCCCGCTCTGTGCTAAACCCTGTGAGTATTTTGCGGCACTGAGCTTGTTGAGCGAGGCGTTGCTGAGCGAGCCGCTGGTTGAAAGAATCTGGTCGAAGTTGCGGCTCTTGTGATAGTTGAAAGCAACGTTGAGCCAAGAGTTGTTTCCTGTTCTCGATGCCCATACGAAGCCCACTTGGTCGAAACTGGCGTTTGTGGCATCGCCCTTGAAGTCAACTCCGTAGTTCTTTTTGGAGTTGTCGCCAGTCTGAGAGAGAATTCCGCCGGATATGACCACCTGTGACTTGCGGAAGAGTCCGATGCCGGCAGGGTTCGACTGAATAGTTGAAATGTCAGCGCCCAGAGCTTCCATGGCTCCACCCATGCCTACGTAGCGCGCTGTACCATTCAGCTCATTCTCCATCAGTTTGGTATCTTGATATGTCTCTTGAGCCGATGCGTGTACTGACATCAGTCCGGAAGCGGCAAGCAAAAGAAAATATTTTGATTTCATGATATTAACGTTTAAAATACTTTGTTTATCTATATCTTGACAACCTTCGGCCATTTAGCGTCTTCCTCCACCGAAGTGGCCACCGCCGCCTCCAAATGAGCCGCCTGAGCGTCCGCCTCCGAAACTGCCGCCTCCGAAACTGCCGCTGTTGCCACCAACCGAGCCGCCGAACGAGCGTGTACCGACAGAGTTGTTGTTGAATGAACGGGTGTTGTTGAAGTTGTTATTGTTTGTGGAGCGTGAACCAAATGAACGGTTGCCTGCACTGCGTGATGTGTAATTGCCGAACGAGCGATTGCTTCTTGTAGAATTGCCGTAGCTTCTGCCTGCCGTCCATGTGCGCTGACCAGTGTAGCCGCCTGAGTGCATTCCGCCATTGTTGACAATTACGGTTCCACCCCAGTAAGGTGTGTTCCAGCCATACCAGCCATGGCGATAAGGCCAGCCCCAACCATAGTAGCCATAATAATACGGACTGTACCAACCGGCATAGCCGTAATACCATGGGTCATACCAGCCATACCAGCCGCCATACCATCTGTACCAAGGATCATACCATGAGCCGTACCAGCCGTAAGGTCCGTAAAAAGTGTCGTAGAACCAAGGATCATAGAATCCGTCCCAACGTGACATGCGACGGGTATATGCATAATCGTCACCGTCGTCAAACTTGGCACTGCCAGGATACACGTAAACCGTGTCTTCAATTGAAGAGTCATGATAAGTTCCATCTCCCGGCATGAAAGTGATAATGTCGTTGCCCAACGAGTCGGAGCCTATCTTCTGATAATAGCTGTTCAACTTGCCATAGCGGTTGTACTCGTCAACACTACGTTTGCTACCGCAATAATAAGTCGGCTGCTCCTCTTTGGGAGTGGCAGCTTTCTTGCTTGGTGTAAAGTAAACGTCGTCCTGTGCCATCGATGCCAGCGGCATCGCTCCCGCAAGAACTAATAGCATCAATAACTTTTTCATATCTTTACCTTTTAAATGATAGTCCTTATGTGTTATTATTTTCTATAGTGCAAAATTAATGTCTATTCCATTGCAAATTTACGGAAAAACCCTAACGACTGATAGGTTTTCCCCTATTTTTTTTACTTTTGCACCGATATTTATATTACATTTCATTTGATTGCACTATTATTATGGAATATTTAGAGGCAGAGTTCACTATCACGTGTCCTGAAGGTCTTTTGCAGACAGCGCGAGACCTCTTGGCAGATGCAGCAGCCACTTCTGGCTTTGAGTCGTTTGAAGATACCGACAAAGGTATGCGAGGATATGTTCAGACTGCATTTTTCGATGAAGAGGAACTGAAATCACAATTGAGCGACTTTCTTTTGCCGGATGTGAACATCACATATACTATTAGTCAAGCGGAAAACAAGGACTGGAACAAGACGTGGGAAGACAATGGCTTTGACCCAATTGACATTGACAACGGAAAATTGCTCGTGGTAGATGCCAACCGTTGTGAAAACATCTCCTTGCAAAAGGCAGACAAGGTAATAAAGATTGACGCAAAGTTGGCCTTCGGCACAGGCACACACGAAACTACACAGATGATTATCTCTACATTGCTTGGTCTCGATGATTCCAAAGCCTTGCCACTTGAAGGCACGCGAGTGTTGGATTGCGGATGTGGCACGGGCATACTTGGCATTGCCGCTTCAATGCTTGGCGCGAGTGAGGTCGTTGGTTATGACATTGATGAATGGAGCGTGAAAAACACTTTGCACAATGCACAGCTCAATAATGTAGACAATGTCAAGGCTTTGTTGGGCGACGCATCTGTAATAAAGACAATTGCGGGACAATTCAACATAGTGCTTGCCAATATCAACCGCAACATCCTGCTGCAGGACATGCCTGCGATGAGAAGCAAGATGGCGGATGGTGCCACTCTTGTACTCAGTGGATTCTATGAGGATGACATACCTTTGCTTGTTGAGAAAGCCAAGGAACTTGACCTTAGCCTTGTACAGCAAAAAGACAAGGGAAATTGGAGATGCCTAGTGTTCAAGGCAAACTAGCTATTTGGCTTGTTTAGTAATCGAGCACAGTCAGAGTGTCGCCATCTACCTTAAAATGAATGTCTCGGCCATCAAACGGCATTCCGTAAATGCGTGAAGAGTCGTGCTGGTAATGTGGGCGGGGGTCAAGTTCGAGGGTCTTGCGAAGCATATCCGTACGCTTCACTCCTAAAAGGCAAACCATTTCTTTGGGTATTACAACTTGCAACCGTTTGATGGGGTTGTTGTCCACGAAGCCCGACCTTACGCCTTCGTGACTGTCGGCGTATGCTACATATGGCTTAATGTCATAGATTGGTGTCCCGTCCATCAGATCGGCGCCAAGAACGTGGAGCACAGAGCCTACCTTTGTGTTCCACTCAACACTCTTAAGTTTTACGGATGACAAACCCAATGGGTTGGGTCTGAATGGTGATCGTGTGGCAAAGACACCCATACGCGTGTTGCCTCCGAGCAATGGCGGCCTTACGGTGAGACTGTTGGCAGAGTGCTTGTTGGCACTGAAGCCCCAAATGAGCCAAAGGTAGTCGAATGCGTCTATGCCACGCAGGGCCTCGTCGGAGCGATATGGCTCTGTAAAGACGATTGTGCCTTCTATTTCGGCAACAAGCCCACTCTGCTTTGGTATGCCAAACTTTGAAGTGAACGGCGAATGGAAAAAGGCTACTGGACTTATCTCCATATCATAAAGAAAAACGGGTGAATAATGCTATGATTAGTATGCACATCGTCTCTATTCCACAAACCACTGCTGGCGTATATAGCTTGCAGGGGTTTGCTTTCGGATGAAACTCTTTGGCATAGTTGTGAAGATAATGCTGGAAGAGGTAGTAGATAATACTTGAGTTTATCAGTCCAACAAGCATGCCACTTAATACGTCACCAACATAATGCACACCAAGGTAGATGCGTGACCAGCACATCACCAGTGCCCAAAGGCTCAGGACATATGACAACACGCTCCGTCGAAAGACATAGGTGACAAAGAAAAACGCGCCCCAACAGTTTGCTGCATGGGCAGACGGGAATCCATATCTTCCGCCTCTATAGCCATCCACGATGTGAACGAACGGGGAGATGGGGTTTTCAAGATTTGCCGGGCGCAAACGGAAGATCATCGGGCGGATGACATTGGAGACGATCTGGTCGCAAAGAGTAATCAAGACTACTGCAATCAATAGATTAATTATCACAGCCTTTAGCGGGAAATTGCGTATCATGACAACGAACAGGCTCAAGTAGAGTGGTATCCATATAAATCGGCCAGAATACATCATCATGAAATTGTCAAGGTAGCCACAATGTAGACCATTTATAGCCAACGTGACGCACGTGTCCCACTTCATGAGTGTTTCAATCAACGACATAAGCAAAACTGTTACCATCTTTTTCTTACCTTTTAGCTATATCGTCAAACAACACCTGAAGCATAGCCTTACCTGCCATTAGGTTAATGCCTTTCTTCTTGCCGGTATCATATACCACCTTTTGCTGGATGTTGTCGTAGATTAATGCGTTATCTTCTGTAATCATTCCCAAACCGTCGTTTGGCAGGAAAAATGCGAAATGGCTGATTGACGCATTCATCATGTCCTTGCTGAAAATCAAGTCGTCATGCTTGATTCCCAGCTGCGACAGCAATGTTGCGGCAATGTCTTGTTGCGAGCCGTATGTGTTGATGGTCGTTGGGCGCATAATGGCGCCTCCTGTCCAAATCAATGGGATATGATATCGCCAAGGCTTGAAATTGTCAACATGCTCAGGCCATGCACCAAGATGGTCGGGAACGAGTATCACAAGACTGTTGTCCCACATTTTGTTGCGCTTGAGTGATTTGATGAAGCTGCCAACGCTGTTGTCTGAGTAGGCAAATGCGTTTAGTATCTTGTTTTTCAGATGTTTGTAAGGTACATCGAAAGGCTCGTGTGAGCTAGAGGTCTGGATGACAGTAAATCTAGGTTTGTCATTGTTGGGAGCAGCTTGCAAATCTTCCTCAACGCGCTTCATAAGCAAATGGTCTGGAACCCCCCACTTGCTTAATCGCTCATTAATGGGGAAGTCGACATCTTCTGTTATGTGTTTAAAACCTTGGTTGACAAGAAACGAACGCATATTGGTAAAATCAGCGTCACCGCCATAATAATAATATGTATCATAGCCCTCTTTCTCAAGGTGCCTTGTTATTGATGGCATGTTGGCAGTTTTCTTTGGAAATTTCATCAGGCTAACGGTAGCGGGGGCTGGATAGCCTTGCAGTATAGAAACGAGTCCTCGATCTGTGCGGAAGCTATTGGCGTAGAAATTTTTGAAGTATGCGCCTTCACGTTTCAAACGGTTGATATTCGGTGTAACACTAGCCATGTTTGTTACCGAGTCGGAGAAGCTCTCCATTATGATGATATACACGTCGGGTTTGCTCACTCCAGAGCGAAGCAAGCTCAAAGTGCTGTCTTGATTTGCTTTGGTGTATAGTTTGTGGTAAATGGATTGAGCTAATTCATTGTTCATGAAGCGGTATTGCGTGGAGAAGCTCTCGTTGTGCGATACACTCTCCATGAACGACAAGAGTGGGTTCACTGCCGCATGATTGAGCTCCTGCATAGGAGAGAAATATGCCTTTCCGGAGTTCATTGTCGACACGGTGACACCTCCACGGATTGGCAAGAAAAGCAATGCTGTAAGAACAAGCAATGGAAACCACTGCAATCGGTCGGTTTTCTGCGTGAACACGTTCCCACCCCATATACGCCATAGCACATGAAATGCCAAGAGAATTATAGCCATGCACATGCCAAGGGCTACAATGCCGAAAATGGCTTGCCACCAGACTACGCTTGCCATGGCGGACGCAGGTGAAGTGAAGAAGAAAAACAGTGGAGATGAATCAAGAGGATACCCCCAATACCCGTAAAGGGCTATGTTGCCAACAAATGAGAGCGAAACAGCAGTTGCTCCAATCAGAGACCAACCTCCGACAATCATCATCATCACGTTGCTGGCTTTTGCTGAATGCATCTTCTTGATGGCAACTCCGCTTGCGGTCAAAACTAAAGCAGGGATTGCTGTGAGATAGCCGGCCATGGACAAGTCAAGGGGCAAACCATGCCATATCACTTCAAAAAGATGGGAGAAACCACCATAGATTAATAAGAAAAGTGGTTTTTGTAGCACAAAGAAAAGTGCCCACAACAAAAAAGTGGACACCAAGAGAATGATCTTTTTTTTCATTGCAGACAAAAACTTATTTGCTCAGCTCGTCAAGCCCACTCCAAAGAATGGTTTGGCCGTCTTTGGTAAGCTCGAACCAAGGCTCCTCGTCACGAAGGGAGATGTCGTCATAGTCGAAAGGAAGAACTACGGTGTCATGCCCGTCGGGAAGCACCAAACCCATTTTGCCTTCTTTCTCAGCTATTACCGGCATAGAGACAAGGTCGTCTACATATATAAACGGTGTACGCAAAAAGTCGTATTTCGGGTGAAGAAGAATGGTTCCGTCTACATCCTTGATGCCATACTTGCCATCCTCCTCAAATACCTCGTGAAACCTAACATATTTCTCTTTCATACGGTTTACGTAGAAGTCCATGGTTTGCTCGTCGGAAACCATGTTTACGAAATAGTTGTAAGAATCGCAGAAGTTTGCCATGGAGCGGGCTATAAGCATTCTCCAATCGAGGTCGGCTATGACTTTACGGTTTAAGTCTATATATTTGGCCATGACATGCTCGCGTTCAGGAATGGAGAGACTCTCTATTCGTTTTACAACTTTCTCCAGCATCGACAACGAGCCACGTGCCTTTATGTAGCGGTGGATTTGCCGCCCCATCTCCCCGGCAAAGAACTTGTCCAGTTGCCTAAGCTCTATTTCGTCACGGAATATACCATCGATTGCCATATCAAACTTGTGTTTAACGGTTTTTGTTGTCTTTTCTGCAAATTTACAAACAATGATTGTAATTCCCAAAAAAAAACACCACTTTATGATGTTCAAAGGCAAGGTCTATGCCCTTTACTTTTCGTTTTTATAGAAACAAAAAAGGTTGAGAACCTATTATGATTCTCAACCTTGAAATATGTTTGAAAACTGATTAGTTGTTCTCTGGACGAAGTTTGCGTACAGTCTCACCTGCGCGCCACATTTCCATATCGCGCATTTCCTTCAACTCAGCGTTCAGCTTCTCACGGTAGTCCTCCTCTGAGTTCTTGTCGATAGAGATTTGAGCCTCGTTGCCGCTAACTACTGAAGCATACAGCCACTCCATTACAGGAAGGCAAGCAGCCTTGAAGCGAGGACGCCAGTCGAGTGCACCGCGCTGTGCGGTTGTAGAGCAGTTGGCGTACATCCAGTCCATACCCTTCTCACCGAAGAGAGGACCAAGGCTTTGTGTGAGCTCCTCAACAGTCTCGTTGAATGCCTCAGAAGGAGAGTGTCCATGCTCACGAAGAACCTGGTACTGAGCCTCAAGCAGACCCTCGATAGCACCCATCAGTGAGCCACGCTCACCGGTAAGGTCAGAAGTAGCCTCTCTCTTGAATGTTGTCTCGAACAGATAGCCAGAGCCGATACCTACGCCCATAGCCAAAGTCTTCTCCTTGGCGTTGCCGGAAGCGTCCTGGTAAACAGCGTAGCTTGAGTTGAGACCGCGACCTTCAAGGAACAGAGTGCGGAGTGATGTGCCAGAACCCTTAGGTGCTACCATGATCACGTCGATATCCTCTGGAGGAACAACGCCAGTGCGATCGTTCCAGTTGATTGCAAAACCGTGGCTGTAATACAGCGACTTGCCCTTTGTCAGGAATGGCTTGATTTTTGGCCACTGCGAAATCTGACCTGCATCTGAAAGCAACATGGCGATGATTGTGCCTTTCTCAGCTGCTTCCTCGATTGAGAACAAAGTCTTGCCAGGAACCCAACCGTCTGCAACGGCCTTGTCGTAACTGCGACCTTTACGCTGACCAACGATTACATTGAAACCGTTGTCACGAAGGTTACATGCCTGGCCAGGACCCTGAATACCATAACCAATGACCGCGATGGTCTCATTCTTCAGCACCTCGCGTGCTTTCTCTAATGTGAACTCTTCTCTCGTGACGATGTTCTCTTCAACGCCACCAAAATTCATTTTTGGCATAATACTAATACTTTTAAGTATAACTTGTTGTTTTTCTTTTCTTTTTATTGGGTGGTTCTTTAATTGGGTGCAAAGGTAACGATTTCGTTTAAAACGACCAAAGATTTCTTTCAGTCTTTTACGAATTTAACCATGCATCTTACAATCTCTACTTCTTTTTCTGCCTTTTTCGTCATTCTTACCACATATTCTCCCTCTGCGACCTGGGCTTTGTAGATTCTTACGACATCACCTATATGAGCCTCGGCTACATAAGCGATGTCAATGCGGCGCAATTGATGTGTGCGATAATAGTCAATGTCGAAGAGGTCGAGGACATGGTCAATATACTTTACGGAGTTGAGATGGCCGTTAATGTCTATATCATTATAATATATGTTTATCTCTCTTGCCAACTCAAGCTCTTGGTTTATTACCACTCTTGCGGGAGGGGCTATAGGGCACTCCTTCTCTGTCTCGACATATTTTTGAACCAGATTACCATGTACGAAACTGATGTCGACAGGTTGACGTGTGTCAACGTCAATCATTACCCAGATGCTCCTTCCATAGGCATAAGGCTTTGTTCCGTCACGACTGATTACAGCGTAGTTGCGGTTCGTAAAAAACCTCTTTGCCGATTCAACCCATGTCTGTACTTCTACCTTTTCGTATGCTTTCGGCATGTCAAGAATCTCGATGGCAAAACGTGAGAGCACCCAAGTCTTGCGACTCATGTTAAGTTCTGCCACGCCGTAGCCCCGCTCACTGCTGTGGTAATCGGCGGCATTAAGCATACTGTTGCCTAAATGACCGGGGAACAGTCTGTTGCTGAAATCGCAATGGAACGGTTCGATCATTAAGTTGTATGCACCGACTTTAGGCAAAGAATCGTTATTCACCATGTTCTTGGAGATATCTGGTAATAGGTTCCTCAAAACTGCGCGTCACGGCTATACGGCCGGAACGTGTGTATTGAAGCAGACAGTCGAAACTATTTAGCTTTGAGTAAAGATCCGTAATGTTCTCTGTCAGTCCTGTAAACAACACCGTGGTATATGTTGGGTTAACCTCCATCATTCGGGCGTTGTATTTCCGAATGGCTCGTGGTATTCCTGGGTTGTCAAGAAGGATTGGCGTTGAAATTTTGTAAAGCGCTACTTCATGGATGAATAGTTCGTCATCAGTGTAGAAGTCAGCCTTTATAACGTTTATCTTTTTCTCTATCTGCTTCTTTATTTTCAATATCTGGTCGGCGTCGCTCCAACAAGTGATGGTGTATTTGTGAATGCCATCTATGCTTGAGGCTGACACGTTGAGACTCTCGATATTTACTTGGCGGCGAGTGAAGACACCTGTTATCTCGTTGAGGACACCTGCCACATTCTCACTGTAAACCAATAATGTATAGAAATTGTTTTCCATTGAATTTCAAGCTTATATCAGTGTTATATTAAACAAAAGGGCTAAATGTCCAGATGCAACTGCATTTCATCGACCGAACTGCCTGGCGTTACCATAGGTGTCACGTTTTCTTCTTCCTTGACGGCACACTCAAGTATATATGGGCCGTCGGTTGTCACCATCTTTTCCACCTTTGCTTTGAGCTCCTCGCGATTGGTCACTACGTCGTAGTTGATGGCATAGCCTTCAGCTATCATTTTGTAGTTGGGGTTAAGCATATAGGTGAATGAGCGGCGATGATTGTACATCAAGTCTTGCCACTGGCGCACGTTGCCAAGATAATGGTTGTTGAGAAGGATTATCTTTACGGGTGCCTGCTGCTCCATGATAGTGCCGAGTTCCTCTATGCACATCTGGAAACTGCCGTCTCCCGAGAACAGAACTACTTGTCTGTCGGGGGCTCCGAATGTGGCGCCAATAGATGCAGGAAGTCCAAAGCCCATAGTGCCGAAGCCGCCACTGCTGACAACGCTGCGGTTTTTCTTGAACTTGAAATAACGGCATGAGAACATCTGGTGCAAACCGACGTCGTTGCACATCACTGCCTCGCCATTTGTAGCCTCTGCCACAGCGTTTATCACCTCGCCCATCAACAGCTCACCGTCTTTGGGTTGTATCGACGGATCTATTACTTCGCGTTTTTCCTCTTCATAGAGAGGCTTGAACGACTCTATCCATTTCCTGTGCTCATTCTTGTTTAGCAACTGGGTGATACGATTCAAGCTCTCCTTGCAGTCTCCAATCACTGCCACATCCGTCTTGACGTTCTTGTCTATTTCGGATGGGTCGATGTCAAGATGAATTATCTTGGCTTGCTTTGCATACTTGTCGAGTCTTCCTGTGACACGGTCTGAGAAACGCATGCCAATGGCAATCAGCACATCGCACTCCTGTTGCTTGATATTTGGGGCATAATTGCCGTGCATTCCGAGCATGCCCATGTCCAAAGGATGGTCTGAGGGCAATGCCGAAAGCCCTAAGAGCGTACGTGCAGCCGGAATGTCTGCCTTCTCAAGAAATTCGCGCAACTCATCTTGTGCGTTTCCAATCTCTACACCGTGACCAACGAGTGCAAAAGGTTTCTTGGCATTGTTGATAAGCTCTGCCGCAGCTTCAACTGCTTTCTCACTTATTTTTGGATAAGGATTGTAAGAGAGCACTGCATCGTTTTTCCCAGGCATCCATTTAGCCTTGCCTACTTGCGCATTGCGTGCGAAGTCGAGCACTACCGGGCCCGGACGTCCACTTCTGGCAATGTAGAAAGCACGGTTCACCGCCCACGCCACATCTTCGGGGCGACGAATCTGATAGCTCCATTTGGTTACAGGCTGGGCCATGTCCACAAGGTCAACCTCCTGGAAGGCGTCTGTTCCCAATGATTTCACACCTACCTGTCCGGCTATCACGACGATAGGAATTGAATCCATCATGGCATCGGCTACACCGGTAAGCGTATTGGTAGCTCCTGGACCAGACGTGACGATAGCCACGCCAACGTTGCCGCTGACACGGGCAAAGCCTTCTGCTGCATGTGCGGCTGCTTGCTCGTGTCTCACGAGAACGTGCTTAAACCAAGGGTCTCTCTTGTGCGTATATGTGTACAGGGCATCGTAAACGGGCATGATAGCACCACCAGGATAGCCAAATATTGTTTTGACATTTTCCTGGTACAAGGCACGCATCAGTATTTCTGCACCGCTTACTTCCTCGCCTATTTTCACTCCCTCCCAAGGGGCGAATGGTTCTTTGTTGATTTCTTGCTGCATAATATTCTAATATTCCAAGCACACGTGTGATTAGAAATCCTTAGTCGATGATTCTCACGCCACCTTTGTCTGCCGAGCTAACGCTCTGTGCGTAGGCTCGCAGTGCCTTGCTTACCACACGGTTGCGTTTCAGCGGCTGTTGTGGACGTGCGTTAAGCTCGTCGTTGCTCAACTTCACGTTGATGCTGCGGCTTGGTATGTCTATCTCTATTATGTCGCCATCCTTTATCTTGCCTATGTTGCCACCTGAAGCAGCCTCGGGACTGATGTGTCCGATGCTCAATCCTGACGTACCGCCAGAGAAGCGGCCATCGGTGATGAGGGCGCACTCCTTGCCGAGATGGCGGCTCTTAATATAAGATGTTGGGTAAAGCATCTCCTGCATGCCTGGACCTCCCTTAGGACCTTCATGGGTGATGACAACGCAGTCGCCCGAATTTACCTTGCCACCGAGTATTCCTTCGCAGGCATCTTCCTGTGAGTCGAAGCATACCGCTGGTCCTTCAAAGTGCCAAAGTTCCGGGGCAACACCAGCTGTCTTCACCACGCAACCATTCTGCGCAATGTTTCCAAAGAGCACTGCCAAGCCGCCGTCTTTGGTGTATGCGTGCTGGAGATCGCGGATGCAACCGTTCTCCCTGTCGGTGTCGAGGCTCTCCCATTGGGCATCCTGACTGCCTATCTGAGTAGAGAACTTTCTGCCTGGTGCGCTGTGGTATATACGGTCGGCCTCTGCCTCAATGCTTTCGCCGGTGATGTCGTATGCCTTCATTTGCTCGTCGAGAGTCTTTCCGTCGACACGCTTCACCGAGCCATTGATCAGGCCACCTTTGTTCAGTTCGTTCAATATTCCCAAGATACCGCCTGCGCGATTACACTCCTGAACACTGTATTTCTGTGTGTTAGGAGACAACATGCAGAGGCAAGGTACTTTGCGGCTAAGCTGGTCGATGTCTTCCATCTTGAAATCAACACCACCCTCTTGTGCCACTGCGAGCAAGTGGAGCACAGTATTTGTGCTGCCGCCCATGGCTATGTCGAGTGTCATGGCATTGAGGAATGCTTCGCGTGTGGCGATACTGCGTGGCAACACGCTCTCGTCGCCATCCTCATAATATGCGAACGCGTTTTTCACGATAAGACGTGCAGCATCCTTGAAAAGCTGGACGCGGTTCTTGTGGGTAGCGAGTATTGTGCCGTTGCCGGGCAAGCTCAAGCCGATGGCCTCGGTAAGTGAGTTCATTGAGTTGGCGGTAAACATACCAGAGCAACTGCCGCATCCTGGGCAAGCACACTTCTCTATCTGCTTCATCTCGTCGTCAGTCACGCTAGTGTCGGCACCCTTGATCATGGCTGTAATCAAGTCAGCGTTCTCGCCTTTCCAACGTCCAGCCTCCATTGGACCGCCAGAGCAGAACACTGTCGGTATGTTAAGACGCATGGCAGCCATGAGCATGCCAGGCGTTACCTTGTCGCAATTTGATATACAAATCATGGCGTCAGCCTTGTGGGCGTTGACCATGTATTCCACTGAGTCAGCGATAATGTCGCGTGATGGAAGAGAATAAAGCATTCCGTCGTGACCCATGGCTATACCGTCATCAACGGCGATGGTGTTAAACTCAGCAGCGTAACACCCCATTGCCTCAATCTCCTTCTTGACAATCTGTCCAATCTCATGAAGGTGGGTATGACCCGGTACAAACTGAGTGAAACTGTTTACTATCGCGATGATAGGCTTCCCAAACTGCTCGTGCTTCATTCCGGCTGCCACCCAAAGGGCTCTGGCTCCTGCCATCCTGCGGCCCTCTGTGCATACTGCGCTTCTCAATTGATGCTTCATCTTGTCTTTATTTTTTCTATTTTATTGTTTTATTCTTTTATTCATGCAAAGTTACAGACTTTTATTGTTATTTCCAACAATCATAAGCAAACTATTTGTGAAACCGGCTAATTTATAAGTAAAATCTACAAAAAACCACCAATCTATAAACAGATTGGTGGCTATATTTTGTATTTTTCTATCTTTGTCGTAGATTTACTTGTAGAACTCGTGCCTTGCGGCCGAGAGCGTATTTTTCATCAGCGAGCAAATGGTCATCGGACCTACTCCTCCAGGCACAGGAGTGATGAATGAGCACTTGGGTGCAACTTCGTCAAACTTAACGTCACCGTTGAGTCTCCATCCGCGCTTGCGTGTGGCATCCTCCACTCTTGTAGTGCCTACATCGACAATCACCGCACCTTCTTTTACCATGTCGGCGGTTACGAAGTCGGGACGGCCGATAGCTGCAATGATGATGTCAGCATCGCGGCATTCTTGTTTCAAGGTCTTGGAATGAGAATGGCATACCGTGACAGTGGCGTCGCCATATTGTTTCTGCATCATCAGCTGTGCCATAGGCTTGCCAACTATGTTGCTTCTGCCGAGTATGACGCATTTTTTCCCTGATGTCTCTATATTATAATGTCTAAGCAGGGTAAGGATGCCGAGCGGTGTGGCTGAAATGAAGCATGGCAGACCTATTGCCATCCTTCCGGCGTTGATGGGATGGAAACCGTCCACATCTTTCTTGTAGTCAATCGCCATTATCACCCTCTGCTCGTCGATGTGCTTTGGCAAAGGCAGCTGAACGATGAAGCCGTCTACGGTCTCGTCGTTGTTAAGACGGTCTACGCAAGCCAACAGTTCTTCCTCTGTCACGTCTTCTTCATATCTTATGAGTGTAGACTTGAAGCCGCATTGCTCACAAGCTATGACCTTGTTTTTCACGTAAGTCTCAGAGCCACCGTCGTGTCCCACGAGCACAGCTGCGAGGTGAGGCTGTCTGCCTCCCTCGGCCATGATGTTCTTGACTTCCTGGGCTATCTGCTCTTTGATGGCAGTGGCGGTAGCCTTACCGTCTATCAATTGGTAACTCATTTCATTTTAGGCATATTGCGCATCATCTGCTTCATACCACTTCCTGTGACCATCTTCATCATCTTGCGGGTCTGGTCAAACTGCTTCACGAGGCGGTTCACCTCTTGAATGCTTGTGCCTGAGCCTTTTGCGATGCGCATCTTGCGGCTCTGGTTCAGGATCTCAGGGTTAGTGCGCTCTTGTGGTGTCATAGAGCGGATAATAGCCTCGATGCCGTTGAATGCATTGTTGTCGATGTCAATATCTTTAATGGCCTTGCCGACACCAGGTATCATTGAAGCCAAGTCCTTGATGTTGCCCATCTTCTTGATTTGTTCTATTTGCTTGAGGAAGTCGTTGAAGTCGAACTTGTTTTTCTGGATCTTCTTCTGCAGGCGTTTTGCTTCCTCCTCGTCGAACTGCTCCTGGGCGCGCTCCACAAGAGAAACCACGTCACCCATGCCGAGGATGCGGTCTGCCATACGCTCGGGATGGAACACGTCTACGGCTTCCATCTTCTCGCCTGTACCTATAAATTTAATAGGCTTTGTAACTACGGTCCTGATTGACAGGGCTGCACCGCCACGTGTGTCACCGTCGAGCTTTGTGAGCACCACACCGTCGAAGTCGAGACGGTCGTTAAACTCCTTCGCAGTATTGACGGCATCCTGACCGGTCATGGAGTCGACAACAAAGAGCGTCTCGTCCGGATTGACGTGCTCTTTCAGAGATGAAATCTCATTCATCATCTCCTCGTCTACAGCCAGTCGGCCAGCGGTATCAATGATCACCACATCATAGCCCTTGGCCTTGGCCTCCTGGATGGCATGGTCGGCAATCTCGTTCACCTTCTTGTTTTCTGGCTCGCTATACACAGGCACACCAATTCCCTCGCCCACAACCTTCAGCTGGTCGATAGCGGCAGGCCGATAGACGTCGCACGCCACGAGCATCGGGTTCTTGTGCTGCTTGTTCTTCAGCATGTTGGCAAGCTTGCCGCTGAAGGTTGTCTTACCAGAACCTTGCAGACCCGACATGAGCACTATGGAAGGCTTGCCCGAGAGACGGAACTCGGCAGCTTCGCCGCCCATGAGCTTTGCAAGTTCGTCGTGCACAATCTTCACCATGAGCTGACCCGGCTTGATGGCGGTAAGCACATTCATGCCGAGTGCTTTGTCCTTTACTGTATCGGTAAATTCTTTAGCGACTTTGTAGTTGACATCGGCATCGAGGAGCGCACGGCGCACATCTTTCAGTGTGGCTGCGACATTGAGTTCGGTTATCTTTCCCTCACCCTTAAGTATCTTGAACGAGCGTTCAAGGCGATCGGTTAAATTCTCAAACATATTCGTAATTAGCTAATTTTGTGCAAAGGTACGATTAATTTATCAAAATATGGCCTTTCTTGCGATATTTCATGATATTTGTGTCAAGCACAAGACACTGCTTGCTAAGCTTCTCACATGCATGGTATCC
>CAZXGQ010000055.1:0-21884 GCA_964640415.1 uncultured Prevotella sp.
TGTGGAAAAAGAAATGTGAGAAAGAAAACACCCACACGAATCAGCATAGAACCCAAAAATGCAGAAACAAAACGTCTGCTGGGCAACTAAACCTAAATGTCTTAATGCGAAAGCCGGTCTTTGTTTTTAGTCACGAAGTCTTTCCATGATCCATAATGACGGGCGTTTGTCTGAGGAGTGGAGAGTTGTAGGAAATGGCAATAGGCCGCTCCGAGCGCATCGGTGGCATCCATAAATTTCGGCATGTCACCTTTATCAATCTTAAGCAGCCTCTGTAGCATTCCTGCCACTTGTTCCTTTGACGCTTGCCCCTGACCCGTGATAGCCATCTTGATTTTCAGCGGAGCGTATTCGTGTATAGGTACTGAATGGTTTATGGCAGCAGCAATGGCTACTCCTTGAGCGCGTCCAAGTTTAAGCATCGACTGAACGTTCTTGCCGAAGAATGGAGCCTCAATGGCCATTTCGTCGGGTAGGTATTCGTCAATGATACCTGTCACGCGCTGGAAGATTTTTCCAAGACGCAAATAGGGGTCGGGCTCTTTCCGCATGTCTATCACGCCCATGGCAACAAGACCAGCCTTATTGCCACGCACGCTCAGCACACCATAACCCATGACATTAGTGCCAGGGTCAATGCCTAAGATGATTTTCTCACCAACAACGTTATCCACCTTGATCTGTGACTTAGCCCTATCTGTCGATATAAGGATTGCCCGCCACCTCGGCGCCAATTGTCGTCTCTGGTCCATGACCTGGCAAAACTCGAACATCGTCGGGAAGCTGGGAGAGATGGCGAAGGCTCATAACCATCATGAACATGGAGCCGCCTTCAAAATCGGTACGGCCTATTGAACCTTGGAAAAGCGTGTCACCCGTAAAGGCCACACGTTCTTGCTCGCAATAATAAGCCAGTCCGCCTGGCGAATGGCCAGGAGTCTCCAATATCGTGAACTTATGCGAACCGAAATCGACAGAGTCGAGCTCGTCAAGGCATTTGCCTAGACACACGAAGTCGTCTTGGGTGAGATTGTCCATACCGCAAATCGCCTTGGCTTGCTCGGGCATAGACTTGAAAAACTTGTCGTCAGCAGTTCCTGCTTCAGGCTTGACACCCCACGTGTCAAATACAAACTTGTTGCCAAAATTGTGGTCAACATGTCCATGAGTGGCTATCAAGTGTTTTACAATGAGGCCATTACTTTCAATATACTTTTTTATAGCTTCCTTTTCAGCCTCGTAGAATGCGCCACAATCTACAATAATACATTCCTTGGTCTCGTCGCTTACCACGTAAGTGTTTTCCCTGATAGGGTTGCATATGAATCTTTGGATATTCAACATCTGTATTTACTATGCTAAAAGAATAGAGTAATGATAATATGTGTAGACAAGAATGTCAATAAACTGGCAGGTATATCACATTCTTTTCCTCAAACCATTGCTCGTCGAAAAAGTCGGAGATGGCTATGTTTTTGACTATTTTGTAGAAAGGCTTGAGTTCCTCTTCTAGATTTCCCCCTTTAAGGGTAATGATTCCATTTGGCAATGAGTTGTGCTGGGACGTCTTGACAAGGTTTTTCCTAACTATCTTAACCATGTCCGGCAATGGCATTACCGCACGTGATACCACAAAATCATATTTGCCTTTCTCCTCCTCTCCACGTAGATGCACTGCCTCTACGTTGCTAAGGCCCAAAGCGCGTGCTACTTCTGTTGCTACCGTTATTTTCTTGCCCGTTCCGTCAATGAGTCGGAACGAACATTCGGGGAAGAGAATGGCAAGAGGTATGCCGGGGAAACCACCGCCACATCCAAAATCAAGGATGCGCGTGCCGGGACGGAAATTGATTACCTTGGCAATTGCCATGGAGTGAAGCACATGATGAAGATAGAGATTGTCAATATCCTTCCGTGATATGACATTTATCTTCGAGTTCCAATCACGATAAAGTTCATCGAGAGCGTCTATCTGCCGCGTTTGCTGTTCGCTGAGGTTCTTGAAATATTTCGAAATCAAATCCATTGCCTATGTTTTTTCTTACTATCGAATGCAAAGTTAGTGATTTTTGTCGTAACTTTGCAGTAAGACATTGATTTTGTATAACATAAAAACATATTGGTTGAAGACATGAAGCACAAAGCAGCATTGTTCGACTTGGATGGAGTGATCCTTGACACGGAAAGCCAATACACCAACTTTTGGGGTGGCATGGGAGAAAAATATTTCCATTCGGGCGTAGAATTCTCGAATATGATTAAGGGGTCAACTCTTGTCCAGATCTTTGACAAGTATTTCAAAGATGACTCTGAACTCCAGCAGGAAATCACGGTTGCGCTTGACAACTTTGAGAAGTCAATGTCGTTTGAATACATAGCAGGCTTTCCAGAATTCGTCAATGCCCTAAGAAAAGCCGGTATAAAGACGGCTGTCGTGACAAGCAGCAACATCAAGAAAATGGAAATGGTCTATCGTGCCCATCCTGAGTTAAAGACTCTTTTCGACGCAATTCTCACAAGTGAAGATTTCGACCGAAGCAAGCCCGATCCAGACTGCTATCTTAAAGGTGCAAAACAATTTGGGCTTCAGCCAGATATGTGTATTGGTTTCGAGGATAGCATTAACGGCTTGAAAGCTGTCAACGCTGCAGGAATGTATTGCGTGGGACTCGCCACAACCAACCCTCACGACGTAGTGGCAGAATACGCCGACTTGGTCATACCCAATTATTTGGACACAAATGACAAAGATGTGCACGACAAATATAATAAATTGATGGAACTGTTCGTTTAAAATATGACATAAGCTAGTTTTACGTTATAATTAAATGAGAATCATCTTACGCGTCATAACATTAATATTCGCCACTTGTTGCGTGGTGGCGTGTGCCAACGAAGAGTCATTTACGACCTCGACGGGTAACATGCTGTCGTTTTCAGACGACACACTGTCGCTCGACACGGTGTTCAGCAACGTGCCGTCGGCATCACAGTCTATGTGGGTATACAACAAGTCTGGCGACGGTTTGCGTTGTAGCGTAAGTTTGGAAAAAGGCAACGCTTCTGCTTTTAGGGTCAATATCGATGGCATTTATCTCGGCGAGGGCAACAACTGGCAAACGTCAGACATTGAACTACGCAACAAGGACAGCGTAAGGATTTATGTTGAGGCAACATTGCCCGACGCCATTGGACAAGATCCACAAAAGAATGATGACAATATAGTCTTCACTTTAGAAAGTGGAGTAACACAAAAGGTTAACCTCAATGCCTGGGCATGGAACGCCAAACTGGTAAAGGGCCTCGAAATCACTAAGGACACTACCATACAAAGCAATACACCTATTATAATATATAATGGCTTGAAGGTTGACAGAGGAGCAGTGCTTAATATCGGACCTGGCACCACTCTGTATTTCCATAACGATGCCGGAATAGATGTATACGGGAGTCTGCATTGCAACGGAACGGCTGAGAACAACGTGGTGTTGCGAGGCGACAGGATAGACAGGATGTTCGACTACTTGCCCTACGACCGCACACCAGGTCAATGGCTGGGCGTGAGGCTCTACTCATCGTCGTATGGAAACGAACTGTACTATACCGACATACACAGTAGTTTTAATGGCATCGTGGCCGATTCTTCTGACACGAGCAAGAAAAAACTCATTTTAAACTATTCAACCATACACAACTGCCAGGGCAACGGGCTAGAAGCAAACAATATAAATGCCTCTATTCTAAATTCGCAAATCACAAACACTTTAGGCGATTGCGTTTCCATTACAGGCGGTGACATTGACATCAAAAGCTCCACAATAGCGCAATTTTATCCTTTTGACGGCATGAGAGGCAAGGCATTGTATGCCACTCTAAACCAGGACTTTAAAAAACTTAGTGTAACAAATTCTTTAATAACAGGTTATGCCGACGATGTTATTACCATTACTAAAGAGGACTCAACGCTTGATTGGGAATTTTCCCACTGCATAATACGTACTCCCAAGCCAATCGGTGATGACAGCACTAGAATGGTGAATGTGATATTTGAGGATGTCAAGGACACGACATCCATGGGCATGAAACACTTTGCGAATATTGACACGGACAATCTATATTATGACTTCCATCTTAATGACAAGTCGATTGCAATTGACAACGCAGACCCGGCCACTTCGCCAATGGATGACCACGACGGAATCAAACGAGACGAGAAGCCAGACATCGGAGCCTACGAAAACACTAAAAAAGAAACAAAATGATTAGATCTAAATTGGAGATTAACTACGACACTTGTTGTATTGATGAGTTGTCGGACAAAGAAAGGCAACTGGTAGAACGTGCAAGAGAGGCCACACGCAACTCCTATGCGCCATACAGTAATTTTCATGTCGGTGCAGCATTGTTGCTCAAAAGCGGCAAAGTGATAATAGGTGCAAACCAAGAAAATGCGGCATTTCCGTCAGGACTTTGTGCTGAACGGACCGCTGTATTTGCAGCTCAGGCAAATTATCCTGAGCAACCCATCGTTATGCTTGCCATAGCTGCAGCTGATTCCAACGGACTGCGCTCAAAGCCTGTTTCGCCTTGCGGATCATGCCGACAAGTAATCCTGCAAATGGAGTCAAGGTATAAACAGCCCGTAGAAATATTATTATGCGGGACAGAAAAGATCTTTAGATTCAAATCTATCAAAGACTTGTTGCCATTCTCGTTTGTCGACGACGACATGCAGCCCGAACAATAAGACTACGTAAACGCTAAAAAACATTAACGGCAAAAGGCAGTCGTTTGATTCATATCCGGCGACTTCCTTGCATAAAAATCTGCCAACTATAAAGAATCTTCCTAAGCAAATTGATTAGTTTGTTTCAAAACTAATAACAATAGCATAAAGAAACGTTAAAATTGCGTTAAGTTTCACACAACAGCAATAAATCTCGCAAAATAACGCCAAGTTATAAAAAAAATACGTCTACAGAAAAATAATTAATAATATCAACTATTTACGCTCAAAAGCCGAAGATATGTAATTTTTTAGTAAATTTCTTACGTTAAACGAGTATAAAAAAACCGATTTGCGTTTGGAAGTTTTGATATTTGTAGTTAACTTTGCCACGGAAAAACGAGGAATCAAATATTAAAAAAACAACATAAGGACTGACCGCAAATGGGAAAAATCAAGACGATCGGAATACTTACTTCCGGAGGTGATGCACCTGGAATGAATGCCGCTATAAGAGCGGTAACACGTGCTGGTATCTGCAACGGTTTTAACATCAAAGGTATCTACCGTGGTTATGATGGACTGATTTACGACGACATCAAGCCTTTTACCACCGAAAACGTTTCTGGCATAATAATGCAAGGCGGAACTGTTCTTAAAACCGCTCGCTCTAAGGCGTTCATGACACCGGAAGGACGTGCTAAGGCGTATGAGAACATCAAGAAAGAGCAGATCGATGCTCTTGTAGTAATAGGTGGTAACGGTTCGCTTACCGGTGCCAAGAATTTCGCACAAGAATACGACCTTTGTTGCATCGGTTTGCCAGGAACTATTGACAATGACCTCTATGGCACAGACACAACAATAGGTTACGACACCACACTTAACACTATTGTGGATTGCGTGGACCGTATCCGTGACACCGCACAGAGCCATGAACGCATCTTCTTCATTGAGGTGATGGGCCGCGACGCAGGTTTTTTGGCACAAAACTCAGCAATAGCAAGTGGTGCAGAAGCTGCCATCATACCAGAGGATTCAACCGACGTAGACCAGCTTGCAAAGTTCATGGAGCGTGGCATACGCAAATCAAAAAAGAGCTGTATTGTCATCGTATCTGAAAGCCCAAAGTGCGGCGCCATGTATTATGCCAACCGTGTGAAAAAGGAATTCCCGGAGTTTGACGTGCGAGTTTCAATTCTCGGATACGTGCAACGTGGCGGACGTCCTTCAGCTCATGACAGAATCCTCGCAAGCCGCACTGGCGTAGGCGCAATAGAAGCAATCATGCAAGGACAGCGCAACATCATGGTTGGTATTCGCAACAACGAGATTGCATACGTTCCACTTATCGAAGCTGTTCGCTCTGACAAGCCATTCGACCGCAAGTTGATCGAGGTTCTCGATGAATTGAGCATTTAAGAGCCCAAAAGGCTTCGCAATTACATTTAGAATTATATTCACTATAAAAAATATTGTATGTCACAGATTAACGGACACATCTCTCAGATAATAGGTCCTGTCATTGATGTCTTTTTCGACACAAAAGGACAGGAGGCAGAGAAAGTGCTGCCAAAAATTTACGAGGCACTTAAAGTGACACGTTCTGATGGCAAGGAAATTGTCATAGAGGTTGAGCAACACATTGGTGAGGACACCGTGCGTTGCATAGCCATGGATTCAACAGACGGTTTGGAACGTGGTCTTGAGGTCGTACCTACAGGTGCACCAATACAGATGCCTGCAGGTCATCAGATTCGCGGCCGAATGATGAACGTCATCGGTGAACCTATTGACGGCATGGGTGAGCTTAACATGAATGGCAGCTATCCAATTCATCGCGAGGCACCTAAGTTTGAGAACTTGTCCACACATAAGGAAATGCTACCTACAGGCATTAAGGTCATTGACCTGCTTGAGCCTTACATGAAAGGTGGAAAGATCGGACTGTTCGGTGGAGCAGGTGTAGGTAAGACTGTGCTCATTATGGAGCTCATGAACAACATCGCAAAGGGCCGCGCTGGCTACTCTGTGTTTGCCGGTGTCGGTGAGCGCACACGTGAGGGCAACGATCTTATCAGAGATATGATTGAGTCTGGAGTTATACGCTATGGCGAGAAGTTCGTCAAGGCAATGAATGAAGGCAAGTGGGATCTTTCCTTGGTTGACCCAGAAGAACTTGAGAAATCCCAATCGACCCTTGTCTATGGCCAGATGAATGAGCCCCCTGGGGCACGTGCGCGTGTGGCTTTGTCAGGTCTGACTATCGCAGAGGAATTCCGTGACCACGGAGGCAAAGATGGCGG
Source organism: uncultured Prevotella sp. (assembly GCA_964640415.1). GTDB lineage: Bacteria > Bacteroidota > Bacteroidia > Bacteroidales > Bacteroidaceae > Prevotella. Next base: position 7,033 of record CAZXGQ010000055.1, read on the forward strand.
TCCTGCCGACATCATGTTCTTTATCGACAACATCTTCCGTTTCACCCAAGCTGGTTCTGAGGTATCGGCTTTGCTTGGACGTATGCCTTCGGCAGTGGGTTACCAACCGACCTTGGCATCCGAGATGGGTGCAATGCAGGAAAGAATTACATCTACGAAAGAAGGTTCAATCACTTCCGTACAGGCTGTTTATGTTCCTGCAGATGACTTGACTGACCCTGCTCCAGCTACGACATTCTCCCACTTGGACGCAACAACGGTGCTCGACCGTAAGATTACTCAGCTCGGTATTTATCCTGCCGTTGATCCTTTGGCTTCAACCTCACGCATTCTTGACCCATTAATTGTGGGTAAGGAACATTATGAGTGCGCCCAGCGAGTAAAGGAAACACTTCAGCATTATCAGGAACTGCAAGATATTATCGCTATCCTTGGTATGGACGAGTTGTCTGATGAAGACAAGCTGGTTGTGAACCGCGCACGTCGCGTACAGAGGTTCCTCTCGCAGCCGTTCACCGTTGCAGAACAATTCACAGGTGTCAAGGGTGTAATGGTAAGCATTGAAGACACCATTAAGGGCTTCAACGCCATCCTCGACGGTGAGGTGGATGATCTTCCAGAACAAGCGTTTATGAATGTTGGCACCATTGAAGACGCTATTGCCAAGGGCAAGAAGCTCATCGATGAAGCAAAGGCATAACAAGCTAAAGCAACATTAATATGTTGAAGTTAAAGATTGTTTCTCCTGAAAAAGTGATATTCGACGGTGAAGTGGAGAGCCTCAAGGTGCCGGGCATACAAGGCAGTTTTGAGATTCTTACCAACCACGCACCGATTATATCATCGCTTGTAAAAGGAGATGTGGAATATAAGGGCAAAGGGGAGAGCAAGAAACTTTCCATCGTTGGCGGATTCGTTGAAGTCAAGAAAAACGAAATAAGCCTTTGTGTGGAAATTTGACCCTTTGATCAAGGCAGAAACAGTAGGATATGCTCTCCCCATTGACTATCTTCCTCTCCGTGGCAATGTTTACATTGCTCGGAGTAGGATGGAAAAAAGGATATGACTTCGTTGAATCAAAGGCACCAAAGCAAATAGTTAAGTTCTATTTTGCATACGTGACTTTCCGGATGTTGACAATATTACTCGTCACAGGCGTGTATCTATTGTTTATATCACAAAGCAGAACCGAGTCTAAAGCCTTTGTAGCCATGGAGTTTGTCTTCTATACTGTAATGATGGTCTTGACATTGAAAAATAACATTAAACGCTCTTGAAAGAATGAGATATTTAAATCATATAATCTGTTGCATATTAGCAATTTTGCTTGCTACGCCTGCATTGGCAGAGCAGAAGCAAGGGGAGGGTCTCAATACGTCTCAGATTGTAGTAGGACATATCAAAGACTCCTACGATTGGCACGTTACGGATATTGGCACGAAGCATATCGTAATCAATCTTCCAGTCATTGTTAAGAGCACCACCGGTTGGCATGTGTTCAGCACGTCTCAATTCGAAGAGGAAGCTGATACCAAAGGTTACCGGAATGGACCATTCAACCTTGCCATCGCTACAGTTGGCCCACATACAGGAAAGATTGTAGAGTTGAAAGACGGCAATGAGGTAATGCCATTCGACATTAGCATAACCAAGACAGTAGCCGTTCTCTTTATCGATGCTATCATTCTATTGCTTTGCATATTGCTACCAGCAAGATGGTATAGAAAGCATAAGGCTAGCGACCCAGCCCCAGGCGGATTCACGGGATTGATGGAAATGCTCGTGTCTTGGGTAGAAGACAACATCGTGAAACCAGGGGTGGGAGACAATTATGAAAAATACTCTCCGTATCTTCTGACATGTTTCTTCTTTATACTTACGTGCAACCTGATGGGCATAATGCCATTTCCTCCAGGAGGAGGCAACTTGACGGGAAATATTGCTTGTACATTTTTCCTGGCGTTATGCACATTCTTCATAACGCAGTTTAGTGGTTCCAAGCACTACTGGAAAGATATATTCTGGCCAGAGGTACCATTGGCATTGAAGGCTTTCCCACTGATTCCTCTTATTGAGTTCGTGGGAATATTCACAAAGCCATTTGCATTGATGATCCGACTTTTTGCCAACATGATGGCCGGTCACGCCATAGCTCTTTCCTTGACATGCATCATCTTTGTAGTTGCAACAATGGGAATAGGAGTGGCAATCGGCATGTCAACGCTAAGCATTGTCATGAGTATTTTCATGATGTGCCTTGAACTTTTGGTATGCTTTATCCAGGCTATGGTGTTCACCATGCTGAGTTCTATATTCATTGGCTTGGCCCGCGCAAAGGATTGAGCCATATAAAAAGAAAATAACAACAAAAATATTTATCAACAACAGCCTTACAACCTAGTTTCAAGGCTATCTATGCCAAGAGACAAAGTACGGGGCGATTAAAAATTTACAACTATGATTTCAGCATTATTATTGCAAGCCGCCGCAGCAGGCGTAGCTAAGTTGGGTGCCGGTGTTGGTGCAGGTCTCGCAGCAATTGGCGCAGGTATTGGTATCGGACGCATTGGCGGACAGGCTATGGACGCAATGGCCAGACAACCAGAAGTAATGAGCAAGATCTTTACAAACATGATTGTCGCAGCTGCTCTTATTGAGGGTGTTGCCTTGTTTGCTGTGGTCGTTGCATTCCTCTGCATCTAATCATCATAGAACAGACAACTGCGTATGGATTTATTGATACCAAGCACAGGCTTACTCTTTTGGATGACGATTGTCTTCCTTATTGTGCTTGCCGTTTTGTGGAAATGGGGCTTCCCAGCCATCACCAAGATGGTGAAAGAGCGTAAAGACTACATCGACGACAGCTTGAGGAAGGCTCACGAGGCCAATGAGAAGCTTGCAAACATACAAAAAGAAGGCGAATCCATTCTGCAGGAAGCACGCGAAAAACAAGCAGCGGTCTTGAAAGAGGCCACTGCTACACGTGATGCCATCATAGCCAAAGCCGAGAATCAGGCAAAAGATCGCAGCGCACAGCTCATCAATGATGCTAAAGCTGAGATAGAGCAAGAAAAGCAACAAGCCATTCGCGAAATACGCGGACAAGTGGCAGAACTTTCGGTTAAAATCGCAGAAAAGATTGTCAAGCAACAATTGGCTACAGATGACAAGCAGATGGAATTAATCAACAAGATTCTTGATGAAGTTGCTGACTCAGACGAGGCAGCCAAATAAAACGATTGTCTATGGATACAGGTGTAATTGCTGTTAGATATGCTAAAGCTCTCTTGGAAAGCGCCATCCGGCTTAAGCAGGAAGACGCCATTTACGGTGAGATGCAGACGCTTTCTACAAACTATATCCAAGTGCCCCAGCTTAGGTTCACGATAGACAATCCCACCCTTGGGAACGAGAAGAAGTTGGCCTTACTAAAGACTGCCTGTGGTGGAGACATTAACGACCTGACAGAGAGATTTCTGAATCTCGTCTTCAAGGAAGGTAGAGAGTCACGCCTGCAGTTCATGGCAACGGCCTATTTGACATTATACCGGAAACACAAAAACATCATTCGCGGAAAGTTGACAACCGCTGTACCTGTTTCAGAAGAGACGGAAGCAAAGATGAAGCAAATGGTGGAAAACAGAACCCACGGAAAAGTTGAGTTCAATACAGAAGTGGATCCAAGTATAATAGGCGGATTCATACTTGAGTACGACACTTATAGTTTCGACGCAAGCGTGAGGACGAAACTCAAGGGAGTGCTCCATCAACTGACAGCTTAAAGCCTTGATATTGAGAATTGAATGAAGTAAGTAAACTTTGATTTATTATTATAATAAATGAGTGATAAATTAAAACCAAGTGAGGTGTCTGAAGTGCTTATCAAGCAACTTGAAGGCGTCAACTCGGAAGAGCAGTTTGACGAAGTGGGAACCGTTCTCACGGTAGGAGACGGTGTGGCCCACGTTTATGGACTGCGCAATGCCGAGTCGAGCGAGCTTCTTGAGTTTGAAAACGGCACTATGGCAATTGTCATGAACCTCGAGGAAGACAATGTAGGTTGTATCCTTTTAGGCGCTTCTTCAGGTATTGAGGAAGGCATGAAGGTAAAGCGTACACACCGCATCGCCTCGATTCGTGTCAATGACAACTTCCTCGGTCGCGTTGTCAATACTCTCGGACAGCCCATTGACGGCAAGGGAGACATTGACTTGACTGATGCATTCGAGATGCCTCTTGACAGAAAAGCCCCTGGTGTTATATATCGTCAACCCGTAAAACAGCCATTGCAGACAGGTCTTAAGGCCATTGACTCAATGATTCCTATCGGCCGTGGCCAGCGTGAGCTTATTATCGGCGACCGCCAGACGGGTAAGACTGCAGTAGCCATCGACACCATCATTAACCAAAAAGGCAACTACGAAGCTGGCAAACCTGTATATTGCATTTATGTCGCCATCGGTCAGAAAGCAAGTACGGTAGCTGCTCTCGTGCAAACTCTGAAGGAACAAGGTGCACTGCCTTACACCATCATTGTTAGCGCAACAGCCGCAGATCCTGCCGCCATGCAATACTACGCACCTTTTGCCGGTGCTGCAATAGGCGAGTATTTCCGTGACCGCGGATTCGATGCTCTTGTCGTATACGATGACTTGTCAAAGCAAGCTGTTGCATACCGTGAGGTATCATTGATCCTTCGCCGTCCTTCAGGTCGTGAGGCATATCCTGGCGACGTGTTCTATCTTCACTCACGTCTGTTGGAACGTGCCGCAAAGATTAACGAGCAGGAAGAAGTGGCGAAACAGATGAACGACTTGCCAGAGTCTATGAAAGGACACGTGAAAGGCGGTGGCTCATTAACCGCGCTGCCTATCATTGAGACCCAGGCCGGTGACGTATCTGCATATATCCCGACAAACGTAATTTCAATTACGGATGGACAGATATACTTGGAGACAGACTTGTTTAACCAAGGTTTCCGTCCTGCAATCAATGTTGGTATCTCGGTGAGCCGTGTGGGTGGTTCGGCACAAATCAAGAGTATGAAGAAAGTTGCCGGTACGCTGAAGATTGATATGGCCCAGTACCGTGAGCTTGAGAGTTTTGCCAAGTTCTCAAGCGATATGGACCCTGTCACTGCAATGACAATCGACAGAGGACGTAAGAACAACCAGCTTCTTATTCAAGCACAGTATAGCCCGATGCCAGTAGGCGAGCAGATAGCCATTCTTTATTGCGGTGTTCACGGACTTATGCACGACGTTCCTGTTGACAAGGTTCGCAATGTTCAGGACCAGTTCCTAGAGCAAATGCGTACTCAGCATCAGGATGTGCTCGACACTCTTGCATCAGGCAAGATTGACGAAGCATGCACAAAGACCATTGAAGACGTAATGGCGAATGTAGCCGGACAGTTTGCCTCTAAATAAAACGTAATAGAAATGCCTTCATTAAAAGAGATAAAGACCCGTATAGCATCTGTACAGAGTACACGTAAGATAACGAGTGCCATGAAAATGGTTGCGTCATCAAAGCTTCACCACGCACAGACTGCCATTCAGAATATGCTTCCATACGAAAATTTGCTTGAGCATATTTTGAAGTCGTTTCTTGTCTCCATGCCTGATGCCGCCGAGGGAAACCTCACGGAAGAACGCAAGGACATCAAAAGCGTGGCACTCGTTGTTTATTCCTCCAATAATTCTCTATGCGGAGGATACAACAATAACGTCATCCGAAAGATGCTAAATGCAATAGATGGGTATCATGCTCAAGGCATCAATAATATTACCATCTATCCAATTGGTCGGAAAGTAGCTGAAAAAGTCAAGAACTTAGGACTTAAGTCAGGTGGTGACTTTGTGGAATTGGCAGACAAACCTAACGCAGCAGAATGCAGGAACATCGCCGAAGAGCTCATAGAGAAATACTCAAAGCACGAATACGATAAGGTAGAGCTCATCTATCATCATTTCAAGAGTGCAGGCTCACAAGTGCTTACTTGCAGAAATTTCTTGCCCGTCGACTTGTCTACAGAGAAAATCGGTGCCTACAACGACAGAGACCTCTCGTCAAACATCGCAACAGCAAAAGCACAGGAATACTTGCGTAAGAATGGCAAGGCTGTTGAGAAGAACACTCCTGACGCCGTTCCTCTTAATGACGACTTCATTGTTGAACCGGATATAAAGACCGTGCTAGACGAATTAGTTCCAAAGGCTTTGGACTTGATGATCTACACTGCACTTCTGGACAGCAATGCATCTGAACATGCAGCCCGTATGGTAGCCATGCAATCAGCTACTGACAATGCAGACGAATTGCTTAAGGATTTGAACTTGCAATACAACAAGAGTCGTCAGGCCGCCATCACGAATGAACTGTTGGATATTGTCGGTGGAAGCGCTAATAATTAATTAGAAGCGACACCCCGGCTAATCTCTAATAATAATTAAATGGGAAATGGAAAAGTTATTCCTTTCCCATTTTTTTATTAACTTCGCATCCATGAAAAGGGTAATAGCAACATTTATACTAGTATTGTCGGTTGTTTCAATGTCCGCACAAAAGAAAGAAATAAACACGGCAATCGACAATCTCAAGGCAAATAAGGACCTTGACAAGGTTGAGTCTTCCATGACGACATTGCTTAAAGACTCTTCTAATATAAGAAACGAGAAGATATGGAATCTTCTTTTCGAATCCTTGAAAAAGCAATACGAGGCTGGTAATGAAAAGCTGTATCTTAAACAGAAATATGACACTGCATCGCTATTCAACATAGCCTCGCGGATGTTTTCATTGATGACAAGATACGACAGCATTGAAGCAGAGCCAGACAAAAACGGGAAGGTAAAGCTGAAGATGCGCAAACAAAATTCCAACACTCTCAATTCTTTGCGTCCCAACTTGTTCAACGGAGGCATTTACTTTATCAGAAAACAAAACTATTCCAATGCATATACTCTCTTAAACCAGTATGTCAATGCTGCAGAAATGCCCATCTTCAAGGCTTATAATTATTCTGAAAAAGACAATAATCTCCCCAAGGCTGCTTATTGGGCTGCATATTGCGGATTCAAGCTCAACAATCCACAAATGGTTCTCAGCAATACTTATTTGGCTCTAAAAGACAAAGAACATTATGAGTCAATGATGCAATATCTTGCGGCAACATACATGCTTGAGAATGATACCACAAGAAGCATCGAGACGCTGGAGGAAGGCTTCGAACTATACCCCAAATCAGAATATTTCTTTTCGCATCTGATGGAATATTATTCAAAAAAATCCAACTGGGTAAAAGCAACTGTTCTGACTAACAAGGCTATAAAAGCCGACAGTACTAATCTTAGGGCTTGGGTAGCCAAAGGCACTATACTGATTAATTCTGGTGACTATGAAAACAGTTTCCGAATTTCGCAGTCAATAATAAAGAAAGACAGCACCCTTGAGGAAGCCTGGTTAAACGCCGGCCTTGCCAAATACAATCAAGGCGTCAACAAAGAACATGACAGCAATAATTTCAAACAAAAAAGACAACAGGTTTTAAGTTACTACAAGGAAGCTCTTCCTTACCTCGAAAAGTATAGAAATCTGTGCCCGAACAATGCCGACAAATGGGCAATGCCTTTATATTCCATCTATCTTAACCTCAATATGGGCAAACAATTTGATGAGATAGATGAGCTAATCAAAAAGCTGAAATAACACCCTTGAAATCCTGTATCTTCATAAAGGTACAGGATTTTTTGATAGAGTGGGGGGAGAAATAAAAAAAGCGAAACCATTTTCATGATTTCGCTTTTGAGGTGCGTGGCGGAGTCGAACCGCCTTGAGTGGTTTTGCAGACCAGTACCTAACCGTTCGGACAACGCACCGTCTGTCTCAATTGCGATGCAAAGGTAGTAACTTTTTGCAAAACTACCAAAAGTTATCGTACTTTTTTTCAAAAAAAATGAATCGCCAGTTGTTTTTTATTGTGTTGCAACTAAATCTGGTACACAAAGAGATTTCATTGTTTGATAAGATTAATACTGTTAAAACCATAATATACCACCATAACACCCTGAAAATCTGACCTATGGAAGAATATCGAAAGCAGGGAGTCTACTTTCTTCCAGCTTTCGACCAGTGTTTACGACCATTCAACGTCAGCATCAAAGAATCCTTCTAGGCATCACCCTCCCGACTTCCATACATCGACCGCACGTCCGTCGTTTGGTCAGGTGAACGGCAATATCAGACAAATTTTTGCTAAGGTTGATACGCCACTTTGGTCCAATGGCACCTATCAAGCGAAAAACTCTACACTCTTATCGGCAGCATCAAATAAACCCATACCTATTTGAAGCAAGCTACATGGATAATCCTAATACGAAAAATAATCTTGAGTTAAAGGTGCAACAGAACCTATTTTTTTGTATCTTTGCATAAAATTCCGTGTAATAGGGAAATTAGCTTTAAATCTCAAGTAATCTATAATCTAACATACCAATGATTATATTCAGAAGATATATACTGCTGGCAATGGCATGCCTCGCAACTTCATCCGTGTATGCCAAAGTAGTATTGACAGCAAGCAATCCCACCATCTGTCAGCGTCATGAGGTGATTGCGTGGGATGCTGCGCAGATATGGGAACGCCTCGGAGTGGCGGAGGGCAGTACTCTGCTGGTGACAGACAACTTCGGACAAACTGTTGACAGCCAGGTGACGCACGACAAAAAACTGTTGCTCGATGTAGCCCTACTACCTTATGGCAAGGCTGAATTTAGGGTGGAAACGGGCACAAAACCATCCTCCAAACAATATGTGTCAGGTCAACTCTACAAATATCGTTTGGACGACATCGCATGGGAAAACGATATTACGGCCTACCGAGTGTACGGTCCGGCATTGCAGCAAAGTGGCGAACAGGCTTTCGGTATAGATATATGGTTGAAGAGCACTACCGAACAGGATGTGGAGAAAAGGTACCGTCTGGAACGTCTTTACAATATATCATATCACACAGACCACGGCACGGGGTTGGACTGCTACAATGTGGGGCCAAGTCTCGGTTGCGGTGCACCAGCCATTATACTCGATGGCGACTCAATCGTGATGCCCTATTGCTACAGGGACTTCAAAATACTTGACAACGGTCCGCTACGCTTTACTCTGCAACTGACATATCCCGATGTGAAGGTCAACGGACAAACAGTGACTGAGCACCGTATTATTTCGCTAGACAAGGGGGCTTGGTTCAATCGGATGGAAGTATGGTACGACGGATTCACAAAGCCCATGGATGTGGCCGGCGGCATTGTGGTGCACACGCAGAATAAGGACGATTTGACTTTTGGCAAGAACTTTATTGCCTACGATGATCCTACCGACTCGCCCGACCGGCACAACTTTCAGATATACACCGCACTTGTTTTTCCTTATGACAACATCAAGACAAAGTTCATAAAAGATACTCGCCACCTGCAGCAGGGTATCTTCGGCAACGCCGTGGGAGTGAGAAGCGCAGTGCCCCCAGGCGAACACACGATATATTGGTTTGGCGCATCATGGTATGGGAGCGGCACGCCCGACAACAGTTTCTGGCGCCTGCAGATCAAACGGTTTGCCGACCTGCTGCATCAACCCGTCAAAGTGGATATACAATGAAGCACTGTAACAGAGAAAAAAGAATAGACATGAAGAATTTCGCAAGAGTAATGGCGGGCTTTTGCATGCTCGCCATCATTTCAACAGTTCCGGCTATGGCTAAGGGAAAGGCTCCCAAGGATGCAGACCGCGAGTATTGGTGCTCGCTGGCATACAAGATAGCGCAACCTGTGCTCGAAAATATGGCCAAAGGCAAACTGCAAGCCAATATGCAGACGGAGTTCAGTCCCAGTTTCGACAACCGCAACCGAAAGGTGCTCTACATGGAGTGCTTTGGCCGCCTTATGGCCGGCATCGCTCCATGGCTTTCTCTCCCCGACGACAATACGGCAGAAGGGAAGCAACGCCGGCAATTGCGGCAATGGGCATTGGCTGCTTACCGCAACGCTGTGGATCCAGAAAGTGCCGACTACCTGTGTTGGGGCATTGGCGGACAAAACTTGGTGGATGCCGCCTACATAGCCGAGAGTTTTCTGCGAGCCTACGACGCACTGTGGTTGCCGCTCGACGAGGTGACCAAACAAAGGTATCTCAAAGAATTCCGAGGACTGAGAAGTATCGATCCGCCATACACCAACTGGCTTCTCTTTTCGTCGACAATAGAAAGTTTCATGGCCAAGGCGGGCAGCGACTACGACCAATATCGTGTCAACTCCACCTGCCGCAAGATGGAAGAGTGGTACGTGGGTGACGGATGGTATGCCGACGGCCCCACTTTTGCCTTCGACTACTACAGCAGTTATGTCTTCCACCCCATGTATCTCGAAACGTTGCAAGCCATGAAGGATGCCAAGGCCAACACCCGAATCGACTACGGTAAATACTATGACCGGGCTTTGAAACGTTGCCAAAAGTATGCCATCGTGCTCGAACGTTTTATCAGTCCCGAAGGCACATTTCCCGTCTTCGGGCGCAGTATCGTCTACCGCATGGCATGCCTGCAACCTCTGGCTCTGATGGCATGGTATCAGACAATGCCCAGCGAACTCAGCAACGGTCAGGTGCGCGCTGCACTGACACAATCGTTGCACCGCATGTTCGACCAACAGAACAACTTCAACGAGAAAGGCTATCTCACAATCGGATTCTGCGGCAAGCAGCCCGACACAGCCGACTGGTATACCAACAACGGTTCGCTCTACATGACTACACTTGCCTTTATGCCTTTGGGATTGCCTGCAACACACGATTTCTGGACATCACCCTCTGAACCATGGACGCAGGTGAAGGCGTGGAACGGCAAGGCTTTTCCTAAAGATCACCAATGGAAAGACGAAATACAGACAAAAGACAAATGGTAATGAGAAAGCGATTGACGATACTGAGCATCTTGGCGGTTGCAGCTGTCAACCTACTGGTAGCCAAGACGTGGAACAAAGAGCAAGTGGCACAGACTATAAGGCTCGTCAACAATTATTGGCAAACAAACAACAAAGCGGAAGTGCGCGCATTTTGGGACAACGCAGCCTATCACACCGGCAACATGGAAGTGTATAAATTGTTGGGCGACACATCCATGCTCGACTACACCATGCGTTGGGCTTGCCATAACGACTGGACTGGCGCCACAGAAGCCAATCCCGCCCGATGGAAATACAAAACCTATGGAGAAGGAAAGGAATGGGTACTTTTCGGCGACTGGCAAATATGTTTCCAAACATATATCGACCTATACAATATCGAAGCGGCACGTGGCAATGCCGCTGCATCAGCTTATATGGTCAAACGTGCCAAAGAGGTGATGGAATATGAAACCTATTCGGCAGCAACAGACTATTGGTGGTGGAGCGATGCCTTGTACATGGTGATGCCTGTGATGACTAAGATGTACAGACTGACAGGTGATACAAAGTATCTCGACAAACTATACAAAAACATTCTTACTACGGACTCGATAATGCTCGATCCAGTGACACACCTCTACTACCGCGACGGCAAATACGTATATCCGAAACACAAGAGCGCAAACGGCATGAAAGACTTTTGGGCACGCGGCGACGGATGGGTTCTTGCAGGACTTGCAAAGGTTTTGCAGGACATGCCGAAAGAGTACTGCCACCGCCAATTCTTTGTGGATAAATTCCAGCTATTGGCAAAGGCAGTGGCCGACGCCCAACAGCCCGAAGGCTACTGGACACGGTCAATGCTCGACCCAAAACATGCTCCAGGTCCGGAAACCAGTGGCACAGCCTTCTTCACATACGGAATACTGTGGGGCGTCAACAATGGCCTGCTCGACAAAAAGGCTTTTGGCAACACCGTCAGCCGTGCCTGGACTTATCTTACAACTAAGGCTCTTCAGTCGGACGGCAAAGTAGGATACGTTCAACCGATTGGGGAACGTGCCATACCTGGACAAACAGTAAACGCTGATTCACAAGCCAATTTCGGTGTAGGAGCGTTTCTGCTGGCTGCATGCGAATATTATAGGTACATCAAATAGTACCGTAAGGTTTAGATCCGAAATTCGTTGCACTAAGATAGTGTTGGAAAAATCTATTGCAAGGGAGTGAAGAGCTCTTTTTTTGAATTCTTCACCCTTTGCTTTTGACTTTCTTGAAGAGATAAAAAATCACAACAAAATGCTCTGTGAAAATCGATTATTTTGAAAAGCTTTTCCTCTTGTGCGCATTTAGGCGAATTTTGCGCTAATTTTATAACACACTTATTGTCAGACGATTACAATTTTACAATCTAAAATATGGCTTATTTTTTAGCTTTTGAGTCGGCTTTACGTTAGAATCGCATCGGCTTTACGTTAGAATCGCAATGCCTTTACGTTAGAATCGCGGTGCGATAGTGCTACTATCGCACCGCGATTTCATGGTTTTGTGGCCTGAAATCGGCTTGAAGGCACCCCTTTTAACACTTAATAGCCTCCGTTGCTGTCCTAGAAGGTGTGCCCCCCAAGTGTTAAAATCTTGCTATAAATCTTTACAAACATACACCTTTCTCCATTTACCGTTTATCAATGGTTGGGTGCTAGCACTATAGGTCCGCTCCATAGGGTAGTACGGGCTACGCAGAAAGTAAAGGCCGTACTTTTACGTTCATGGCATCCTAGAACTATATGCTTAAGAAGACATATTATATAGTCTTCTGTATCCATGTAGTAATCCGACTCAACACTTCGGGAGAAATGGTCTCTTCAATCTGTTGGTATTCTGCAACGCTTCCCGTCTTACAGTGCTGGAACAAATGGTTAAGGTCGTCAATAGCTTGTACCTCGTGCTTGCAACCGACAAGTCCCTTTTCCAAAGTCTTGAGGTTCGTCTCGCAGTCCACTTGCATATCCTTCCTGCCGTTCAACGCAAGCACAGGGCACTTGATGAGCGGCAACAGCTTGCCGGCATCCACCTTGAGGAAATGCCGGAAATAAGACGTGTTCAACTGCTCCTTTTGCTTTTCCAATACCAACTTAAAGTCGGCAGGGACATCGTCCAGTTTGATGTCTTCCCATTGCTTGCCTTCTATCAAGGAAGTGAATATCCTGTCAATGATAGCGCAGTAATTGTTTACCGTTTCCGCCGGCAAGCCTGTAGAGGCCAGGCTCAGGCGGTTTTGTTGCAGCAAGGTTTCCTTGCCGGAAACGACCATACCGGCCAGCGACACTGCAAAATCCACCTTGTGTTCTGCGGCAAGCACCAAGGCGATGGTACCGCCCTCGCTATGTCCCAAGATCCCCACCTTTCCGAACCGTGAGCGCAAGAACTTGATGGCAGCCTCGGCATCTTGTCTGAAGTCTTCTGTGGTAAAATCGGCGAAGCAGACGGTCTTGTCACCATATCCTCGGTCATCATAGCGCAAGGACGCAATGCCATTTCGTGCCAAAGCGTCGGCTATCACGGCAAATGGTTTGTGACCAAAGAGTTCCTCGTCACGGTTCTGTTGGCCACTGCCTGTCACAAGAAGCACTACTGGTGTCTTCTTCGTATAACCTTTGGGCCAGACAAGCGTACCATTGAAGGTAAACTTGCCATTGACGAAGTTCACGTTCTCCTCTTGGTAAGGAAAGGGAGGGTGGGGGGTCTGAGGCCGCTTTACCATTATATCACCTGGCATAAGCTTCAGTGGAATGCTCATCCCGTTTTGCCTGAACGTTCCACAAATGCTGTCGCCATAGTGTTTGGCCTCATAGACAGCCCCTATTGCACCAACGGTAACTTTGATTCCATTTCCGTCAGTAACTGTTTTCTCTGCCTTGATGCCTTTGGCTCCCTGCGAAGGTGAATCCATCGTACAGCCACCGGCCTCGAAATGAAATACTATAGGCAGTTGAATGCCTTGCACAGAGAGCTTGCCTTTCCATGTTCCTTCCTGTGCATCCATGCTCATAGAAGTCAATATGAGCAGCACGGTCAAAAACAATATTCTTGTTCTCATAGTTATATAAATCAGTCGTTTACATTCATTACTGATAGTCATCACGCATTGTGGCTCTTAAAAAGAAATCATAGTTTTCGCAGAACAAGGCTTTGCCTCGATCGGAACCATAGCATGAATTGAGCTGCGCGTGAGGAAGCATGTTGCTGTCCATGGCATACTTCAAAAGGTTGCCGGGCAATTTAAATGCAAAGACGAGGGAGTCTCTCTTAGCAACATTCTCGTCGTAATATGGGTTTCGGACATCTTTTAGGCAACACTCTACCTTGTTGCCATACAGAATGGAAAAGTCTTCCTTGCTTGATACCATAAGAAGAAACCGGTCGTTCTTGTCCTCAATCTTAAACTCTTTTAGTCTTTCTCTTGACAATCCACCTTCATTGGTTAGGAAATCCGCCATCTTCTGATAGTTCTCAAAATAGAAGAAAGGACTGCCGCCCGAGGTAGCCATGAGTTTGTCATAATCGAACTTGCGTAGGCGAGCTTTTCGCTCAACGTCTTTCTTGGTAATTTCGAAGAGTTCCATTCCTTCTGGGCTCCAAATGATGGCCGCATTCAGATACCAAGAGTCTCGGTACTTCACGAAAGCACCGAATGCAGTCTTGCTTTCATAATGTTCAGCCGCAGGATTACCCAATTTCTCGTCTGTCACGTAAAAAATCTCTCCATTCGCATTTTCAAATTCGACACCTTTTCCTCTTTCCGCTTTCACTATCTTGTAAATATCAAGAGGCTTCTGTTCTTGTCGCTCCACATCAAGAGCCTCCTTCTCCAAGCCGTTGGCACGCAGAATGATGCCAAGCCACTCC
>CAZXGQ010000056.1:0-21865 GCA_964640415.1 uncultured Prevotella sp.
AGAAGGGGCAGATTATAACCGAACTCATGGAGACTTTCCCTGCCAACAGGATTACTGACCCGAAGGTATTCCCAAGTCTCTTGTTCTATTACGGCATGCTCACCATAAAAGGCACGTTCGGCAACCTGCTGGAACTGGGCATTCCGAACAACAACGTACGCAAGCAATACTACGAGTATATCCTCGAAGAATACCAGGAATTGAAAAGGGTCAACCTTGCCGACCTGGAATATAAGTTCGCCTTCATGGCCCTTAAAGGCTGCTGGCGCGACACACTGCAGTTTATGGCCGAGGCATACGCCAACCTCTCTTCCGTGCGCGACATGATAGAGGGCGAGCGCAACCTGCAGGGCTTCTTCATGGCTTATCTCGGCATGAACGCCTATTACTACGTGGCACCCGAACTGGAGCTGAGCCATGGCTACTGCGACTTCTTCCTCCTGCCCGACCTGACGCACTACAAGACGAGTCACAGCTACATCATCGAGCTGAAGCTTATGCCGAAGCGAGAGAAAGGCGAGTCGGCAGAGGCCTATGAGAACAGGATAGAAAAGCAATGGCTGGATGCCGTGGAACAGATTAACGGCTACGCTGCCGCTCCCCGCGTGGAAGCACTGCGCCAAGGCACACAGATGCACAAGATAATAATGCAATTTGACGGATGGACGCTGCATCGAATGGACGAGGTGTAGAGGGCCGGAAGACATAGCTCCATCGACCGGAAAAAACGCCCCAGCCACCGCTTGGTGGCTGGGGCGTTTCGGTTGTTGACAGAGGCCAAATATCTCCGTCTGTTGATGCTGAGACTGAGAAAAAACAAGGGGAGGGCTGCACAAAACCGACACGCCCCCCCCGAAAAAAAAGGCGGGACCACGTCTCACGACGTCGCCCCGCTTTATTTTAAACAACCAATAAAAGAAATAGTTTGCTAAATCTGTTTATCTGATTTATCTGATGAACAGCAGTTCACGATACTTAGGCAGAGTCCAGAGCTCGTCGGCTACCACAAGCTCAAGCTTGTCGATCTGGTAGCGGATTGGCTGGAACCATGTCTCCACGGTGTCGTGGTAAGCCACGGCCTTCTCGCGCTCGTCGGCAATCTTGTTTGCCACCTTGCGGGCGTTGACCATATCCTCCACGTCCTTCTCGATGATTGCAGTGCGCTCGGAGATCTGCTCGATGATGTTCATGATGCGCTCAGAGAGCTTCTTGCCCTTCTTCTCGCCATAGATGGCCATGAGGTTCTGCACGTCCTTAGAAAGCATTGCCTGGTAGTGGGTTGCCACAGGAATGATGTGGTTGAGCGAGAGGTCGCCGAGCACGCGTGCCTCGATCTGCAGCTTCTTGGTGAAGGTCTCCCATTTCACCTCGTTGCGGGCCTCGAGCTCGTTCTTCTTCATCACTGACATCGACTCGAACATCTTGATAGAGTCTTCAGCGAGATAGTTGTCGAAGATTATCGGTGCCGACTTCTCGGTGTCGAGGCCGCGCTTGTCAGCTTCCTCTACCCACTCGTCGCTATAACCGTTGCCGTCGAAGTGGATTGGTGCGCAGGTCTTGATGTCTTCCTTCACCACTGAGAGGATGGCTGTGAACTTGTCCTCACCCTTGGCGATGAGAGCGTCGACACGCTCCTTGAAGCTTGTCAGAGCCTCTGCTACGGCAGTGTTGAGCACGATCTGTGCGCTTGCGCAGTTGGCCGAAGAACCTACAGCACGGAACTCGAAACGGTTGCCGGTGAAGGCGAACGGAGAGGTACGGTTGCGGTCGGTGTTGTCGCGCATGATGTCAGGAATCTCAGGGATGTCGATCTCTACACCCTCCTTACCTTTGATGAGGAGAGCGTCCTTGTCGGAGTTCATGATGTGGTCGAGCACGGTAGATACCGACTTTCCAAGGAAAGAAGAGATGATTGCTGGAGGTGCCTCGTTGGCGCCCAGACGGTGTGCGTTGCCTGCATCCATGATGCTGGCCTTGAGCAGTCCGTTGTGCTTGTAGACACCCATGAGTGTCTCTACGATGAAGACCACGAAGCGGAGGTTGTCCTCACGTGTCTTGCCTGGGCCGTGGAGCAGCACGCCAGTGTCGGTTGCGAGCGACCAGTTGTTGTGCTTGCCCGAACCGTTGATGCCGTCGAAAGGCTTCTCGTGGAGCAGCACCTCGAAGCCGTGCTTGTGGGCGACGCGCTTCATGAGCGACATGAGCAGCATGTTGTGGTCTACGGCGAGGTTGGTCTCCTCGAATATAGGTGCGCACTCAAACTGGTTTGGTGCTACCTCGTTGTGACGTGTCTTCACAGGGATACCAAGCTCGAGAGCCTGAATCTCAAGGTCTTTCATGAAAGCCTGTACGCGCTCTGGGATGGTGCCGAAGTAGTGGTCGTCCATCTGCTGGTTCTTGGCGCTCTCGTGGCCCATGAGCGTGCGGCCGGTGAGGATGAGGTCGGGACGCGCAGCATAGAGATCCTCGTCGACGAGGAAATACTCCTGCTCCCAACCGAGGTTGGAGATGACCTTCTTCACGTCGGGATAGAAATAGTGGCAGACGTTTGTGGCAGCCACATTGACGGCGTGGAGCGCGCGGAGCAACGGTGCCTTGTAGTCGAGGGCCTCACCCGTGTATGAGATGAAGATTGTGGGGATGCAGAGCGTGTCGTCGATGATGAACACTGGGCTCGTGGGATCCCAAGCAGAGTATCCGCGTGCCTCGAAAGTGGAGCGGATGCCGCCTGAAGGGAAGCTGGAAGCGTCAGGCTCCTGCTGCACGAGGAGCTTGCCTGAGAATTCCTCAATCATGCCACCCTTGCCATCATGCTCGATGAAAGAGTCGTGCTTCTCGGCTGTGCCCTCGGTGAGGGGCTGGAACCAGTGGGTGTAGTGGGTTACGCCATTCTCGTCGGCCCACTGCTTCATGCCTTTTGCCACAGCGTCGGCGATGGAACGGTCGAGTGTAGCTCCATTGTCGATGACGTCAACCAGCTTCTGGTAGACATCTGCAGGCAGATACTTGTACATCTTGGCACGGTTGAACACCTTCTTGCCAAAATACTCTGAAGGACGCTCCACAGGAGCAATCACCTCGACTGGCTTCTTGTGGGAAGCAGTCACAACGGCATCAAATCTTTCGTTGGTCATATTTGTAAAATGATATTTAAGCCCCGCCGGGGGCTGTTGTTTGTATTTACTTTGTTATTTTATGTTTTTGTCGCACATTGCCCTACCCTACCCGGCTTTACTGCATCAGCAGTGTCATAGAGCCGCTGTACGCATTGTTGCTCTGTCGGGTATTGCTCACCCTCCCATTGGGGAGGGATGGGGATAGGCTTTTACAGCTTCTTTATCCTCTCCATTGCTTCTTCCACGTCCTCGCGGTTACCGAAGCTCGTAAGGCGGAAATAGCCTTCGCCTGAGGGGCCGAAGCCCACGCCCGGCGTGCATACCACACCGCAACCGTAAAGCAGCGTGTCGAAGAATTTCCACGACTCTACTCCACCCGGCGTGCGAACCCAAAGATATGGGGCGTTCTCGCCGCCGTAGACTTCGTAGCCGAGACCTACGAGGGTCTCGCGCATGATGCGGGCGTTCTCCATGTAGTAGGCTATCGTCTCGCGCGTCTGGCGGTGTCCTTCCTCGCTATAAGTGGCCTCGGCGGCGCGCTGCGAGATGTAGGATGTGCCGTTGAACTTGGTCGACTGGCGGCGCTCCCACAGTGCGTTGAGCGACACTTCCTGGCCGTCGAGCGTCTTTGCCATAAGGTCTTTTGGGATGACGGTGTAGCCGCAGCGTACACCGGTGAAGCCGGCGGTCTTGGAATAGGAGTGGAACTCTATTGCGCACTTGCGTGCACCTTTTATCTCATAGATGGAGTGTGGAATCTCAGGATCCTGGATATAAGCCTGATAAGCAGCGTCGTAGAGGATGATAGCCTCGTTGTGGAGTGCGAAGTTGACCCATTTGCGAAGCTCCTCCTTGGTGAGCACCGTGCCCGTGGGGTTGTTGGGGTAGCACAGGTATATCATGTCGACGCGGTGGTCGGGCAGTTCGGGGGTAAAGTTGTTCTCGGCAGTACAGGGCAGATATGTAATGTCTTCCCACTTGCCGTCAACATATTTTCCCGCACGTCCTATCATGGCGTTGGAGTCGGCGTAAACGGGATAGACGGGGTCGGTCAGCGCCACGCTGTTGTCCCAGCGCAGGAGTTCCTGTATGTTGGCGGTGTCGCTCTTGGCTCCGTCGTTGATGAATATCTCGTCTTTGGCAAGGTGAATGCCGCGTGTAAGGAAGTCACCCTTCAGGATAGCCTCGCGCAGGAAGTCGTAGCCGTGCTCCGGGCCGTAGCCGTGGAAGGTGTTCATGTGAGCCATCTCGTCGGCGGCCTTTTTCATGGCCTCTACCACAGCTGGCGCCAACGGGCGTGTCACGTCGCCAATGCCAAGGCTTATGACGCGTTCTTTGGGATGCGAGACCTTGTATGCCGTGACGCGCTTGGCGACATCGGCAAAGAGGTAACTGCCTGGAAGACGAAGGTAATACTCGTTTACTAATGCCATTGTTTCTTCTCCTTTTTTATGGTTGTTTATTCTCTTGGTTTTCCTGTTTTCCGTTATGGTTCCATCTCGCCGTCGAAGACGAACGCAGCCGGACCAGTCATCCTGACGTGGTTGTCGGCGCCCCACTCTATGTGCAGCGTTCCGCCGTCCATAACGATGTCGCTTTGCCGTCCTGCCTTGCCCTTTACTGCCGCTGCCACCGCCGTGGCGCACGCTCCCGTGCCGCAGGCCATGGTGATGCCGGAGCCCCGCTCCCATACGCGGGTGCGGATGGCTTTGGCGGCATTGCCCGAACCTTGTGCGGCGCTGTCGTCGCAAGGAAGAATCTCAGCAAATTCGATGTTGCAGCGCTCGGGGAAGCTGCTGGAGAACTCCAGCTCGCTACCCTGTGCGGCAACATCTATCTCTCTTACCTTATCTACAAAATTTACGTAGTGGGGATTGCCCATCGACACGAACACACCGTCGGTGCCCTCGGGCTGAACGCCCGTATACTGCTCCGGCGCCTCAAGGCGGGGCTCGCCCATGTCGACTGTGACACTGCTCACCTTACCATCTTCGATGTGCAGCTTGAGCACCTTGATGCCCGAGAGCGTCTCCAGACGCACTGTGTCGCCCTGGAAGAGCCCGCGCTCATAGACATATTTGCCTATGCAGCGGCTCGCATTGCCGCACATCATGGCCTCTGAGCCGTCGGCATTGAAAATTCGCATTGAGAAGTCGGCGTCAACACCTTCTGACGGTGCGCCAATAAGCACCAAACCATCAGAACCTATGCCGAAATGGCGGTCGCTCCACTTTATGGATGTGGACGACGGGTCGGAAACGGTATGTAACAATGTGTTTACATAAACATAATCGTTGCCTGCGCCGTGCATCTTCGTAAAAGGTATCCTGGTAACCTTTTGCGTGGCTGTTGCCTCTAACGACCTATCTGTAACTGATGCGCCTATTGACATTTTGTTAAGCTCTATTTCTTAAAGGTGAACGCTTTGTGCTATTCACGGTGCAAAGTTACAACAAAATGACAGTAATAGAAAAATTTTTCTGCAGAAATTATGCAAGTTTTAGTCTTTTCTGTCAATTTGTTAGCAACAGACGAACAATACCTTACAAATTGCACCAAACAAGCAATCTTTATCTTAAGCTTTGTCACAGTTTAAACAAACCTCACAACATATTGATGCGTTTCAACTAACTTTCCTTACAATATGTCTAACTTTGCAGCAGATTTAAGAGCAAAAAGAAACATCGCTCCAAAAATAACAAATAACAACCTATAACTGACCTACATTATATATACACATGGGCCAACAAGCTCAAAAAATCCGCGTTGCTGTGAAGCACCGCGGATTTCTTTTTACCTGCCAATAATGTGAGATTCAAGATCATTGATAATCAGTTAAACTCAATATATCCATGATTGTAGTCCAATGATACCTTCCCAAATTTAGAAAGCGCCGTTTGACCCAAAAGCAACGGGGCCTGAATATTGTCCACGACAGTGGCTTGGATATTGTTTAACACGATGTCGCCAATTTTCACTGTACGCAAATTGACCACCACACCTGTAGAGATTCCTCCTGTGGCATCTTGCATTTGCGAAGAGCCCAAAATATCGTCATCTGCAATCAAGCCCTGACGATACATCACTATAGCTTCTGCGCTTGAAAGAGAAATGCTTGACGCTCCGGTATCGAAAATAAAACGAAGGTTCAAGCCATTAACTTCTATTGGGACATAGTAGACTCCGTTGTCCTTTACCATACGTACCCTTGTGTGTCTCGTCTCCTTACTTTCCCGCGTCCCGATATTGCCACTGGAAGCCGCACCATTCTCCAACACGTATTTTCTTCTGTATCCCGACTTATGAACGCAAGAAGCAGACGCAATCATAAGACAGACCACTACTATAACATGAGAGACTTTAATTTTTCTCATCCTGTATTACATTTTTGGGCAGTATTTGAATCAAGAACCGTTGGTTTTTCTTCTCATCTGTCTCACGCATGGAGCGAGTGTCCAATGTTCCGTCACCGCTACCTGAAATTTGTATTTCGCAATTGTCGCCAAAATCAAGGTGCCTTTCTTCCGTCCAATACTTGAATAATCCATAAGCCCTGTCATAGCTTAACGGATAGTTGGCTGAGAAGCCATCGTGCAAGTTGGAAGCCTGCCCTTCGATTACCAGTATGTATTGCGCATCATGGTGGCGGAGAAGAAAATCCTTGATTTCCACGCCCGCCGCATAAAGTTCTTCTTTTGTTTCCGCATCAATATTCTTGATGCTGCTAAGGCCAACAGGATACTCTACCTTGATGTTTAAGACATACTTTTTGTATTCCGGACGATAAGTGAAATACTCCCTGCTCAAGTCCTTTGTGGAGTTGACGACTTTCTCAATGTCTGCCAACTGCTGTTCCGTCACTTCCATTCTCTTGTACAAGAGCACGATGACAAGGACAAAAAGCACAAGCATTATGAAGAACAGACTCGTCATAAGGTCGGAATAGCTTGTCCAAAAGAAAGACTCTTTCTGTTTTTTCATATTCGCTGGATTTATCGTCTCACGTTCACACTTTCGGTGGTTGTCTGTGTCTGATCCTGCTGAATGGTAGGAACCGATTGATGATACGAAATCCAAGTGTTGGCAACAGCCGCCCCTGCTATGACAAACAGGAGAGACACGACCACCACTTTCATCCACGTCGGCATATATTGCTTTGCCGGTGCCTCCTCTACCTTTTCGACGACAGGAGTTTTTAACGACTCAACCGCTTGCATTATGGCATCTGTCATGCTCCGATTCGATTGCTGAATGCCGCTTACCAGTTCGGTGTTTGCATCCGCTATACCACGTGAGATCTCTTGCAGCTGCCCTGGGATTTGGGTAATATCCTCCAGCCGCTTCGAGAGATTGGGGAGCTGGCTTATCTGTCGTTCAAACTCAATAAGCATCTCTTGGCTCTCGTCCTGGAGCATTTGCTTTTCACGTTCCAGAAATTCCTGCAGCTCTTGGGTCTGCCTGTCCATGGTCTGTTGCAGATTGTTTAAGGAAGTGGCAGAAGTTTGGCTGAGATTAT
Source organism: uncultured Prevotella sp. (assembly GCA_964640415.1). Lineage (GTDB taxonomy): Bacteria > Bacteroidota > Bacteroidia > Bacteroidales > Bacteroidaceae > Prevotella. Next base: position 7,633 of record CAZXGQ010000056.1, read on the forward strand.
GAAGAGCATTTCCCAAAGTCTCGTCCACATTGTCCACCGACTGACTAATGGCCAGTCTGCGCTGCTGTATATCAGTAAACTCATCATGGAAGAAGTTCTTGATTTCCTCCAAGAGAGAAACTATTTGTCCCTCTGTTCTGAGTTGCCGGCGAAAGGCCTCTATCTCGGCGGTGTAGCCCTGTACACTGTTGAGATATACGTTGAATTGCTCCAGCCTGTCGGTACAAGCATTGAGTTCCCTCAAGACCCTCACATTGGCGGTAGCCATGGAGCTCACGTCCATATGCTGTATCGTGCTTACAATGTCGGCCTGGATGGAAGAAGCTTCGTTGATTCTGGCTAGAGTCTCGTTAAGACCATTGGTGTTTTCCCTGAAAGTGCTGTTGAACCTGTTGAGGTTGCCTACAAAGCGTGAAAAAGAATCGGAGATGTTATTGGGGAGTTGTGGCAACAATACCGATTGCATCCATGAGAGGAACTTGTTTTTTCCTGTTTCCTCTGCCCTCCTGAAACGCTTGAAGAGTACGGAGTTGACCGTTGTCAACAATATTCCGAGAATACTCGCTATCATGGCCATGGCGACACCAGCCAACAGACTATTGATACCGTTTGCCGCTCCACCCATGGCTACAGCGGCACTGCTACTTGCACCGCCATTCAATAGACCGGTGATGGCATCTTCGCTCAGCAAACCAAACAGTCCTATGATGACTCCAGCCATGGTGCCAGCCAGACCGCAATAGAGCGGCACCGGCATCTGTGAGTTGATCTCATCTTCGATGGTTTCGCAGTTTCTGTCAACAGCGTCCTTGAGAATATTGTAGTCAATGACAGACCCTCGACTATGGCTCAAATAGTCGTTGATGGTGCTTTTTATCAAATTGAACACATCATTTCCTTGTCCGTCTATTCCGTACACCGTGCCATTGTCTCCGTTTACGGTCCACGAATATGGTGAAGAAAAGATGTTGCGGAACATACACATCTTGGCCAGGTTCTTCCAAAAGAAACAAACCTGAAACACAACGACAATCCCTACTATTATTCCTACGAGTACTATTCCAACGTCTGTCATATCAACTCAATTTTATCTTCAACCTTTCCATCACTTTCCAGTTTTGTCCCTGCCTTTCAACCTTGCCTTTCTTGATAAGTTTAAAGTCATGAGCGTTTTCCAACAAGACTGGACTATTCGTAAAATCCACTACCTGCTCGATAGTGTCCCACGACTTGATTCTATCCAGCGAGACCAGTTCAAACTCTCCTTTCTCAAGCGATGCATCCTCAAAAGTCACCTTGAAGGCCTTGTGACTGTCGGACTGCTTACACAAACTGTCTCCCGGAAAAAGATCTTTATAGTTTAAACCGAAATACCTCACCTTTGGTGCAGCCACAGGCGATGGTTCCTCCTTGGGAGGAATCGATGGACTAGGGGCATTGGTGACTGGCACAGGCTTATGCGCCATTTGTCTCTCCACCTTCTCCAAGATGGAATTTGACAAATTTTCGACATACGCTTGCGACAAAGGTTGTCTCTTGAACTCTTCGAAGTCGTTTCTCAGCTTTTTTAGTTTCTTACCTACCGTCCCAAGCTTAAACCACATGGCTATCACGACAATAGTCATCACAGCAACCCATGCAAGAGCTACCCACAAGAACCATTTAAAAGATTGTTGCGCCATATCGGTTCGCATGGCAGCCTGCACGCCAACAACGGGAAGCAGGCTCAGGGCAACCACTATTACCTTTCTCATTAAATATTATCTTTCTTGTTTTATATCATTTTTATTTCTGTGGATGTAGTCTTGTGTATATTTCACTTGCCAGCGCATTCAACACACCTTTCACAGGATAGAAAAAGAGCGTTTCTTCCAGTTGTGCGCCCTTGTGTTGGCGATGTTCGTCAAGGGCCCTGGTCAAAAACGTGTCAAGGTTTTGCTTGCATACCGCCTTCGCCAGGCTCAGCGACAGTTGGCTCATCTGGAACATACTAGAGAAATTGAAATCTCTGTTCATGTCCTCAAGGACACAGTCGAAGAACCTTGACACCTCCTGTACCACTTCTTTCTCATATTCTGATGTGACGGAGACATATTCCTGGCGCTTGTCGGCAAAGCTATCGCCCGTGGCTTTCAATATGACTCCTTTGTCGCGGTCATCGATGCTACCGTCAGTCATCAATCCGCCTTTGCAGGTAGCTTCCTTCGGAGCCGACCCGTCGGAGATGCCGAGGATGGTCAAGTTGGGACAAGCTATCCCAGACACCTTCTTTATCAGCATGCGTGTGTATGGTGTAAGCACGCCGGCTATATCCGGTGTCAAGGCTCCTATGATTTTGCTGCCATTGCCGCTGAATATGAGATGCCGCGGCATAAACACATTCTCTCCGGCCTTACCCTGGTTGGCTACCTTTATAATCTTGGCAAGATGGTAGATAATGGAGGAATAGAACAGCAGGAAAACTATCTTGAACTTGTCATCGCTTTGGAGAAGGTAGAGGAAATCCACGCTCTTCGGATTGACACCACTACTGGCAAGCAAAGAGTTGTCTTTCAAGGTAAACAGGAAAGAAGCCATGTTGACAGCGTCCTCATTGTCACCACTGTTAAAAACAGCAAGCAGTTCATGCAGACTATCACTACCTCTCAAGACTATTTCAAACTGATTCTTGAAATGGTCTACTATACCATTGGCCCTATTCACTTTTACATAAGGTGTCTGAAACAGGTCGTTTGCCGCAAAACGGAACGATGTGACATAGCTCACCTCGCCCGCACCCTTTGAAAAAGCCATATCAGTTGTGCCTCCGCCTATATCCACGGAGACTATTTGCGAAGCCGAGGGATTGGTATCGTAAAAGGCCCTGACAGGAGCCGACGACTCTGTGACGGATACCGTACTGCCATTGGCGTTGAAGTATTTACGGTAAGATTCGTTCCATATTCTCTTCAAGTCAGCCAGCCTGGCCTGCTCCATGCTGACGGGATAGAACCAGGTGATCTTTGTCTCTCGCAGATTGCCGTTGTTGAGCACCACCTTGTTGCGCATCATCAGCATCAAACAGTCGATATACTTTTCCAAAATGGTCTTCGATTCAAGGTCTTTGCCCCACTTTATGTCGAAGTGCATCTTGTTGTAGGTCAGGTTTCGACGCTTGTCATAAGTGAACGGGATGTTCACCAATGCGAAGGCGTCCACCCTGGAGTTCCAGTCTATTTCACTTTTGGCCGACAACACGGTACGGTTGGGGAAATGGTAATCGCAACCCTCGCCCAACACCTCCGGCAAGAAGTCCTTTTCTATTAACGGCGATTCTACATACAAATCTGGTGCACCTCCGACAAATGTTGGCACAAACATCTGCCAAGCCTGTGACTCGGCCCTGTCGAAGCCCAAAATTTTAGGTGTCAGTTTGCCAGTGCTGTCATTGGTGACGGCATATTCCACAAGCGTATTGGAAGTACCAAGGTCAACGGAGAAATTGAACTTCTTGTTTCCAACGTCTCTCTTGAACACAGGCACTATCACGCCCCTCACTTTCCCTCTTGCGTCAGAGACCTGTATGAAGTCGAATGTGTGACGTTCCACTGTATAGTTTTTTGCCTTTAACTGCTCGCTTGATCCGTTACTCTGGTTTCTCACGGCAAAAGGCAAGTCTTCTATCTCCGTGCCACCCTTGTACATATGGTAGTCGAAATCCTTGTCCCACACGCTTATGCACGACAAGGTATAGAAGGCGTCCTCGTCTGAGGCAAACCTGTATATCGGCATTATCAGTCCTGTAAAGGCGAACTCTCTCACCGCTCCTTCGTTGCGTTCGCGGTTTGGCGTAAAGTCGTGGTTGTCGTTATCGAAATAGGTACGGGTGTAGGCTACAAAACTTGTGTGGCCGTCTCCCCTGATAGGAATGCGCAACGTGACACGTACTCCCGAAGACGGCGTAGTTTCCATTTCTATCATTTTCCGGCCGCCGCACACCGTCCCAATCAGTTCATCAGTTGTGAAATATTCGAAGAACCGCTTCTTCAAAGGCAGCAGATAGGCCACCCGATGCTCATCATAGCGGAAGTTGATGTTGCCAGAGAAGAAATGCTCACCATTCATCCTGTGAGGCACTTTCACTATATAGTCCTCAAGGAAGTCGGACACGGTAAGCCACGGCTGCTTCAGGTTGCCTGGTTTGGGTAGCTTTCGCTTGTCGAGCTCGTTGTCATCATAATAGGGAGCCTTGTTTTTGTCTCCCCACTTGTCCTCTGTGTATTTTAGATTGGCATAGTTGATGCCAGCATCCACAGGAAGAACCAATGGGAAAGGATGCTTAGTGTCGTCGAGCAGTTTGGAGTCGATCTCGAATTCGCTGTCAACACAAGGCTTCAACTTTTTCTTCAAAATTGGGTATCCCGCCACTTCCACGTGGTCGGTAGTGCCCACCTCTATTTGCTCAAACTCATCAGCTGTCTGGATATTGTCCAAAACGGCCCTCTTGTCATTTGGATAACGGTCTCTCACCAACGACAGGTAATCGTCCACCTCCTTGAAGTCCCTGGCAAAGGCTGGTATTGTGTTGCGTAAGTAGAACCAGAATTTCACATATTCGAAGTCTCTCTTGTAAAGTGGTGCGAAGTCATTGTCGAAAGGCTTGTCTTGTCCGAAACTGAACTCGTCGGATATGGCTTCCAGCTTATTGGCCGTACTGAAGAACAAGGTCCTTGGAGATGTTGCTCCGATGACTTGAAGATGGTTGCTTTCGTCACCATTGTCGTAACGTAGCAAGAAAATCTTGTTCATCATGGAGAAATTGAACGACTCACTGTCAGAGTCAAGGTATTTCAACAGCGTGTCACCCAATGAATTATGCATTTCGTCAACTGTGTCTTCCTTCAGTTTGATGGCCATGGAGCGCAAGTCGACAGCTACTATCTTTAGCTTGTCGGAAAATTTGTCTATGTTGAAGAACAACTCGCCCACGTCCAGCGTGTCGGACACCGTACGGCCATAGATGTCGTCTGCATCCAAATTGCCTGTTTTCACGATCTCGCGAAAGGCATCTTTCACCAACTGCATGCGGGCGAAAGGCGACGGAATGGATGTTATGTCGTAAAACTTTGACGCCTTGATCGTGTCATTGATTTGGGCGCGGTTGGAAGAGTCGTAGGCATAGTTGGTCTGCTCCTGCCAATCGCTTATATTGTTGTTGCCATTTTTGAAAAGACGAAGTACTTTTGACATGATTGCCCTATTTAAATTTGTTTGTTACCAGTTCCCGCAAGGCAAGGAAATACATCTCCATGAATGCGCTCGGGTCATCTTTTTTGACTTTGGTAATTTGCTTTGCCGATAATGCCAGTTGGTGAGAAAGCAAATCATATTTTTTCTTTGAAAACCAGCCTGATTTTTTTGGCATGATTCCCGTCACCAGCATGAACGGATCTGCGGCACTATCGAGGTTGAACAGTTTCAGGCTTCTCTTGTTGCCTTCCATTTCCGCAAGCCAATCACGGTAATTTTCAAGAAAGTCTTTTATATTTTTCATGAAGGTAGAAGAAAAGATGTCTTTGAATTCTACCTTTTGGTGAGCATCCTGCGAACTGCTCTTCACGAAATCAAAGCGATAATGGAAAACGTTGGCCATCAACGCAAACTCCACCATTGGGGCAAAGAGCATATCATGCAAACCCTCATGGAAGTTATTGAAGGTAATGACAGCAGGATCATCGTTGTCCGTTACCTTTAAGCCAAGTTCCTTTGAGCAAGGACGGCCCGGTCGCGCGCTGCCGTCCACCTTGCTGAAATCCACAATGGCAGTGGCCGCCATCATCTCTACGAGGTGCGCATTGTTCTTCTGGTCTGGTCCCCCCTCGTTGTTATCATAAGGCTCGGACATCATGTCGTCGCCAATGAAATAGAGCTGGTCTATCTGCTTATTGTTATAAATATTCTCCTCATAATAAGCCAAAGCAGACTTCGCCTTGGACATAAATGTGGATGAATTGATTTTGCTTTTCTTCTCATCCGCGGCCTTTAGCGTGAAATATGGCAGCACTGTCACCGCTCCTATCACGGAAGAAGCTATGACACTTGCCTTTGCGTAATCGTTGGGAGTGCTCTCCCTGAGGATTTTCAACAGAAGTGGGAATCCACTTGCGCCTGTACCTCCGAAGATGGAATTGATGATGAATATCTTGTCGCCAGCGGAAAACAATGTCGCGAAACCCTTAAAGGCATCGCTCCCTACAAGCTGATTCAGCACGACACTTCCAACATTTGGGTTACCCTTGAAACCCACTTTCATGTCAGAGTCGAGGTTTTCGCCGGAAAACAACATCTCGGTCATGCTCTTGCTTGCCTCGTCCATGGTTCCCAATCCAATATAATCGGCAAATTTCTTGGAAGTAGTGTTTTTCAACTCCATGGAATAATTCGTCGTGACATCGGTAATTCCAGTACCGAAGAACTCGTTCCCATTTGGCTGAGTCAGGCATTTCTTTATGCCTGCATAGTTGTTGAGAAGGCTCGTGGTGCGCGTCAAATCAGCATTGCCCGCATCAGGGTCTATCAGTATTGGCACAACCTCGTCTACTCCAAGTTTTACTCCACTCGCCATTAGCATGGTCAAGGAGCGCAATACCCGCGCACCGGTTCCGCCAATGCCAAAAATAAACAATCTTGCCATAAATCAAACTATCTACAAAATGGTGCCTTGGAACAATCACTCTGTAATGGAGTGAATTTTAAAAGCAACTTCACAATTATCGTGAAGACGATGAAGACTATGACGGACATCAACATATTGGACAGTCCGAAGTTTAAAAAGTCAAGCGACGTGAAGCCTAAATCGTTTTTCTTATCGTCTATCATCAAGCCTTCATTACACTGGTTGGCAAGCGTCACATAACCGATTACCAAGTTAATAAACATTGGCAATGCCATCGCTACCAGCCAACACCACCAATGTGACAAAGAATACCTGTCAAACACAAAATAGTAAATGATGCCAGACAATATAGTAGTCAAAAGCATCCAAAAGCCAAAAGACGCATAAAGGTTTGCGTCTTGAACTGGCGAGGATATTCCCCAAATATAGTCGGAAAGATCCACGCCATACACGTTCTCGAACAAAGAACTGTAAATTACACCAATTTTTTCACCCATGCCTTTTATTTTATTGATATTTTTATTCCATTCTGCTGATTGACGTTGGTATAAGCGTCAGACACACCGCCTAAAATATATTTTATGCCAGCTGTCTTGTCAAGATTCTGTCCTGCCACGTCACTGATGTTAGAAACCCACGACGGCAGCGGCTGTCGCTTGAGCATGATATTTTCCTCCAGATGAGCATTGTCAAATATGGATAACGCTATTTCATGTGTATAGCCAGGCGTGCCTGTCTTGCGCACCTGTTCGATTATAACCTTGGGGTCGGTTTGGTAGTTGCCGGGAGCCTCCAAGACCGCATCGTTTTGCAGACTCGAAGACAAGTCGGCCCGCAATATAAATCTTGCCTTTCTTCCTTTTACACGCGACAATACGGATGTCGCGGTACCTGCCACTCCATGCTCATTGACAATGGTAAAAGGAATTCGCGAACATGTAGAAAAGCCGATACTGTTTGCGAAGCCCTGCAACTTTGACTTGTCTATTTTCTTGTCTATCTCTCCTATAAGGCTTTGCGGTCCGACAATCCAAACGTAGTAAGGGCGTGGATGATCTATCCTTCGGGGAGCCTTGCCATATTGATAATATATACCATCAAATTGAGATTTGAGACAAAGGATCTCCACGCCAAAATCATCATGCTTCTTAAGGGCATTCACAAACACTTTCTTTACATTGTCCTTTGCCATGCTGAAATATTTGTCAGCCTGGCCAAAAGGCACAGCCAAGATGCAATCGGATATAAATATCGACACTGTGCTATTGTCTGTCTTGTTAACTACAAGGCCAAGCATTTTGTCAATGGACGATGAAGATGTTTCTCCGCCATAGCGGTTAAACGTTGCAGGGGTCATGCCAAGGGTGTAATTGTCAATATCATCCCGGTATGGTATAATCTGTGAATTGATGAAGTACAGACTTGTCGTATCTGCTAAATCTTCCAATTCATTGGCATAATAATGGACTACATTCTTGAACTCAGAACCTGCACACATATATCCGTTCATGCTACCAGAATTCTCAACATAGAAATCGACCTTGAACTTTCCTTGCTCCCCAGGCTTGACTTCTGTCCAAGACAATCTCACCTTGCCGTCACCACCGCCTCCGCAAGAAGAAGTGATAACACACAAAACCATCGTCAATACTAAGAGAAATAACAAGTTCGATTGATTCTTCCGTGGCATATTACTCCTATTTGTTTTCTCTCAACCTGTCCCGGAAGTTGATATTGTTTTAAAAGGAAATTTGGCGTGGGACTATTGTCGTCTGCCAGAATAGAGGTTGTGGTAGGACCCATCTGCCGGCAATAAACAATAGCCCACGCCAAATGGGTATATTATCTCCTCTGACAGGGTATAATAATCCATAGCGTGAGCAGCATTGTTCACTATCCAAGCAGATTTCGAAACTACCACATTTCTATTCTAGGATAACGTTCAATACGCTCTTTCTTTTTGAGCCTTTGCCATGTCTAAATTAATAAACACGCTACAACTCACTCGCAAAGTTAACAATTAAAATCGGAAAGTTTCAAATATTTATGATTATTTTTCGAGAATGCTTGTTTATAAGCTTTTAATGCCTAGGCTGACAGATGTATATTAATGCCTATAAACTGACATACATTAAACAAGCTCAAAAAATCCGCGTTGCTGTGAAGCACCGCGGATTTCTTTTTATGCCACAATCGAGAAATTCAATCTTTTCGGTTATTGGCTTTTCTTTGTTTTGTCGCTTTGTTACGAAGATTATCTACGAACAAGACGTTTCAGAACCTATATTTAGAATATATTTTGCGAGAACAGCGCCTTGCGCACGTCTTCTTCGTGGTCGTAGATGAAACGGGCAACGATGCTCGAAAGGATAGACGATGTGGTGAGCGAAAGGGGGTATTTCAGACGGTCGAGGATGTTCTTGAGAGTCGGATCGATGTAGATCGTTGCAGGACGGCCACCGCCTGTCTTATACTGCTTTGCGAGGTCGAGGAAGAGGTCCCAAGAGTCGGCAGAGTCGTCTTTCTGAATCTGATAGGTCTTCATAGTGTTCTCTTTCTGCGGGCGTCCGCGGCGCTGTCCTTCCTCTTCGCCTTCCTCACGCTGGCGCTCGCCACCGATAATCTTGTTGGCGCGCGCATCCGCAGCACCGGCATTGGCTGCTGAGCCTTCCTGTGGCTCTACAGACTGTTGCTCAATGACATCTGAAGCCACGGCAGGCGACTGCTCACCTACCCTATCATCAACCGTTTGCAGCTGATTGTCAGCAACTTGCTCTTCTTCTTGAATCTCCTTTTGTTCAGCCTTGGCCGCAGCAGCCTCCGGCACATTTCTTTCTTGAAGGTCTTTAACCAAGTCTGCCAAACTTCCAGGTAAAGTCACTCTCGTTCTATTTGATTTTCCAGCCATAACCGTAGTCTTTATATTCTTATTTAATTAAATCGATGCGTAAATGTATATATATTTATATATTTGCTTGAATATTGATTATTCTCTCATGCGCCTTATCATGAAGTCGAATGCGAGTTTCACGGCATCGCGCTGAGATGCGGAGATTTCCATGGTATTGATTCGCTTGAGCGATGCACGGGCCGTAATTCGTGGCGTAACAGCGCCAAGTTGCTTGAAAATGGCGTCGGTCTGTTTCCACATTCTGAGCTCGTCGGCAGTACCGATACGCACGTCGATTCGGTTTGGCACAAAGAAGAGACGCGCATCCATCGATGGGGTAGCGGCACGAAGGGCATTTATCACCTGTACGAAAGTACCGGTAGAGTCGAGGGTCTTTTCCTCATATTCGTAAGGACAGACAATGAAGTCGGCATTGGTGAACAGAGGCACCAAACCGTCCTCAGAAACGTTACCCGGCGAATCGAAGAGCACAAAGCCCTCAGTGTCGGCAGCCGAGTCCATGAGCTGCTGCATCACATCAGGAGCCTGCACGTCGAAATCCTGAACCTCATAAGGAGGCTCTAGGGTAGGGTAGAGCTCCATATCCTTTTTGCGCTGCATCTTGATGGTCTTCTGCAGGTCGGTGTCGATTACACAAACCTGCTGCTTCTTCCAAGCAAGATAGTTGGCAAAGAGAATGCAAAGCGTTGACTTTCCAACGCCACCTTTCTGATTCGCGAAAACGATCTTCCTGTTCCTCATATCTATATTTATATTTTTCTATGTCAGTGCATCGGAATGTTTAAACAAACATTTAAAGAACCAGTAATATAAATATGTGTAAATAGCTTTAAACCTTCATAGTTTTATTCATTAATGCACTCAAGCATTTATGTTTTTATATAAAAGGTTGTACACATTATTATATATAGTACTCTTTGTTCGAATATTCATTTAATGCGTTAAATAATTACTTCTGCAAATTTAAGCATAAAAATATAACCGTGCAAATATATTGGGTATTTTTTATTGATAAAGATAAGAAAATATAGGTTTAAAGGTTTATTAGTTTAAAGATTTTGATATTTGAAGGTATATTTGTTTGTAGAGTTATAGGTTTGTGTATATTTTGAATCATAGGTTTTTATATTTATTGGGGCTTTTATATATTATTATTGAGGTTTATTTATTTAATGCGGTTTTTATTTCTTTGTATTTGTATATACGCATTAACCCTATTTTTAATATTTCTATTTGTTTATATATTTCATCAATGAAACACATATTTGTTTATATATAGGTATTCACGAAAGAGCAGGGATAGTATTTATTTATATATTAATTGCTATATATAAGTATACGGACTAAATTAAAGTCTTGGTTTATAAGCTATTAGGGATATTGTTGAAAAAAAATGCCTGATTTGATCGGCATTGGGTAGAGTAGGGGAAAGCAATGTCTTGAAGGCAAAGATAAAAGTAGCTAAGAATAAATAAAGATGTATAGATACAGATATAGGTATAAGGGTTTATTCATTGTTTTATTCTTATATATATTTACATGTGCATTTATTTGCTTTTATACTGAATACTGCACGTATTTGTTTATATATGCATTTATTTCGTTATGTGCTTTGATATATCTTTATTTTTTAGTGTGGTAACTGTGTAGTTAAATAGTTATTTGTTTGTAGGTTTATTTATATATGGGTATTATGCTATATTTCGGCTTTTATTTATGTGGTTATTTATATATGGGAAAATAGGGTATATAGATTTATATGTTTTTCTATTTTTTTATAGTTGGATTTATTTAATGATAAAATATGGAGAAATTGAGTATATTTATTTATGTACTTATTTATATATGGCAATTATAGCAAGAAAAAACGATATAATTGGCATTTTAGAACATAAAAACAGGAAAACGATGAAGCCAGACAGGTGAATGCGGTGCGAAAATTCTTACTGGAGCTAAAATAAGGCGGAAAAACAGCCATAGAGGTAGGGCAGGAATAAAGAATAACTTTAAACTAAAATTTTTCTACGGATAGTTGTCTGTATAATATGTCAATAGTATCATAGATTAGTAGGGGCTCGTAACTTATTGATACTCAATGGCTACATACCCTCTTCGGCGACAAATTGGGAACATGCCGCGACAAATAGGGAAGGTTGGTGCGACAAAAAGGGAATATTCCGGCGACAAATAGGGAACAAATAAATGTTAATGACGACAAAATGGGAAGATGTTGGCGACAAATAGGGAAGATGTTGGCTGTTTTATGATAATATGTTTACAAAAATGGCCGTTTCTTGCACTTTTTCGTCATAGTCACGCACTGTTTGTCGCAATTAAATGGTTTAATAATTGCTTTGTAAGGTTCTAATATTAAGATTGTTACCATATATGTGCGACAAAAAGGGAAATTCTTTTTTTTGTCGCCTCGGTTGTTGTGCGACAAAATGGGAGAATGCTGAATATTGTTTACTTTTTCCAATGAAGATTCTATATTTTTTGGTGTATTGCGTAGCAATATACCTGGAAAAACTGGCAAAAAAGTAGCAATCGAGTAGGTGAGGGAAAATGAAGTGGAAAGGGGCTAATTGGTAATTATGATATAGTGAACAGTGTAGACTATATACTATACTTTAATACTGAAGGTTTGACCGGTCCGTGTTGCGGGTTCCTCGAAAACATCTCTACACGCCTTGCACGAATCCTCAGTTTCACGTCAACTCTTAATTTAGCCGCCAGGATTTCATGTAATTGATATTTCGAGTCTTTCGGGTTTTTCGTGGACAAAAACTTTGATTAGAACTTTGCCATTCCGCGTTATAATATCAGTCATTGCAAAAAAATCAAAGTAAACTGCGGACTTTTGTCGTTTAGCTTGGATTTTTCCATATTTGTTTCGCTTTTTTCATTCACAAATTATTTACCTTTGTGGCAGGGTTGCACAAGAAGAATGAGAAACGGATGCATTCGGCAAATCCACGTGGGCGTAGACAAAAGGTGCTGCCACACGAAACGGTCAGCAAGCGAATATCATTCATTTCTTTAGATTTTGCGCGTGACAATTGACGGTGCCAAAATCTACAGGCAAACCTGAAAAGACTGGAGTAACATGACAGACAAATCAGACATGGAAAACATTCGCAGCATAATTACCGCCGACACACCCTACGCCGGCAACGTGATGCTCATTCCGCGGGAGATACAACAGAAGGCGCGGCAGCTGTGCTGGAAATACAACATGACCGATCCGTCGGACACAGCCGCGCATGCTCAGATTCTAAACGAACTGCTGGGCACGTGGAGCGGCAACGTGGCGATAATGCCGCACGTGCAGTTCGACTATGGCATCAATACGCACTTTGCCGGAGGCCACTTCACGTTTGTCAATTTCGACTGCGTGTTTCTCGACACGTCTCCCATATATATAGGCGCTGATGTGTTTATCGGGCCTAAATGCGTGCTGGCTTGCGCCGGACACCCCGTCAATGCGGAGCAGCGGCGAACCGAGGCGCTCACTGAGAGCAAGCCCATCCATATAGGCAACAATGTGTGGCTGGGCGCAAGCGTAACCGTAATCGGTGGCGTGACCGTCGGCGAGGGCTCGGTCATTGCTGCCGGTGCGGTTGTAACGAAAGACATTCCTGCCGGTGTAGTGGCTGGCGGCGTGCCGTGCAAGGTGATAAGGCCGATAACCGAGGCCGACAGGATAAATCCCGAACAGATTGTCTTTTAGCTTGAAGAGCAGGCGGACGGTCCTTGACGATTCCTGCCCGCACTCGCCCTTGCCGCCCCCAAACCGGTAGCCATCACCGTATAACCATCTTTAACAGCGGCGAAAAAACTCAACAAAAGGCTTTCAGAAAATCGATTTTTTTGAAAAACTTTTCCTACCGTGCGATTTGAGGCCAATTTTGTGCATGTTTTATAACGACCTTATAAACAAGAGGTTATGTTTTCTGTGGTCTGAAACACGGCTTGAAATTGAGCTTCAGGGTCGGCTTTACGTTAGAATCGCGGTGCCTTTACGTTAGAATCGCGACGCCTTTACGTTAGAATCGCGACGCGATATGGCTACTATCGCGACCCGATTTCATAGCTTTTGGGCTTGAAATCGGCTTGAAGATGCCCTTTTTAGCACTTCATAGCCTCTGTCGTCGTTCTGGATGGTGTGCCCCCCAAGTGTTAAAATCCTGCTATAATTCTTTACAATCTTGCCGCACCGATTACCGGTGGATATAGAAATCCGTGCTTACTCATGTGGGCTCTGCACTAAAGCACGTGCGGAATTTTCATGTCTATGCTCATCGGTATGGTAATATTGGTTTGTGCCATTTTTGATTTGATGGGGCCAACAATGTGTCTGAAACATTCCCTTCCAATTAGTTCTTTGCCGACAATCGCAAAAATCAGCCATTCAGCGTCCAAAATAGCCTCCAATTGCCTCGAAAAGCCCATTTTTCAAGAAATTTTGAGGAAAATCGAAAAAAAAGCTCAAAATATTTTGTTGTTTCAAATAAACCCATTACCTTTGCACTCGCTTTCCGACCAGAAGCCTATCGACAAGATAGCAAGGAGAGATGGCAGAGTGGTCGATTGCACCGGTCTTGAAAACCGGCGTACTGAGAGGTACCGGGGGTTCGAATCCCTCTCTCTCCGCCAAGCCCGCTGAA
>CAZXGQ010000057.1:0-20797 GCA_964640415.1 uncultured Prevotella sp.
GCCGCCTCTATATGGTTGTTGCGCTGTTGGGGCGTTGTGTCCCTTGTGGTGCCCCCGTGTTTTTTGGACGGCAACGGGAAAGGCAGTACCTTTGCAACCGTCAAAAGGAATTCCACGACAAACCAACAACAATTTACTAATCAATTTTAAAGAAAGGAGAAAACAATGAGTGTACGTTACAAGAAGGAAACCGGTAAGGGCGAGGGTTCACCAGCTTACAAGAAGTGGTATGGCCGTGCAGTGAGCATGGGCCGCGTGTCGACCGCCGATCTCGCCGAGGAGATAAGCCATTCATGCACCGTTACGCGTGCCGACATCATGGCAGTGCTCATAGAGCTTGCGCAGGTGATGAAGAAGCACTTGCAAAACTCCATGACGGTGGATCTCGAGGGCTTGGGCGACTTCCGCGTGGGCCTAAAGACCAAGTCTGCCGACAGCGCCGAGGACTTCACCGCCGCCAACATCTACGGCTACCAGATACTCTACCATCCCGAGGTGAAGTTCGTGGCCACCGGTGAGGTCAGTGCCAAGGGCAAGCGCAAGGGCACCTATGTGAAGACCTTGCTCGACGGCATCACGGCAGAGCTCTTGCCGACAAGCGCCGCCACTTCTACCACTGATGACACGGCGTCTGACGACAACGCGTAGACCGCATGAAGGCGATTGACAAACTAATGAAAGGAAAGGAGGATTAGAATGAAGAAGGAAACATGGAAACTGGTAATCAACATGCTCATCTCGGTGCTCACCGCCATTGCCACCACTCTGGGGTTGACCTCGTGCATGTAGCATAAACGCAAAGTCCGCCGCTCCTTATGAATAAGAAGCGGCGGACTTAATCTTGAAAAGGTAGGGACAATCGGGCTCGAACCGATGACCTCTGCAATGTGACTGCAGCGCTCTAAACCAACTGGGCTATGCCCCTGTTTCTTGATTTGCGACTGCAAAGTTAGGCATTTTCTATCGCCCTGCCAAATTTTTTACTGTTTTTTTCTTATGCGCAAGCGTTTTTTGTTTGTTTTTGCTGTTTGGGCGTATTCATGAGGTTTGTTCATAAGGCTTCCTCCGGCACCACAGTAATGCCAAGCCAGGCTTGAGGCAAAAAAATGCCTGACTATATGTTGCGTATGTCAAGGAAAATGGTTACTTTTACGGCAATTAAACGCAAATGAAAAAACAACTTATAAATAACAGACAGCAAATGGAATATGGTAATAGGCTGACGCGCTCCACGAGCGACAAGTGGATTGCAGGCGTGTGCGGAGGAGTGGCCCGCTACTTCGGTTGGGATCCTGCCGTGGTGAGGCTGGTTTATCTGCTGCTCACGGTCTGCACGGCCTTCTGCGGCTTTCTCGTATATGTGGCATTATGGATTTGCATGCCCCGGGATATATGATCAAGAACATACTTTTCGACATGGGTGGGGTAATCTTCACCCAGAACAATGATGAGGCGTTTCGCCGTTTCAGGTCGATAGGCGTTGATACCGATTACTATATGGGCGCCTACGGACAAAAAGACTACTTCCTCGACCTGGAGACGGGAAGCGTGGACGACGATGAGTTTTGCCGCAGGCTGTCGGCTACGGTGGGCCGCGACGTGTCGTGGTCGGAGGCCCAGCATTGCTGGCTCGGCTTCTTCGACGGCGTTGAGCTTCAGAGGCTCAACAACCTCGTGGAGCTTCGCAACCGCCACCGTCTCTGCCTGTTGAGCAACACCAACCCCTTTGTGATGGACTTCACCCGAAGCAGGAAGTTTTCGCAGATAGGGAAGCCGATAACCGACTTCTTCGACTCGCTGTTTCTGAGCTATGAGATGAAGGTGTGCAAGCCCGACAAGGACATCTTCCTCCGTGCGCTTGCCGCCGACGGCATGAAGGCCGACGAGTGTCTCTTTGTTGACGACAGCGCCAAGAACACGGATGCCGCCAAAGCCGTGGGCATGCACGTGCTGACGGTGAAGACCAACGAAGACTGGATGCCGGGCGTCATGCGCATCCTGGCAGAGGTGAACGGCGAATAGAAACCGCTATTCGTTGCTGACAAGTGCCACGGCGTAGGCGGATATTCCCTCCTGGCGACCTGTGAAGCCAAGCTTCTCGGTGGTGGTGGCCTTGATGCTTATCTGGTCCTCGTCGCACTTCATCACTGCGGCGAGGCATGCCTTCATTGCCGGCACGTGAGGGTTGAGCTTGGGCCGTTCGGCGCACACTGTGGCGTCGATGTTGCCAACCTTGTAGCCCTTTGTGGCTATGAGGTCGATGACCTTTGCAAGTATGACCTTGCTGTCCATGTCGAGCGTGTCGGCCGATGTGTCGGGGAAGTGGTAGCCAATGTCGCGCATGTTGGCTGCGCCGAGCAGGGCGTCGCAGATGGCGTGGATGAGCACGTCGGCGTCGCTGTGGCCCAGCAGGCCCACGGTGTGGGGTATCTCTATGCCGCCGAGTATGAGTTTTCTTCCCTCGACGAGTTTGTGGACATCATAGCCCATTCCTATTCTGAACATGTCGTTTGAGATTTGTGTTTTTTGTCGGACTATTTCCTGAGCAGGTCTTTCAGACCGTCCATGTCGAATGTCAGGGTGAAGCGCAGTGTCTGGTCGAGAGGGTTCGACTTGGCTGTGGCAATGACGTATCCAGCATCGAGCTGGAAGGCGCTCATCTTGAAGCCCGCTCCCACGGTGAAATATTTTCTGTTGCCCTTGTTCTCGCTCTCGTGGTGATATCCTGCACGCAGCGAGAAACGGTCGTTGTAGGTGTATTCCGCCCCCACGCTCCATTGTATCTCCTGCAGCTCCTCCTTGAATCCGCCCGGTGCGTCGCCGAAGCTCTTGAAGATGCCGCTTATGCTCGACACGTCGTAGTAGTCTTTCTGCACGCGCTGCTGGTATTCCTCCGTAGTCTCGTTCTCGTTCTGTTTAGGGTAAGTGGGCACCAGCAGCTTGTTGGCATCCACTGCAAAGCCTATGGCGTTGTATTCGTCGAGCGGATATTTGAGATATGCGCCCAGTCGGAGGTTGGTGGGTATGAACTCGCTGTTATCGCTTCCGCCAAACGTTATCTTGCTGCCGATGTTTGAGATGTTCATTCCCAGGCCGAGCTGGCACTCGTGTTCGGCTATTATGGGGTTGCTCTGGTAATAGAGCGCGAGGTCGGCGGCGAACGCCGAGCCGGGCGACGAGTCGGAGGTGTAGTCGTAGGTGAGGTCAGAATAGATCCACCTCACCGCTGCGGCGATGGAGAACTTCTCGCTGAGCATGAGCGAGTAGGCCACGTCGAGCGACATCTCGTAAGGGTTGATGGTCATTCCCGGTTCGTTGGAACTGTGCTCGCCCATGTCGACCTCGCCAAGCGAGAAATATCTCAGCGAGCCCGATATGGCCGAGTAGTCGCCAAGACGGTAATAGCCAGCGATGTAGCCGAGGTTGATGTCGTTGACGAGCTGGCGCAGCCATGGCGTGAAGTTGACGCCTACGCCGGCACGGCTTATGGCGAAGGGATATTTGGCAGGGTTCCAATATTGCGAGTTGACGTCGGCTTCCGTAGCCGCGCCCACGTCGCCCATGCCGCCGGCACGTGCATCGGGCGCAATGGTTTGCGATGTCACAGAAGTGTTGATGGGGTTGAACATGTCTTGCTTCTCCTGGCCGTTGGCAGCGAGAGAGGTGAGGAGCATGAGCAGGCATGCGATGTATTGCTTGAGTTTCATATTCTATGTAAATATTAATGATAACGCCTTGGCGGCTCAATTATTGTTTATGACGACGAGTTTCTTCGATTTGGATGCCATCTGGCTGCCGTCGGCGTTGAGGCGTATGCGGTAGAGGTATACACCGGTCTGCAGCCGCTGTCCGTTGCTGGTGGTCAGGTTCCAGTCTACGGTGTAGGAACCGGTCTGTGTGCCGCTTTCGAGGTAGGTCCAGAGCTGGCGGCCGCTCATGTCGAACACGTCGATGGTTACGTTGACAGGGCTTCCGGCAAGGTTGTGGCTTACGATGAACGTGGTGCTTGTAGATGCGGGGTTCTTCGTTACGTCGACACTGTAGATCGTTGGCTTGAGCGATTTCACCACGTTGAACTTGAGTTGCGCCGTAGAGCTGTTGTTCATAGTGTCCCAGGCGCGGAAGAGCAGGTTGTGGGTGCCCGGCTCAAGCGTGGGTATGGAATAATAAGTACTGCCCGAGGTGTGCGACCCGAAGTCGTAGGCGAAGTTGTCGTTGAGGTCGTAGGTCATGTTGGCGTCGCCGTCGATCACGAGTTCGAGGTTATGCCCCACACCGTTGCCCGTGGCGTTGATGCCGCTGTCGTCGCTCAGTTGTGCGACAAAATAAGGACTTGTGTTCACCTCGCCGCCATTGGTGAATTCGGTGCTGTTGAGGTAACAGAAGATTTTCGGCCCCACGGTGTCGGTCTTCTGCGTGCCGGCGTCGCCAAGCACAATGGCATCGGTGTAGCCGTTGGCGGTGGTGGCGTAGTCGTCGCTCACGGCGAAGGCGTGGAGCTGTCCCGAACCACCGTAGCTTAGGTCGTAGGGCACCACGAACGACATGTGGAACTTGCCGCCCGCCACACTGTCGGTGCCGCTGAAGATGGTCTTCTGGCGGTCGTAGAAAGTGAACACCGTGTCTTCAACCTCAGCACTGGCGTTGCCGTGGCAGGTAACAAGCTGCTTCGAGTCGAGCACCTGCAGGCTCACCGTGCCTTTCATTGCAGTGTTGCCATCCACGTGGCCCGTCACCCGTGCCGTCTGTCCGGCGTAGGCGTTTGCCGTGGAGCCGCTGCCGACCTTCGTGCCGTTGATGGAGTCGATGACCACGGTTCCTGTAGGCTGGTTGAGCGCTATGGCCGGGTCGCCGAGCAAGGTGTACTGCAGCTTGTTTACTGTGGGGTCGCTCCCTTGCCTTATCACCTCGTTCTTGGCAAGACGCTGGGCCTCGCCAATGGTTGTGGGCTTGCCGTTGGTGGTGCCGAGCACATATTTCATGAAAGCCTTGTTGAGGGTGTGGTTGTAGTTCTCGTACACGGTGCGTGTGGTGCCGAACACCGCCACGGCACCGCCGTTGGAGTTGGTCATCGCCGATACGCCGATGTTGCTTTCCACACCGTCGAACGGCATGATGTCGCAGGCTGCGAACACCCACAGGGGCAGGTTCTTGTTGGTGAACGCCCCGAAGTCGTCGAGCGTCAGCACCTTCTCGTGGGACAGCTGGCTGGCGCTGCCGTGACCGTAGTAGTCCATGACGAGGGCGCCCTTTGCCTGCTGCCTCTTTATGAGGTCGGCCACTTCGGGGTAAGTGTTTCCCGTTGCCGATGTCACCTCGTTGTAGGCGTCCCACATCACCTTGCGCACGTTGTAAGCCGGGTGCGTGGCTTGCAGGATCGTGGCCACCTCGTCGGCGTCGCGCAAGTGGATGTTGTCGTTGCCGTCGTCGCCCATCACCATGATGGTGTTCTCCCAGTCGCCGGCGTTGAGGTTCTCCACATAGTTTATGGTCTTGTCCACCATCGCCTTGGCGTCGTCTTGCGAGTAGGCGGGCAGTCGGCCCACCGCCACGTCGCTCATGTCGAGCTTGTCGCTTGACGAGATGTTTGTTCCCTCGCCGTCGTCGAGATAGGTAAAGAATGCGTCGTCGACATAGCAGTTGATGGCGCTTGTCGAGTTTTCGCTCTCATAGGAAAGGAGGAAGCCGTCGGCGTTGAGGCTCCCGCACTCAGAGGTGAGCAGGCGGTTGTCCCATACGCATGGGCCGAAGAGCAAGAGGTATTTTGGTGCGTCAGAGTCGGATTGTGCGCAGTCGTACAGCATCTTCAGGTATCTCCGGTAAGCGTTGGCGTCTGGCGTGCCGCTGGCGAACTCGTTGTAAAGCTCGTTGGCGGCCACAATCTTCACGCGCAGAGAGTCGTGCTCCTCATGGAACTGCGCGAGCCGCCTGGCCTGTGTGAGCAGGTTTTGCGACGTGGGAATGATAATCACCATGTCGATATCCCTGTCGGCGTGCAGGTCCTGGTTGGCTACAGTCCCTACATATACTGGGGTGGGGAAGGAACCCGTGAGGTCGGGCGCCGCTGTGGGCTCGTCCCACGCCGCCGACACGTAGTCGAGCCGCATTGGTCCGCCCGACAGCACCTTGAGCGTCACGGTGTCGGTCTTTGCCGCGCTCACAGGCATGGAATAGGTGCCGCTGGCCATGTTGCCGTGGTCGTATTGGCTGCCGATGGATACGGAGAGCGTGCCCACCTCGTTGCCGTTGACGCTTACTTGCACGGAGGTCTTGGAACCGGCCGACACGCGTACGGCAAACTTGCCCGTGGTGGCACCGTCGGGATGCGCCAGCGTCACTGTCTGGCTGTTGCCCACCGTCACCGATGTGGGGTCGAAGAGGTTGCGGCCGCCTGAATACCAGCTGTAGCCGTCGTCCTCGTGCAGGCTGTGATAGAAGTCGGGCGAGGGATAAAACGAATCTATGAATGTGGTTGAGTCGACGCTGGCAGGGTCGTTGTCGCCCTCCGTGATGAAATAATAGCCGTAGTCAGAATAAGGGTTGCGGGTGCGCTGCGCGGCATCGTTGCTGCTCCAGCTCACAGGTCCCTTGGCATAGAACAGCCGCTTGCCGTTTACGGTGCACGTGGCGACCTCATGCAGGTCGTCGGTGGCAGCGAGCTTGGAGCCGTCGAGCACCTCGTCTTGCAGGTTGCCGCCGTAGCCATAGATGTGCACCCGGCTCAGGTCGCTGAAGCCGGCACGGCTCACGAGGCTCTTTGTGAGCTCGTAGACACCGGACTCCGGCACGCGGATCTTTGCCCACCTGCCGCTTGCCAATACCGAATGGTCGGCATAACGTCCGTCTTGCTGTGCACGGCTCGCGGTCTTTGCGTTGGTGGCAGCCTTGGAACGGAGGGCTGCGGCCTTGGCGTTTGCACTCTTGCTGTCGACTCTGAGCATGAAGCTCACGAGAAACTGGTATTTGCCGTCGCGTTTGACAATGGGGCAGAAGCTCATGCGCAGCATGGGCTGCTTGCGGTCGGTCACCACCCTTTGTGTCACCGTGGGCAGCGCCGATGGCTCCGTACCGCCGAGCTTGCGGTACCGCTCGAGGTCGAGAGGCGTCATGTCGATGAACTCGGGGTAGAGTATAGAGGTGGTGTAAACGGAGTCGGCGTAGTTGGTCGGCAACGGAATGGTGTAGGCAAACGACGGCATGACGCTGTCGACGCTCACCTGGTCGGAGGTGAGGTTGAAGAAACGCTGTGCGTGAGCCGGAAAGGCCGTACACGCCAACAGAAGAAGCAGGGACAGGCGGCTGTGCCTGACCCTGAGAAAAAGTCTTGCCGTTTTGCTATGTCTTGTCACTCTGCAATGGTCTTAAAAAGATTTATTTGCACCTGCATTCCAGCACCTTGCGCTCTTCGACCCATCCCTCGAGCAGGTCGCCGATATGCACGGGTCCCACTCCGGCAGGCGTGCCGGTGAAGATGATGTCGCCCGTCTTCAGGGTGAAATAGTTGCTCACGTATGCCACGATGTCGTCAACGCCCCACAGCATGTCGCAAGCGCACCCCTCCTGTACGGTGTTCCCGTTGATGTCGAGGTGGAAGCGCAGCCTCTGCACGTCGGGCAACAAATCCTTCGGCACCCAGTCGCCTATGGTGGCGGCTCCGTCGAAGCTCTTGGCCATGTCCCACGGCTGGCCGTTCTCCGAGAGCTTGTGCTGCAGCTCGCGGGCGGTGAAGTCGATGCCGAGCGTCACCGCATCGTAGTAGCGGTGGGCGAAGCGCGCGGGCACGGTCTTGCCGAGCTTGCACACCCTCACCACGAGCTCAGCCTCGTAGTCGATGCGCCCGAGATCGTCGGGGATGAAAAAGGGCTTGCCGTTCTTCTGGAGGCTCGAGTCGGCCTTGAGAAATATCACAGGGCTGTCTGTCTTCAATAACGTGTCTTTCAGCTCTTTATTGTGTTTGGGATAGTTCATTCCCACGCAAAATATCTTCATCTTTTCAGGCTATTATAATATATGTGTAATTATCTTCTGCAAAGATAGCTCAAAATCGCAAGAAAAGCGCTATGGCGACAAACCGAAATCATAAAAGGCTAAAAAAATAACCAAGGCGTTGTCACGGATAGAAAAAGATTTATTATCTTTGCGGCATGAACAGGCACGGGCGGCGTTGGCAGTGGCCCGCTTGCCGACATCCGACAGCAAGTGTAAATACTTTTATATACAAACAACAACACGAAAATGAAAAGAATCGTTTTAATTCGCCACGGCGAGAGCCAGTGGAATCTTGAGAACCGTTTCACAGGTTGGACAAATGTAGACCTCACTGAGAAGGGCAAGCAGGAAGCACTCGATGCAGGCAAGCTCATGAAGGAGAAGGGCTTCCACTTTGACATCGCTTTCACTTCTTACCTGAAGCGTGCCGTCAAGACATTGAACAACGTGCTCGACTCAATGGACGAGGATTGGATTCCCGTGGTCAAGACATGGCGTCTTAACGAGAAGCACTACGGTGCTCTCCAGGGTCTGAACAAGAAGGAGACAGCCCAGCAGTATGGCGACGAGCAGGTTCTGCTCTGGCGTCGCAGCTTCGACGTGGCTCCTCACGACCTCGCTGCCGACGGCACAGGCTCAGCCCTCGCTGATCCCCGCTACGCCAAGGTGCCTACACAGTATCTTCCTAAGACAGAGAGCCTTGAGGATTGCATCGCTCGCGTAATGCCTTTCTGGGAGTGCGACATCTTCCCGAAGCTCAAGGAGGTTGACAGCATCATCGTGGCTGCTCACGGCAACTCGCTCCGCGGCATCGTGAAGCACCTCAAGGGCATTTCAGACAAGGACATCTCTGGCCTTAACATCCCAACAGCTACTCCTTACGTGTTCGAGTTCGACGACGACCTCAACCTCGTCAACGACTATTACCTCGGCGACGCTGCTGCCATCGCAGCCAAGGCTGCTGCCGTGGCTAACCAGGGCAAGGCATAAGTCTCGATAAAAGACATATCATAAGAGCAGGGGGGCGTGTTAAGAGTAATTGACACGCTCCCTTTCTTTTTGTTTCGAATCCCCCCCCCCGTATGCTTTCGAAATGTAAAGGAAATTAATGCAATTGTAAAAAAAGTTGCGGCAATTGTAATTTTCTGTTTACATTTTTGAAAAACCGTCTTCATAATTTTGTCGCAGTATTAATCAATTACTTTATTTTATGCGTAAAAAGATTATTCTTGCGACAGCCTTGTCCCTGTGCATGCCAATGGTGCCAGCCTTAGCAGAAGGCGACAACGGTTCCAAGGCCATAGCGGAGAACGTAGCCGTTGGGCAGGTGACGGGAGTCGTCAAAGACGTTAACGGTGAGCCTATCATAGGTGCAAGCGTTACGGAGAAAGGTACCCATAACGCCGCAGTGACAGATGTCGACGGCCGTTTCACCTTGAAATTGGAAAACAAGGGCAGCGACATCCAAGTGTCGTATGTAGGCTTTACCACACAGACCATCAAGGCTACAGGCAAGATGGTCATAACGTTGCAGGAAGACCAGCATTCGCTTCAGGAACTGGTCGTGGTGGGTTATCAGAGCATCCGCAAGACCGACATCGTGGGCGCCGTGGCAAGTGTCAAGGCTGGCGAACTCAATACATCAACCAACAGCATCGGCGAGAGCCTGGTGGGAAAAGTCGCCGGCGTACAGATATCACAGGTCAGTGGTGCGCCATACAATTCCACGAAGATAAGAGTTCGCGGAACAGCCTCAATCAATGCAAGCTCAGATCCATTGTATGTCATAGACGGATATCCATCGAGCGGAGACCTCCTTCTCGATCCCGAAGACATAGCCTCGATAGAGGTGCTTAAAGACGCAGCTTCTGCCGCCATCTATGGCTCGCGTGCAGCAGGCGGTGTGGTCATCATCACGACCAAACGCGGCGAGAATGGCAAGGCTCGGGTGGGCTACGACTTCCAGCTGGGAGTAAACAGCCTTGCCCATAAGGTAAAGGTGCTCAATTCAAGCCAGTTTGCCAACCTTGTGGTCGATGGCCGCAACAACTACTACAAGCGGTTGCTTTTGAGCAAGGGCATTGCCTGGGATGACAGCTATTACAGCGACACCAACGCCCAAAGAGCCACGCGTCTGGGCTCATCAAACAGTGCGGTGAATATCCCAGAATTCCTCTACGACTTTGAAAACCAGAAAGTAATAGAGCCTGAATACGATACCGACTGGCAAGACGAGCTCTACCGTACTGCCATATCGCAGCGCCACCACATCACTCTCAACGGCGGTAACGACAGGGTGAGATACGACCTGAGCAGCAGTTTCATGGACCTTGGCGGCATTGTGCGCACTTCCCAGCAGCGACGTCTCAATTTCAGGGGAAACATCGACGCGAAGGTCACCGACAGGCTCAACGTGAGCGCCAACTTCTCGCATGTCTCCAACTGGAACCACGAGATTGACGAAGGCCGCTTCGACCACGGACCCATTCTCGGAGCATTGATTTATGCGCCTATCTTCCGTTGCTATGACGACGAGGGCAACCTTGTCAAGGGAGAAATGACCTCCTACTCATCGCAATATGGATTCCAGCAGATAGAAAACCCTGTGGCACTCGCCGAGGAGACTAAGATAAGGAGAAGCGGCGACCGCAACACCTACAACTTCAACGTGTCTTATGAACCGCTGAAAGACTTGATATTGAAAGCCAACCTGGGCATGTACACATATTATGAGAAATACGAGTACTATCGCCCAACAAGCCTTTCGTCGGGTGCATACCAGCCTGGAACAGCGCAGGCGCAGGCCGCAGCCTACGACATTGCCACAAGCGCACACACCAACGACTACCTGGGCGAGTTTACCGCCAACTACAATCATACATGGTCGGGTGTACATAACTTCAGCGGAGTGGCAGGTTACTCACTCCAGAAACACGAATATGACATCCTGGGTGTCAAGGCCACGGGATATGAAGACGACCATATAGAGGAAGTCACGGCTCACGGCGCTGACCCAAGCGACATCTCGCTTTACAGCACATCGAAGTCCAACTGGACCATGCTGTCATATTTTGCCCGCCTTAACTATAATTACCGCAACACCTATTATCTCACGGCTTCTTTCCGTGGTGACGGCTCGTCACTGTTCGGCCCGCAAAACCGTTGGGGATATTTCCCGTCAGTCTCATTGGCGTGGACCGTATCCAACGAACCTTTCTATAACTCGCTGTTCGGCAACAAGTCAACTCTCAAACTGCGCGCAAGCTGGGGAAAGAGCGGTAACAACAATATCGGTAACTACAATTACGAGGCAGTGATGAGTTCGAACCAAGCAGCCATCTTCGGCACCGGTACCGTCAGTTCTGCCGTGGTGCCTGGAGGCGTGAAAGACAACACGATAGGCTGGGAGTCGACATCACAATTCAACTGGGGTGCAGACCTCTCGCTGTTCAACAACCGTCTCGCCATCTCTGCCAACTATTATCTCAGTTATACCAGAGACTTGCTTTTCGAACAACCAATCTCGGCTATTGGCGGAACCAACTCCATTCTGACAAACTTGCCCAACTCTAAGATACGCAACTGCGGTATCGACTTGCAAGTCGACGGACGCGTCATAGCCAAGCAAGCAATGCACCTTAATATAAGCGGCAACATCTCGGTCAACCGCAACAAGGTCTTGGATCTCGATGGCGGCAACACGCTGATTGTGAATGGCGCAGAGAGATCCTACAAGACCCACATCACGCAGATAGGCCAGCCCGTCGGCATGTTCTATGGCTTCAAGGTTGCCGGAATGGTAAGAGAGTCTGACATGGCTAACATTGAGGAGGACAACAAGCACTACGACTCAACAACTCACTCGTTCCCTGCCGGCTATAAAATCAAGGGCCCTGCCCGCTCTCTGTCGCAGAGCATGTCTCTGCAGCCTGGAGACCTCTATTTTGAAGACGTCAATGGCGATGGCGTCGTCGACGACAACGACAAGACCGTTATCGGCAATCCTCATCCTAAGTTCACTTACGGCTTCAACATCAGCGGCGACTACAAGTCTCTCGATTTCTCTGCCTCTTTCAATGGCAGCTATGGCAACAAGGTGCTCGACGGACAGGACTACTACCTCTTCAATATGGAAGGCTCCGGCAACCAGTATGCTGTTGTTGACGACCGTTACAGAAGCGAGTCGGATCCCGGAAACGGATGGGTCTACAGTGCTTCACGAGGCGGCACACAGAGCAACAGCACCCGTCTGTCTACATTCTATCTCCAGAGCGGATCGTTTTTCAGGTGCACCAATCTGACCATAGGCTACTCGGTTACTTCTATCGCAAAGTTGACAAACAACGTGATCAGCAAGCTGCGTCTATATGCCGCTGCCGACAATCTCTTTACCATAACAAAGTACAGAGGCTACAATCCTGAAGTGGACTACAACAACGGCTCCAACCTTACACCGGGCGTTGATTACGGCAAATATCCTTTGGTAAGGGCTTTCAACTTTGGTGTACAACTGATGTTCTAACGTAAAAAAGCAAGCAGAATAAAATGAAGAAAAACATATTGTTAGTTGCCGCGTCGGTCTTGTTTCTGTTGCCGTCGTGCAGTGATTTCCTCGACGAGAAGAATCCAAACAAGATAGCAGTCGATTCATATTTCCAGAGTGCCAACGACGTTGAAAAGGCATTGAACGGTGCTTACTACTCCCTGCGCAGCAGTTATTGCATGGGTGAGTCGAGCACAATGTTCACGGAGGAACGTTCCGACAATACCGGTCGTCTCGACAACCAGTCGGCTTCGGGTGAGCCGTTCCAGTTTACCGACTTCTCCATTTTGCCCAGCAACACTTATCTCAAGAAATACTGGACCGGGCTCTATGCCACAGTCAACGACTGCAACTTCACCATCAAGGGTGCCAATGAAATAAGCATGGACGAGGACACTCGTGCCAATGAGCTGGCGCAGGCCAAGTTCCTTCGTGCCTTGGCTTATTTCGACATCGTGCGTAAATGGGGCGACGCTCCGCTCGTCACCACCTATTCGTCTACCAAGACCGACATCACTGCCAATACCGCCAGAATGCCGAAAGAGCAGATCTATGCGCAGATAGTGCAGGATCTCGAAGATGCGCTCAACAGCTCTCTGCCCAACCGTCAATCGGCCGGCAACAGGGGACGCGCCGACAAGGCTTCCATCACGGCATTGCTCGGAAAAGCCTACCTCACCATGGCTGCGGTGCTCGACGACAACAACGCCAGCACATATCTTGCCAATGCCAAGAAATATCTGACTCAGTGCTATGAGATGAAGGAGTTCAACTCGCTTTCCGACATTCCTTATGCCGATGTGTTCGACGTCGACAAGAAGTCAACCTGCAAGGAGATCATCTTCCAGATCGTATATAAGCAGGGCGACAAGGATTATCATTCTTCCATTGCAGCCAACAACCAGTCGAAGGGCGAGACCATCAATTCGCAGGTCACTTCCAAGGGAATGGGTACTTTCGTCAATCCCGACTTGGTCAAGGAATACGAGGATGACGACATCCGCAAGGCGTGGTCGGTGAAATATTGCAGCAATCCTGCCGCACAGGCCTGGTTCATCACCAAGTTCCGCGACACGAGCGATGAGGCCGGAACCTTGGGTTATGGCGGCAACGACTGGATAATCCTGCGCTATGCCGATGTCTATCTCATGCTGGCGGAAGTCAACGCGCGCCTGGGCAACGAGACCGAGGCCGTAAAGTGGCTTGACGAGGTAAGGCAGCGTGCCGGACTGAAAGCCTACGATGAAGTGAAGAACGACGCTTCCTACAAAGCGGTCTGCCCAAGCCTTATGAGAGCCATTCTTCATGAGAGACGCTCAGAGCTGGCATTTGAGAACCAAAGGTGGTATGACCTGCTTCGCTTCTTCAGCACTGCCGACTTGGTAGAATATATGCACAGCAAGAATTCGGCAGACTACGGCATTTCCAACCTCAACAACTTTGGTGAAAAAGACATCTACTTCCCCATTCCTTACGACGAGTGGAAGCTTGACCCGGATAAGATGTACCAGAACAACGGCTATTAAGACATGCGAAAGTTAATGTTTTCCCTGATGTTGCTTCTGGCTATGCCTGCCATAGCCCAGAAGCGGCATTACCTGACGCCGGTTTCTCCCACAGAAGTGATGAGCAAGAACTGCTATTTCAGTTTCATGCTCGACAGGAGCCCGCAGATGAGGGCATTGATAAACGAGGACAAGCAATTGTCGCAGATTGCCACAGGGCAACGTCAGATATTGGCTGAGACTCCGTATGGCGAGCTAAGGGCGAAAGATCTGATGCTTTCTGACGAGACCATCGAAACGGTGGGCAACAAGCTCCAGAACTTGTATGACCATAACAAAAGTTTTCATTCTTTTGTCGACGACTCCATTTGTGCCACAGGCTGCTATATCATGACAAGCGGTAAGGGCAATGATGTCGTGAAGCGCATCTGGTCGCATGACGCCAAGGCCATCAATCATGCCATCGACGTTTACGGCAACGGTGCCAAGCCCAACTATCCGCTTATCGATTCAGTGAGCTTCGATGTCTGCAGTTCCCGCTTCTTACAACAGGTTCTGCCATTGGTGGCCAACAGTTCCCTAATGGCCATTGGGCAAGACCCCATCTTCGCCACTGCTCCCATGCAGTTTGCCAAACTGCTTCTGGCCGCCAACAACCGTTTGCAGGCTGCCGACTTCGAGCCTATGGCCTCAGGTGTGAACCGTGCCGCTTACCAGGCGGTCGCAAAGACACAGTGGAAGCAGTATCCCTATTCCGCTATTGTGGTATTGGGTGTAGGTCCCGAAAACCCTACCGAACCTGTCACTGCCGAAAGTCTCATGCGCGCCGAGTATGCGGCGCAATGCTGGAAGGCTGGCATGGTGCCATATATAATAGTGTCGGGCGGAAAGGCTCATCCTCATGGCACACCATACTGTGAGGCGCAGGAGATGAAACGTTATCTCGTGGACGTATGCCGTGTGCCGGAAAGCGTGGTCATTATGGAGCCCCACGCACGCCACACCACCACGAACCTGCGCAATGCCGGACGCATCATGATACGTCAGGGATTCCCGCTCGAAAAGCCCGCGCTGGTTACAGGCAGCAAGTCGCATATCGACTATGTTGTAGGCGAAGGATTCTCCAAACGCTTCAACAAAGAGCTGGGCTTCCTGCCGGTAAACATCACCAAGCGTAAAAACGTGTTGCTTGCAGAGTTCACGGTCAACGAGTCGTGTCTGCAGCTCGACGACGATGAACCCATGGATCCTTAACCTCAATGATAGACAGTCACGCCTAATACAGCGTGTCAATACACAAAGAACCCCGAAAGTCAGACAAATGACTTTCGGGGCTCTTTGTGTTTTATAGTTTTACCTTGTCAGGCAAAACACCTGTTTTATTTTACGGCTACCTTCTTTTTATTGATGATAAAGATGCCTTTGCTAGGCGTCTGTACTCGTCTCCCTGCCAAATCGTAGCACGTTTTCACCATTGCGTTGTTGTCAGCGGACACATTCCCGATGGCAGTAGAACTTTCTTTTGTATAATACTTTTCGAAGAAAGTCATGTATTTCGTGCTCCAGTCGCTTGGAGTGGCGTGGCCCAGGAACGGGTTGATGATATACTGCTTGTCGTCTTCGTTTACGTTGACCAGGAGGTTGTACGGTGCGATGTTGGTACGTGTCGGGTCGGTGGTGTCCTGCAGCGAGAAGCATGAGATGACGGGACACGTGACATGCTCGGCAAAGTTCATCACGTCGTAGTAGGCATTGAAGTCGTTCATCTGCTCGTCGGTCCAGCCGAGAGCCTCCTTTGCCGCAAGGAACTTGGCGCGTGGCCAGTTTACGATGCGCATGCCTTCCTCGAAGTCGGCGTGGCCGGTTATCGACGGTGCTATGGCGCGGAAAGCCCCAGAGAGTCCTGCTGCGACGTAGGTGAAGCAACCGCCTTGGCTGCCGCCGGCTGCATAGAGGTTGAGGGTGTCAACCTTGGTGCGTGTCTTTACGAAGTCGATGGCGCGCACGCAGTCGAGGTATGCTCCGCGGTAGTAGTGCGAGCGCTTGTCGCCCCATGCGTATGAGTAGTAGTCGGTTGAGCCGGATGATGTGCGGCCATACACGTTGTCGGCAATGTTGGGTTCGCGGTTGTTGAGCATCTGTCCGCGTGTAGAGAGTATGAACTCGCAGTAGCCCTCGTTGTCGTCGGCGTTCATGCACCATGGTGTGCTTGAGCCTCCGTCGGTGCCGAGATAGTGGATGATGGTGGGATACTTGCCCTCCTTCACGGGTTCGGCGTAGTAGCCGCGTATGGTGACAGGTGCGGTTGTGGCGCTGTCAGAAACCGACTTCATCGTCACGAGGTAGATCTTGCGTTTGTCAGAGCTCTTGTCGGTGAGTTCCTCCATCTGCAGTTGCATGTCGGTTGCAGCGAGCGAGTCGAGGCCTTCCTTCCAGTAATCCCAGAAGTCGGTTGGCGTTGTGGCTGCAATAGGGACGTTGGTCGGGTCGTAGCCGATGTTGTACGAGCAAACAGTGTTGTTGTTAGCCGATGCTGTCATCTGGTAGAAGCCTGGCTCGGTGAGGTCAGTGAACAGCACGTCGACGTGCTTCGTCTCGCCTGCCTTGAGAGTTACGTCTTGAGTGTAGGTCTGGTAGATGCTGTGTGTCTGTGTGTCGGCATCCACCATATCCTTCATGATGATTACCTTGCATGGCACGCTGACGTCAACGGTCTCGATATTGGTAAGCGTGAGCCCGATCTTGGGGCTTTCGCCGGCTTCCCATGCCTTGATGTCGGCGTCGTCGGCCTGCGCAAAGATGTTGTATTCCTTTTCGGGTGCAATGAGGTCGATGGAGTTGAGCGTATAGCCGATGCCGCTCACGCGCAGACCTTTTTCCTTTATGCTGGCGAGCCATTCGTCGGTGAGAGTGTACTCGAAGTATGTGCCGCTGGTAAACTTCGCCGTGGCAAGTCCGCTGAGAGCGGTCCAGTTGGCGAGAATCTTGCCTTGTGCGGTGCCGAATCCGAGTCCCGAGTATGTCATGCGCAGCTTGTCGCCCGCCTTGGCGTTGCCCAGTTTGTCGGTGAGGGTTGCCGCCTTTACGAACACGCTGTTGCTGCTGCCTGATGTCCAGCTTATCACTTCGCTGCCTGTCCAGATGTTGGTGTAGGCATTGCCTTTGTTCTCAGAGTCGCCTTTTGCCACGCGGTGCTTTATGTCGACGCTGGTGAGGTCGTAGCCGATGCCCTTCACTATGAGTCCGTTGGTCTGCAGGTCGGTGAGCATGTCGTCGTTGATGGCGAGCGAAAGGGTGTAAGGTGCATCGTCAATTACATATTTCTGCTCAGCTCCGGCGAGCTGCGTCCATTTGCCGTTCTGCAGCCACACCTGGTGCGAGGTGCCGGTGAGCGAGGGAATGGTTAAGGTGAGCGTGTCGCCAGCCGCGGCGAGGCTGAATTTTGCAGCTTCTATCTTCTGGTAGACCGACCATGAGTTGTCCACGCTGAGGTTTCCGTTCCATGCGTTGAGGCTGATGGTGACATACTCGGTGTTTTCGGTGATGTGCTGCTTGAAGAAGTTGATGCACTCCGAGTACCATGTTGAAGGGGTCTGGTGCTTGCAGTTGGCGTTCACCACATACTGCTTCTCCTCCGACTTGAGGTTGTTGTAGGGTGCGAAGTTGGTGTGTGGCGGGCAAACGTTGTCCTGCAGTCCCATGGCGGTGGTTACGGGGCAGGTGATGTAGGGAGCGAGGTTCTTTGTGTCGAAATAAGAGAGGAATTTGTACATCTCCTCGTCGGTCATGGTGCCTTGGTTCTTCTTGGCCACCGAAGCCGGCCATGCGCCCACCTTGAAGTAGTCGGGGAAGTCGCCCATAAACTGTATCGACGGTGCTATGGCCTTCACGCGGCTGTCGAGAGCTGCGCCGGCTATGGTGAGTGCGCCGCCCTGGCTGCCGCCCATCATGAAGATGTTGTCCTGCTGTGCCTTCTCGCGCGAAGCAATGAAGTCGATGCCGCGTATCACGTCCATGTAGGCACCTCTATAATAATATGTGTCCTTGTTGCCGAAGTTGTAGGCAAACCAGTCGCCGTACTTGTTGGTGTTGTCGCCGCGGTTGTTTATTACCTGTCCGCGTACTGAGAGGTTGAGCTCGATCCACGAAGTGTTGGAGTCGGCGTTGGGGCAGAAGTTGAGGGCCGGAATGGAAGTGTCGCTGTCGTATCCGTTCTGGGTGATTATCACGGGGTAGGTTCCTGCAGCTGTTGGTTCGGCATAGTAGCCGCGTATGGTCACGGGGTTGCCGTCGCCGTCGGAGATTGACTTCATCTCCACGAGATACACGTTGCGTGCTGCCGACGATTTCTCTTCTATCTTTGTGAGGGTATATTCCGGTTCCACGGCGGCGAGTTCGGTCTTGGCCTTGTTCCAGAACTCTTCGAAGTCGCTTTGCGCATCGGGCGCCGACACTATGGCAGTGGGGTTGAAGCCCAGGTTGAAGTCGCTCAGTTCGTTGTAGTTGGCCGTCACCACGGCGTGGTAGAAGCCCGGATCGAGGTTGCCGAGCTCTATGTTCACCTCTTGCGTCTCGCCCGAGGCCACTGCGACGGTCTTTTCTATAGTCTTTACGTCCTCGTAGGCATCGGTGCGGAGAGCCACGCTCACCGTCACGTCGTAGCTTTTGCCTTCAAGGCTCTGTAGGGAGAGGCTGACCGAGGGCGTCTCGCCGCTCTCCCAGCATTTGATGGATGAGCTGCTCAGAGTGCAGTTGATTAGCGGAATCTGCGTAGGGTCGATGGCTTGCACCTCGGTGAGCACGAAGCCTATGCCCGACACCACCATGCCGACAGACTGCAGTTGGGCGAGCATGTCGTCGGTGACGGTGTATTCGAAATACGACGAGGTTAGCTGCTTGTACTCGGTGCCGTCGGGCATGTCTTTCCAGTCGCCGGTAGAGATGTGTCCCTGTGCCCCTATGGCCAGGTTCTTGTAGCACAGGCGGAGCTTCTGTCCGGCCGTGAGCGATGTGAAGTTGTCGGCGTCGAGTTTCAGCCATGCGTTGTCAACGGTTCCCGACCAGTCGATGGTCTTCTCGCCTTTCCATATAGAGCTTACGGGGTTGCCCTTGTCGGTGTCGCTCGTCTGCACCTTCTTTATCAGGTCCACGCTCGTCATGGTGTAGCTCACGCCTTTCACGATGAGTCCCTTCTCCTTGAGCACGGCCAGCATGCCGGATGTCACGGTCCATTTCACCTCCGTTGGGGTGTCGGTGATGTGCTTGCCCGATTCGGCGTCTACGAGAGCAGTCCATCCGCCGTCGTTGAGCATGATCTGGGCATAGTCGGTGGTCGATGCCTCCGAGACGGTCACGCTCAGCACGTTGCCTTCTTCGGCATCTGCAAAGTTAGATGCTGCGATGGTCACCCAATTGCTCCAGTTGGCGTCCATCACCTGGGTGCCGCTCCATAGATTGGTCTTCACCTCTACGGTAGCGGCTCTCATGCCCAAGCATAGCAATAGGCATGTGAAAATCAGATAAAACTTTTTCATTGTTAGGGTTGTTATGTGTTGTTTTTGAAGTCTGTGATAGAGGCATCCGTATGACGGGTGTCGGTCTTTATGTAGCAAAATTAATTGGTCTGCCCCGAAAAACCCTTCCCAAATGGCTCTCGTAACATCCCAAATCGGGAAATGATACAAATGGGAAGCAGAAAAACACAAATGGGAAGGTTGGGCACGGAGGATATGGGGGTGACATTGTGCAGTGCGTGCGGGGTTTGTCCACGAAAGACACGGAAGACACGGAAGAGCCAAGGACACGAAGGCGCAAGGACACGAAAACCGTGCGTCGTGAATATCGTATGACGTGCAGGGGCGGGCCATGTGCCCGTCCGCACCCCGTATGGTGGTATGGCTCTGCCTATTGTTTCACACGCAGCAGAGACGTCTGTGCAGATGCGGTCCGCCCAAAAAGAGAGTGTTCCTCACGCAGAGCCGCAGAGATTGTTGAACCGCAGAGGTTGTGTTTTTTTGAAGCACCGAGTTTTTAAGAGAGGCCTTTGGCCTGTGGGAGCATAGCCATGCGGGTTCATGGTATGTATGATGGCACCTGCGTGTTTAAAGCCCTGAAAGGGCTTCACAAATCAGCCCGGGGTAAGCGGCACGGCGTTAGCCGTGACGCGCAACCCCGGGTTTATGGCATGGGTATGGACTGCTGGCCTACAGGGTCAGCACAACCACCGTCACGGTTTTGTGGTGACCTTGCAGGTCACGACCGTTCCAACCGGTTTTACCCAGGGTTGCGTCCGTCGCTGCGCTCCGTCCTTACCCTGGGCTGGTTGTGTTAAGCCCTTGAGGGCTTTGCGCTTGGGGGGGGGACGACCTGGATAACACCGTGTGGTATGTATTTCAGATGATGCGCAGGGGTATCCACACCAACCGACATGTAACCTCCTTATTTGAACGCCGCATGGCTTTCGTGTACTTGTTTCTTCGTGTCCTCTGGGTCTTTTGTGGACAAACTCATTTGCGTTGAAAATTCCTAACAAAAGGCTCTCTGAAAATCGATTTTTTTGAAAAACGTTTCCTCTCGTGCGCATTTGAGCGATTTTTGCACGTTTTTCTTAATACTCTTATTGTCAGACAGTTATATTTCTTATGGTCTAAAATATGGCTGAATTTTGAGCTCTTGAATCGGCTTTACGTTAGAATCGCGTTGCCGTTACGTTAGAATCGCGATGCCTTTACGTTAGAATCGCGTCGCGATAGTGCTACTA
>CAZXGQ010000058.1:0-20437 GCA_964640415.1 uncultured Prevotella sp.
AAGCAAAAATGCGGTTTTTTAGGCATTATTGGGCATAAGAGGCATATTAGGCGGGAAAGAAATACGGAACAGATGGGGATAGGCATTAGGGGCATAATGCGCATATTAGGCGGAGAAGATAGATAGGATCGACATTATAGACGAAATAGACACTTGCAGAAGGGAAAAATGGAAGAAAGGGAAATGTGAGAATGGAGAATATAGAACGGAGAACTGAGAAGGCTGGTACACCATGCACAGACGACACCAAGCGGTTCGGAAAGACACAGAGCCCGGCATTACACGACTAAAATGAGATAACTTTTACTGCAACATCTTCTGTATATGGCTGAAAAATGGTAATTTTGCATACATTATATAATGGTGTTTATTATTAGATGCCAACAGTATGTAAGAGATAAAGCGATATCAATAGATAAAGATAAAGCAATGTCAAGATGACAAAGCGAATTCAAGATATAAAACAGATTCAAGAAATAAAGATGAAGCGAATTCAAGATATCATTAAAGAGAAGATCATGATATTGGACGGAGCCTTGGGCACGGTCATCCAGAAGCACGGACTGACAGAGGACGACTTCCGTGGCGAGAGGTTCAAGGACGCGGAAGGACAAACCAAAGGCAACAACGACATGCTCAACCTGACACGTCCTGATGTAATTCTGGACATCCACCGCAGATACCTAAGCGCCGGCGCCGACATCATAGAGACCAACACGTTCTCATCGCAACGTGTGTCGCAAGCCGACTATCATCTTGAGGATTCCGCCCGCGACATGGCACTTGCCGGTGCACGCCTTGCCCGTCAAGCAGCCGACGAGTTCTCCACCCCTGACTGGCCTCGCTTTGTTGCAGGATCGGTTGGCCCAACCAACAAGACGCTGTCGATGTCGGCAGACGTGACAGACCCCGCATCGCGTGACCTGACCTACGATGAGCTTTGGGCCGACTACTCGGAGCAGATAGACGGTCTGGTGGAAGGTGGCGTGGATGCCATACTGATAGAGACCATATTTGACACTCTCAACGCCAAGTGTGCCATCGATGCCGCCATGAGCGTGATGCAGAAGCGCGGGGTGGAACTGCCGATAATGATGAGTGTGTCGGTGAGCGACCTCGCCGGACGAACGCTCAGCGGCCAGACCATGGACGCCTTCCTGGGCAGCATAAGCTCCTACCCTATTTTCTCCGTGGGCCTCAACTGCTCGTTTGGCGCACGAGAGATGAAGCCATTTCTTGAAGAACTGGCGCGCAAGGCACCTTATTATATATCAGCCTACCCCAATGCCGGCATGCCCAACGCCATGGGCGGTTACGACGAGACGGCCGAGAGCATGTCGCCACTCATAGGCGAGTGGATGGACGAGGGCCTGATAAACATCGTTGGCGGATGCTGCGGCACCGACTATTCGTTCATAGAGAAATATCACATGCTGGCTCAAGGCAAACGTCCACACGCGGCACAGCCCAAGCCGTCTACAATGTGGCTCTCCGGCCTGGAGCTCCTCGACGTGAACAACGAGGTACGCTTCGTGAACGTAGGCGAGCGATGCAACGTAGCCGGTAGCCGGAAGTTTCTAAGACTAATAAAGGAAAAGAACTATGAAGAGGCCCTCTCCATAGCACGCAAGCAAGTGGAGGACGGTGCACTCGTCATCGACGTGAACATGGACGATGCTCTGCTCGACGCCAAGGAGGAGATGGTCAACTTCCTGAACCTCATTGCCTCAGAGCCGGACATATCAAAAGTGCCGGTGATGATAGACTCGTCGAAATGGGACGTGGTGACCGCCGGTCTGAAATGTCTGCAAGGCAAGTGCATAGTTAACTCAATATCACTCAAGGAAGGCGAGGACGTATTCCTTGCCCACGCCCGCGACGTGAGACGCTTCGGCGCGGCAGTGGTGGTGATGTGCTTCGACGAGAAAGGCCAGGCCACGACCTATGAACGGAGGATAGAGATAGCCAGCAGAGCCTATAAGCTATTGACGGAGGAAGTGGGCATGAACCCTCTCGACATAATCTTCGACCCCAATATCCTGTCGATAGCCACCGGCATTGAGGAGCACGACAGTTATGCCCTGGAGTTCATACGCGCCACGCAATGGATTCGCCAGAACCTCAAGGGCGCACACGTGAGCGGCGGCGTGAGCAACCTCAGTTTCTCATTCCGCGGCAACAACTACATCCGCGAGGCAATGCATGCCGCGTTCCTGTACCACGCCACCAACGCTGGAATGGATTTCGGCATCGTGAACCCATCGACAAAGGTCACCTACTCTGACATCCCAGCCGACGAACTGAAGATAATTGAAGACGCCATACTCGACCGTTATCACGGGGCAGCGGACAAGCTGACAGAGCTCGCCGAGCGAAAACTAGCTGAGAAGGAAGCGCTGAAAGCCGCCAACGGCGGCATGGCTCCCAAGGCGGCTCCGACCGGCGAATGGAGGAAAGAGCCGCTTCACGACCGTCTTGTGTATGCACTTCGCAAAGGCATAGGCGACTATCTGAAAGAAGACCTTGAAGAAGCTATAAAGGAGTTCCCGCGCACCGTGGACATAATAGAGGGTCCGCTCATGGACGGTATGAATGTCGTGGGCAAGCTCTTCGGAGACGGCAAGATGTTCTTGCCGCAAGTGGTGAAGACAGCAAGAACCATGAAACAAGCCGTGGCTATTCTACAGCCTTACATCGAGGCGGAGAAGACTGGCGGAGCCTCAACATCAGGAACTGTGGTGATGGCTACCGTGAAAGGCGATGTCCACGACATTGGCAAGAACATCGTAAGCGTGGTGATAGCTTGCAACAACTACGAGGTGATAGACATGGGCGTGATGGTGCCTGCCGACCAGATAGTGAAGAAGATAATAAGCACCCACGCCGACGTGGTGGGCCTGAGCGGACTGATAACACCTTCACTCGACGAGATGGTGAACACCGTGAAGGAAATGGACAAGGCAGGGCTGACGATACCCGTACTCATAGGCGGAGCCACCACTTCGGAGCTTCACACAGCATTGAAGATAGCGCCCGCATACCAAGGTCCTGTGATATGGCAAAAAGACGCATCGCAAAGCGCAGCGATTCTTGCCAAACTGATGAACGAGAAAGAGAGCAGGCCTTTCGTGGACGAGCTGAACGCCCGCTACGCCAAACTCCGCGAGGAATACCAACAGGAACAAGTGAAGCTCAAGCCACTGGACGAGGCAAGGAAAAACAAGCTCGAACTGTTCTGACATTCTTTCTCAACCATAAAAAAAGAACGAAGGCACATAAAAAAACAAGACAAGTTTTCCGTTTAAGACAATGAAATTGTTTATCTTTGCCACATGAAAATGAAATTACGCCTCAACTGGCAAAAGATTATAGTCTTCATGCTCATCTGCACAGGACTTGTTTTCCTGACCCATTCCTTTTGGATGTCGTTGGGCATTGTGATGTTGCTCTTTGTTGTCGATGCTCTTATCGCCAATTATGAATACCGCCGCAAGACAAAGAAGTTTTTCGATGACTTGAGGCAAGAACACGAACAGGATGCAACAGCTCATTGACTTATACAGGCAGTGGTCGGGCAATGCGCCGGCCAACGTAGACAAGCTGCAAGGTGCCGGCAGCAATAGGCAATACTTCCGCTTGACCGGCAGCGACGGCAGCACCGTGATAGGCGTGATCGGAACGAGCAAGGAGGAAGACCACGCTTTCATAAGCATAGCGAGGCAGTTTGCCGAGCAGAAGCTCCCCGTGCCCCAAGTGCTTGCCGTGAGCGGTGACGAGATGCGCTATTTGCAGACCGACCTCGGCTCCACGTCGCTCTTCGACGCCATACGTGGCGGGCGCGAGGCCGGCGGACGCTACAACCTTGCCGAGCAGGAACTCCTGAAGAAAACAATTCGTGCCCTACCCAACATACAGATAGGCGGGGCAAGAGGCATGAACTGGAGCGTATGCTATCCGCAACCGGAATTCAACGTGGAAAGCGTGTTGTTTGACCTCAACTACTTCAAGTATTGCTTCTTGAAGCCCACTGAGCTGGACTTCAACGAGGTTTACCTTGAGGCCAACTTCCGCCGTATGGCCAAAGACCTGACCGCAGAGCCGGGCGAGAGCTTCCTCTACCGCGACTTCCAGGCCCGCAACGTGATGCTCGACAAGGACGGCAATCCTTACTTCATCGACTTCCAGGGCGGAAGAAAGGGTCCCTACTATTACGACCTTGCCTCTTTCCTTTGGCAGGCATCGGCCAAATATCCTTTCAAGCTGCGCCGCGAGCTAATACTCGAATACTACAACTCGCTGAAGCAATACACCGAGGTGCCCACCATCAGGCATTTTGCCGAGCGCCTCACGCTGTTCGTGCTCTTCCGCACCATGCAAGTGCTTGGAGCCTACGGCTTCCGCGGATATTTCGAGCACAAGCAGCACTTCATCGACAGCATACCGCCAGCCATGGACAACCTCCGCGACCTGCTCAAGCTTCGCGAGGAAATGTTGCCCTACCCTTACCTGCGCGACGTGTTGACAAGGCTGACACAGATGCCACAGTTCGCTCACAAGGAGCCGACGGTGCAACCGCGAAAAGACGGTTACAAGACCACGGCAAACAAGTTTTATCCGCATCACCCGCAAGACGGTCTGCCAACTTTCTCAAAATACGACGGAAAAGGACCTCTCGTGGTTGACGTGTACAGTTTCTCTTACAAGAAAGGCATACCCGAGGATCCTTCCGGCAACGGAGGCGGCTACGTGTTCGACTGCCGCTCAACACATAACCCCGGACGATACGAGCCTTACAAGAAGCTGACCGGACTCGACGAACCCGTGATACGATTCCTCGAAGACGACGGCGAGATACTCGAATTCCTTGACCATATCTACGCACTCGCCGACAAGCACGTCGCCCGGTACATCCAGCGCGGCTTCACCCACTTGATGTTCTGCTTCGGCTGCACAGGAGGCCAGCACCGTTCGGTCTACAGCGCCCAGCACATTGCCGAGCACATTCACGCGAAGTTCGGCATTGAGGTGCACATCTGCCACCGCGAGCAAGGTATAGATCAAACTCTTGCGGCTAAATAAAAAGCCCGAGCAAGACAATCTTAAACCTAAAAACTAAAACATCTTATGTTAACAGCCCTAATACTTATAGAATTGGCAATAGTGCTTGCCCTGATCTTCCTTGGAGCACGCACCGGGGGCATTGGGCTTGGCATATATGGAATGGTTGGAGTGTTCCTGCTCGTGTTCGTATTCGGTTTGAAACCAGGCAAACTGCCCATCGACGTCATGCTCATCATCGTATCGGTGATAACAGCGGCATCGATGCTTCAGGCAGCCGACGGTCTCGACTATCTCGTCGGACTTGCCGCGCGGTTTCTGCGCAAACATCCGGAAAAGATAACCTATTACGGGCCACTCACCACATGGCTCTTTTGTCTCGTGGCAGGCACAGCCCATACATGCTATTCCCTTCTGCCTATTATATCGGAAATAGCCACCAATTCGAAGATACGTCCCGAACGGCCTTTGAGCGTAGCTGCCATATCGGCCTCGCTTGGCATAACAGGCAGTCCGGTGTCGGCCGCCACAGCAGCCATGATAAGCACCGATCTGCTTGGCGGGCAGGGTGTACAGCTCGGTGACATTATGCTCGTGTGTATCCCCTCGTCGTTTGTAGCGATTCTTGTGGCGGCTTTTGTACAAAACCATGTAGGAAAGAATCTGACCGAAGACCCCGAGTATCTCGCACGTGTTGCCAACGGCACCATCGACCCGGAACACGACAGCCAGAAAATCGACCAAATGATAAAAAGCTCAAACCCGAGAGCGAAGTATGCCGTAGCTGTATTCCTGACAGGCGTATTGGCAATAGTGTTGTTTGGCAGCGTGCCATCTTTGCGCCCGTCGTTTGTGGTCGACGGCACCGAGCAGCAACTGCCAATGCCCGAGATAATAGAGATAATAATGATGACTACAGCGGCACTTATAATGCTTGTGGGCAAGGCCGACGTATCAAAAGCCGTCAAGGGCAGCGTCTTCGCAGCCGGCATGAATGCCATGGTGGCCATATTTGGCATAGCATGGATGGGCGACACATTTTTTAGCGGCAACCTCGACTTCTTCCGCGATTGCATTGCCAGTGTAGTGACGCAATATCCCATGCTCTTCGCCATAGCCTTGTTCGTTATGTCGATAATGCTGTTTTCGCAGGCTGCCACCGTGCGCACGCTTTACCCGCTCGGCATCGGCCTTGGGCTGAATCCTGCCATTCTTGTAGCCATGTTTCCGGCAGTGAACGGGTATTTCTTCTTGCCAAACTACCCCACTGAAGTGGCAGCCATGAACTTCGACCGCACTGGGTCAACACGTGTGGGGCGATACGTGGTGAACCATTCGTTCCAACTGGCAGGATTCATAACCACATTCGTAAGTATCGGTTTGGGCTACATAATAGCCATGGCCGTTATGGGTTAGCCACTGAATCATTTTGTTTTGGCCTTCCTCATCTCCGATGGCGTGGTACCATATTCATCCTTGAAACACCTTGAGAAATAGCGGACCGACGCAAATCCGCAGGCATCGGCAATCTCAGAGATACTGGCATCAAGGTCATCGTTTATCATCCTCAACGACTTTTTCAGTCGCATCGAGCGCAGAAACTCCACAGGCGACATGTCGGTCAAGCTCTTTATCTTGCGGTAGAGCGTAGACTTCGACATGCACACGGCATCGGCCAGTTGTCCGATGTCGTAGTCCTCGTCAGACAGATGCGCTTCCACTTCCTTAGCAGCTTTCTCCATAAACTTCTTGTCGAGAGCCGACATTTGCAGTTTGCCCGCATCGGCAGTTTCGGCCGAGCGGTAAGCCCGTTGGCGCTCATGCCGTTGACGCAGAAAGCTCTCTATCCTTGCTTTCAGCACGTCAAGTTCAAAAGGCTTGGCGATATAGCCGTCGGCACCAGCCTCATAACACTCAATGCGGTCTTCAGTTGCCGTGCGTGCCGTGAGGAGGATTATGGGTATATGGCTTGTCTCCTCATCGGCTTTCAACCTGCGGCACATCTCCAGGCCGTCCATCACAGGCATCATGACATCGGAAACGATGATGTCGGGCTGTTCGGCTGCAACTACGGCCATTGCCTCCTCACCGTTTCGTGCCGTAAGCACATTGTGGTAGCGCGAGAACACCCGCCGCATTATCTCCAACAGTTCGCTGTTGTCTTCTACAATGAGCATCTTCCGGTCGTCGGCAGTATCCGGCACCGCCGGTGTGTTGCCGGAAGGAGCGCGCAACTCAAGCATTCCGGCGGCCACGTCCTTGTCGGCCATCTCTGCGGGCAGATAGCATGCAGTATCGAGCGGCAAAGCAATCGTGAACGTTGAACCCTTGCCAACCTCACTCCTCACGCTTATGCTTGCATGATGAAGCGCGGCAATGTCCTTTACAAGCGAGAGACCGACACCGTTGGAATCGGAACGCGCCGACCTGGCGGTATAGAACCTGTCGAAAATGTGTTTGATGTCGCCGGGCGCAATGCCAACACCCGTGTCCGCCACTTCAATCATGGCAAATTTCTTTCCTTCCTTTTCCACCCCGCTCAGTGCAACGCTTACGGAACCACGCTCGGTGTATTTAAAAGCATTCGACAAGATGTTTGTCAGCATCTTCTCCACTTTGTCGGCATCGAAGAAACCCGAGATGTCACCGTCTGAAGGAATGTTCACGTCAAAGCGCAAGCCTTTCTTCGTGGCAAGAGGCTCAAAATGGTTATGGCAGACATCACGCACAAGGCTGGCAAGACTTGCCTCCGTCACGCCAAGCGTCATCTTGCCGTTGTCCATCTTGCGGAAGTCAAGCACTTGCTGTATAAGCCTGCGCAGGCGGTTGAGATTGGAACGTATCTGCTCTATCTGCCCGAGGCTGTTGACAGACGAAGCACGCATCTCATCAATAATACACGTTATGACGGTTATAGGCGTGAGGAAGTCGTGGGAGATATTTGTGAAATAGCGCAACTTGGTCTGCACTAGTTCCTTTTCTTTCTGCCTCTCTATACGTTCTATCTGGCGGTGCTGGCGCTTGCGTATGTGCCGGTGCGTTTTCACTGTCACAAGGTCTATGATGACCACTGCTGCCAATATATAAATAATGTATGCCCACCACGTTTCCCAAAAATGCGGCTCTTTGTAGAGCATGTAGGCGGTTGTGGCATTGGTCCACGAGCCATTCTCGTCGGTAGAGCGCACCAGAAGCCGATGCTTGCCTGCAGGCATGTCGGTGTAGTAGGCAGACGCCAGCCGCTCACCACAATAGTTCCACGACTTGTCCACACCGTCAAGCTTATATGCAAACACACGTCGTTGCTGTCCATAGTCGCAGGCAGAGAAGCAAATCTCTATGTTGCGGGCATCGCTGCCGAGCCTCAACTCCCTGCCGTTGTTGTCTACAGCGTAGGCGGAATCGTTGAGCCCATTGTGTATGGACACGCCGCCCACCTTCAAGTCTGACACTATTAAGGGGTGCCGACTGCGGCTTGCCACGTTGCCATGCCAATCGAGCCCCATACGCACCACACCGCCACGACCGGCAAAATAAAGGCAGTCTCTGTCACGCGACATAGCAAACGCATTCTTGGCAAAATCGGCAACACCCATGTCGGCAGAGGAATAGACATTCAGGCTTCCACGTGACGGATTGTATCTCGCTATGTCCATGGCTGAAACTATCCAGATGCACCCTTGCGTGTCGGGAACAATGTTTACGATATCGCCACGCATACACCCTTCCATTATCTTCGAATGGTCAGCAAGGACATCGCTTCTGGTGTCGTAGCTATATACGCCTCCCTCTGCCAATCCTATCCACACCTTATGGTTCAGACGGTCTAACGCAAGGGCTTCCACGTGGTCGGTGGCGAGCAAGCTGTTGCTCGACGTGAAGGCTTGTTTATGAGAGATGTGCGTGGAGCCATGCTTGCCGTCACTGACCTTGACACGAACAACACCATGGCTTTGGCTTGCCATCCAAAGCCAGCCCCTGTCGTCTTCGGTTATGGAAAAGAAATCGTCATAAGCCAAGTTCTTGACAGTTCTAAACTTAGTGTCGCCACGTTGTCTCACAGTCATACCTATGTTTGTGGCAAGCCACAAGTCATGTCTGGAGTTCTCGAAAAGAGTCAGCGGCAATCCCGGCGTGTCGGTGCCTATCACCTTTACCAGCCGCAGCCTGCCCTTGTCGTGTTCCAACTCCAGAATCTTGTTCTGGTATTGTGACAATATCCACGCATGGTTCTTTGGCAGAAAAGACGGGTGGGCAATGAACGACACGTTTTGGAACGACGACATGCTGCTGTGGTCGGGCAGAGGAGTGATGCCCGATTTGAAACCGTTGTAAGCATCATACCCTATGCCAATGCCGTTCAAGGCATACCAAAGGCCTTCGCCATCATCGCAAATGGCGGTGACGTAGGTTCGGGCATTGACGTTTGGTATATTGTAGCCCAGAGGAGCAAATGAGCAAGCCCCACGGTTGGCTACCACACGTATGAAGCCGTCGTCCTTGGTGCAGAGCCAGATATTCCCGTCGCGATCTTTGTAGATAGAGTTGAATTGTCTCTTGACCACATCGCCAAGCTCCTTCTTGTTGATCACGGCAAGGTTGTTGCCGCTGAGCCGTGCCGTGATGAGGTTTCCGTTTTCCACCATCCAAAGCGTCCCGTCGCGGCTATCCCTGACAATGCCAAACACGCACGACAGCAGTTCGTCGTAGGTTTTCTCATTATGTATCTTTCTGGCGTGTCCCTTGCCGTCCATGGCGAAAAGGCCGTCGCCCCATGTGGAGACGACATAACTGCCGTCGCCATTCTGCAACATGCGGAAGGGGTTGTTTCGCGACCCCATGGCAGCCATGGGCGTGAAACGGTTTGTTGCGGAATTGTATTTGCCGAGACCGTGTTCC
The DNA here is from genome assembly GCA_964640415.1 of uncultured Prevotella sp. Lineage (GTDB taxonomy): Bacteria > Bacteroidota > Bacteroidia > Bacteroidales > Bacteroidaceae > Prevotella. The sequence continues at coordinate 9,958 of CAZXGQ010000058.1, forward strand.
CACATCATAGCCCACACATTACCACTGCGGTCCACATACACCTGGTTGGTGCTTGTGCGTCGCACGCCCCTCTTCGACATGTCGTCGCATTGGCGGAGATCGGGCGACAGGCGAAGAAGCGTGCGGTAGGTCCCTACCCAAACGTTGCCTCTGGGGTCAACGGCTATCGACCGAATCTCCACATTGTTGACATCTGCGAAGGGAAGGTTGCTCACCTTGAAAGTGCGCTTGTCGAGAATGGCAAGGCCTTTCGAGGTGCCAATCATATAGAAACGGGAGTTCTCTGCCATTGCCAGCGCGTTGTTGCTCGGCAACATCTTAGGGGCGGCAAGATTGGAGCGGAAGGTCTGCAAATTATAACCGTCGTAGCGGCTCACGCCACCTTTCGTGCCAAGCCAGATGATGCCTTCGTTGTCTTGATACACAAAGTTGGCAACGTTTGACGGCAATTGGGCAGAAAGTTCAAAGTGCCTCACCTGCATGTCGGCTGCAGTTTGCCCCATCGACATCAAGAAGAACAGGCTTGCTGAAATTAATGTAAAGAGAATTCGTGTTAGCTTGTTGTTTATATATGGCATGCTGGTTCGTGTTTCTATAGATAATGCAAAATTAGCTTTTTTTGAACTAATTGTGTACCAACAATGCAAAAAAGCATGCGATTCTAGCGTAAAAGCGTTGCAATCCTGGCATAAATGCACAAGGGTAATGTTAAATACACGATTTGTGTACATTATTGAATGATATTTTCACCTTTCGTGTCATAAAAAAACTAACTTTGCAAAAGAAACAAAAAAGCCTATATATACATTTATCATACTTGCACATTATGAAGAAACTAATGGTGCTTATAGCCATGGTGGCAACGCTGTTGCCTTTGGCCGCACAGTCGCCCATGGGCGGAGGCGTGTGGAAAGACAACACGGGCAAACATATCAATGCCCATGGCGGAAGTGTGTTCAACTATAAGGGCACATACTATTGGTATGGCGAGAGCCGCTCCTACGACGGCAAGCCTTACAGTTCGCTCGGCGTGAGCTGCTTCACGTCGAAGAACCTCACCGACTGGACCAACCACGGACTCGTGCTCAGCGTGACCGACGAGGCTGGATGCGACATCGAGGGCGGATGCATCATTGAGCGCCCCAAGGTGCTGTACAACACCAAGACCGGAAAGTTCGTGATGTGGTTTCACCTCGAACTGAAAGGCCGCGGCTACGAGGCGGCACGCGCTGCCGTGGCGGTTAGCGACACGCCGTTTGGCCCGTTCCGCTTTGTGCGCTCAGGCCGCGCGAACGCCGGACTCTATCCTGTCGGTTTCTGCAAGCCCGACACCACCGACCTCCGCCATCAACTGTTGTTCCCCGAGATGCAGACATGGTGGACTCCAGAATGGCGCACACAGATAGAGCGCGGAATGTTCTTCATGCGCGACCTCGACGGCGGACAAATGGCACGCGACATGACCGTGTTCGTGGACGACGACGGCAAGGCTTACCACATATTCTCTTCAGAAGACAACCTGACGATACACATAGCTCAGCTCACCGACGACTATATGGAGCACAACGGCTCGTTTGTACGTGTGGCGCCAGGCGGACAAAACGAGGCCCCCACGATATTCAAGAAAGACGGCACCTACTGGATGATTACGAGCGGATGCACCGGATGGGCACCAAATGCCGCCAGGATGTTCCGTGCAAAAAACATCTTCGGTCCCTGGGAACAGTTGCCCAACCCTTGCCGTGGCGACGGTGCCGACAAGACATTCGGCGCGCAGGGCACATATATATATAAGGTAGAAACTCAAGCACAGAAAAAGATGTTCGGTGGAGCCGACTACGTGTTCATGGCCGACATCTGGAACCCCGACCATCTCAGCGACAGCCGCCACCTGTGGATTCCGATCAAGTTTGAGGACGGCATGCCCGTGCTGCGCAAGTGAAAGACACGATGACCTCATCCGCTATCGCGGCAAACTACAACAAGACATATAAAACCAACACTAACATTAACTCTAAAAGACAAACGTTATGAACAGTAAAGCAAATCTGTTTTTTGCGGCACTTATCGGCGCAACGTCGCCATTAACTAATGTCTCAGCAACAGACCTTCCAGACAATCTATCAGTTGTCACATCAGCACAACAACAAAGCTCCACTTGTGTGGGTAAGGTGAAAGACTCAACAGGCGAGCCCATCGTGGGTGCGTCGGTGCGTGTTGTCGGAGGCAAAAGCGGTGCCGTTACCGACCTCGACGGCAACTTCACTCTCACGGGAGTTGCCAAGGGCTCAAAGATCACAGTTACTTATGTCGGCTACAAGCCATACACGTTCACCTGGAACGGCAGAGAAGTGAATGTCACCATCCAGGAAGACGCCAACGTGCTTCAGGAGGCTGTGGTCATCGGCTACGGTGTCCAGAAGAAGGCCAACCTCACTGGTTCCGTTTCCGCCATCACGTCGAAGGACATCGAAGGCATACCCGTTGCCAACACAGCCACACTGCTGCAAGGCCGCATGACCGGTGTGCAAATCACATCGAACGGTGCGCAGGCCGGCGACGACAATCCGGAGATTCGCGTCCGTGGCGTCGGAACCTTCGGCAACAGCAACCCGATGGTGATGATCGACGGTGTGGAAGGCACATTGTCGCAGATTTCCGACATCGCCCCTTCCGACATAGAAAACATATCGGTGCTGAAAGACGCCGCATCGGCTGCCATCTACGGTGTGCGTGCCGCAAACGGTGTGATATTGATTACCACCAAGCACGGACAGACCGGCTCGGTGAAGGTCAACTATGGCGGCAGCTACTCAATACAGACAACAACCGTGACGCCCGACTACCTCAACAGCTACCAGTGGGCACAGGCATGGAACGAGATTCATCCCAACCAGGCTTATTCGGCTGAAGCTCTCCAGAAGCTGCAGGACGGTTCCGACCCTGACCACTATGCCAACACCAACTGGCTCGACGCCATTCTGCGCACAGGCCACATGCAGCAGCACCATGTCACGGTGTCGGGCGGCACGGAGAACACCCACTTCATGACCTCCGCCAACTTCTCCAACCAGAAGGGCATCATGCTTGGCACAGGCTTGCGCCGTGTGGGTTTCCGCTCGAACGTTGACTCAAAATACAAGCGCTTTACGTTTGGCCTCAACCTTTCGGGCAACTACAACGACAAGCAGTCGCCGGGCCGCTCGGTAGGCGGCGACAGCGGCATCATGCGCTGGATATCATGGTTCGCCCGTCCGACAGTGCCCACACGCTACTCCACCAACGGCGAGTTCGGATATGTCGACGGCACCATCACCGATGCCGAACAGTTCAAGAACCCGCTTGAGGGCATAGAGATGGGCTACAACAGCAACGACGCATGGCGCTTCAACGGCAAAGCCACCATCGGCCTCGACATCTACGACGGCCTGAAGTTCCAGACAAGCTACGCCTACACATATTACCACAACAAGACAAAGAGCTTCTCACCGACCGGCTACGCACGCTACGACGCAGAGGGCAACATCAAGAAAGTGGGGTCGGAGAACAACACGCTCACCGACTACACATATCTTGAGACCATGTGGACCAACGAGAACATCCTCACCTACAACAAAAAGTTCGGCCTGCACAGCATCAGCGCATTGCTCGGCCACTCTATCATCGGCTACGACAACGACGCCCTGACAGCATCGAAAATGGGATTCCCGACCAACAACATCTACGAGCAGGACGGCGGCACCAAGAACCCCAACACCAGCGGTTCGGCAGCTGCCTACCGCCTGCAGTCGTTCTTCGGCCGCCTGCAGTACAACTACGACGACAAGTACCTCTTCGAGTTCAACGTGCGCCGCGACGGTTCTTCGCGCATGCCCAAGGCTCACCGCTATGCCACCTTCCCGTCGGTGTCGGTGGGTTGGGTGTTCACCAGCGAGAAGTTTATGGAGCAGCAGAGCAAGTGGCTCTTCGGTAAGCTGCGTTTCTCATGGGGTAAGCTCGGCAACCAGGAGATAGGCAACTATCCCTACACCGCCACCTATGCCGCAAGCGGAAACTACTACTTCGACCAGAGCGGCACGCCGCAGGCCGGACTCGTGCAGACTTCCGTGCCCAACGAGAACATCAAGTGGGAGACAACGCGCAACGTCAACATCGGTCTCGACCTCGGTTTCTTCAACAACAAGATAACGACCTCTTTCGAGTGGTTCGACCGCAAGACCTCCGACATCCTCATGCAGCTCTCAATGCCCGGCATCTTCCTCGGATCATTGTCGGCACCCTACCAGAACGTAGGCGAAGTGCGCAACCGTGGCTGGGAGTGGAGCGCCAACTACAACGACCGCAGCGGCGACTTCACATGGTACGCCGGCTTCAACGTGACGCACGTCAACAACGAGGTGCTCTACATGGGCGGACTCGACGAGCGCATCAGCGGCTCTACCATCAACCGCGTGGGCGAGGCCATCAGTTCATACTACGCCCTGAAGGCCATCGGCATCTACCGCACAGAGGCTGACCTCAAGCGCACCAACTCAAAGGGCGAAGTGATCAAGCAGAACGGTGCCGAGCCAAAGCTGGGCGACATAATGTATGCCGACTTGAACGACGACGGCAACATCGACAACGATGACCGCGAGATCATAGGCAATCCGTTCCCGAAATACTCGTTCGGAATCAACATGGGCGGCACATGGAAGAACTTCGACCTCTCTATGCTCTGGCAGGGAGTGACCGGTATTTACCGCTACAACTGGGAGTCGACGAGCGACTGGAAGGGCAACCGCACCACACGCTTCCTTGACCGCTGGTCGGAGAGCAACCCCAACGGTTCTATGCCTGCTCTCGGACGTGAAATCAACAACACCTACTCATCGTTCTGGCTCGCCAAGTCCGACTACCTGCGACTGAAGAACCTTGAGGTGGGCTACACGTTCGACCAGCTCGCCAGATGGGGCGTGTCGAAGATACGCGTGTATTTCGCAGCAAGCAACCTCCTGACATTCACACCTCTCGACAACTACGACCCGGAGAAGTCGTCAGGCGACTCGCGCAACGACGTTCACCCCAACATGAAGAGCTTCTCATTCGGTGTAAACATTAACTTCTAAACAACAGGAGGACCATAACTATGAAAAACAATACATTATTCCGCTATATCAAGACCCTGCCGTTGTGTGGCATGTTGTTGCTCACCGCCACATCGTGTGGTGACGACTTCTTCAACATCAGCAACCCCAACGAGATTTCAGAGACCAACTTCTGGAAGACAGAAGACGATGCCCTCATGGCACTCACTGGCTGCTACGACGCCATGCAGAGCGGCGACTTGTTCAACGACTACATCGACGGATGGAAGTTCGGCTTCCTATGCCGCGAGACCTGCACCGACAACGGTGACCACTCGTGGGGCGACTGGATGCTCGGCTCTACGATAGCCAAAGGCACATCGAGCACCAACGACGAGTGCTTCTCAAAATACTGGAACAGCAACTACGAGCTCATCAAGCGCTGCAACACCCTCATCAAGAACATCGACGGCATGACCATCGACGAGACCAAGAAGAACGCCTTCAAGGCCGAGGCCATAGCCTTGCGCGCATTGGGCTACTGCGACCTCGTGTCGGTGTTCCGCGACGTGCCCTACCTTGAGGAGCCGCTTACGCTCGTCGAGTGTGAGCCGGCACGCACAAGCAAGGAGGAGATTGCCACCAAGGTGCTTGCCGACCTCAAGGCCAACCTGCCCAACCTTCCCGCCAAAGGCTCAGCCTCAAAAGGCCGCCTCACACAGGAGGCCGGCTACGCCATAATGGGACGCATGGCCCTCTTCACCAAACACTACGACGAGGCCATAGACGCTTACCAGCACGTCATAGGCAAATACTCGCTCTTCACTTCGGGCGACGGTTCCGACGGCTACAAGAACTACTCTGAGCTCTTCACCGAGAAAAACGAGGAGTGCGACGAGGTGATTCTCGGCATACACTATGCAGGACCCGGCCTCAACGAGGGCCAGACGTTCTCTATCAGCTGGGGTGCACCAATGAACGCCATCGAGGCAACACGCAACCTCTGCGACGACTACTACTGCACCGACGGCCTGCCTATCGACAAGTCGCCTCTCTTCAAAGGCAAGACTGGCAAGGATGCATACAACGCCGACCATCCCGACTACGCACGCTATGAGAACCGCGACCCACGCCTGAAAGGCACTCTCTTCGTTCCTGGCATGACATGGCTCAACGATGTCTACGACTACGACAAGGACACCAACCCCAGCGGCAAGAAGCTCTCGGCTAATTCGCAGGTTGCAATAATGAAATGGTTTGTGCCCGAGAACATGGCAAACGAGTATGACGGCAGTCTCGACTACTATGTCATGCGCTATGCCGAAGTGCTCCTCTCGCTCTCCGAGGCAATGATCGAAAAAGGCGGCTACAGCCAGTCGGAGATAACAAAGTATATCAACGAGGTGCGCGAGCGCGTCCACATGCCGAAGGTTGAAGACGTAGAAGGCACCGGCCTGACACAGGAGCAGCTTCGCCAGATTGTGCGCCACGAGCGTCGCGTGGAGCTCGCCTTCGAGGATCTCCGCTTTGCCGACCTCTACCGTTGGGGCGAGTGGAAGAACTCCATCGACCGCATGAACCAGGAATACGCCACATACGGCAGCGGTTGCTACGAGCGCCAGTATCGCGGAGAGCAGGACGACGTCTGGCCGATACCGCAGAACGAAATCGATACCGACAAGAACCTCAAGCAACACAAGGAGTGGGGAGGTGAATAACCACTGCTACTCCAAGTAAACATAAGAAACGGATGACAGGGCAGGAAAAACAATACACCAACGTTGTTTGCCTGCCCTTTTCCTTTACATTACAAATACTTAGCTATGAAATATGTTATTGCATGTATGATGGCCGTCCTTGCAGCGTGCCAATGCATGGCACAGGAATCCGACGGCTACCACCTCATTTGGAGCGAGGAGTTTAACGTTCCCGGCAAACCCGACACCACGAAGTGGAACTATGAAAAGGGCTTTGTACGCAACCACGAATGGCAATACTACCAGGAGGACAACACCTGCGTGCACGACGGCATGCTGACCATAACCGCACGCGAGGAGAAAGGCCGTGAGGGCATAGAGTGTACATCGTCGTGCATCAACACGCGAGGCAAGTTCGAGTTTCTGTATGGCAGAATGGAGGTGCGCGCCCGCATTCCGTTTGCCAAGGGCGCATGGCCGGCAATATGGACTCTCGGCAGCACTTGGGAGTGGCCTTCGGGGGGCGAGATAGACATCATGGAGTTCTACCACATCGACGGCGTGCCCACAATACTCGCCAACTTTGCCCACGGCAGCGATTACCAATACAAAGCAGTGTGGAACTCCTCTACAACTCCATATTCACATTTCCTTGAACGCGACCCATACTTCAGCGACAAGTTCCATGTGTGGCGCATGGACTGGGACACCGACTCCATTGCCATATACCTTGACGGAGAATTGCTGAACCGCACCGACATCGACAACACAATCAACGGCAAGCTGGGCGACCACAAGAGCCCGTTCCGCACGCCTCAGTACATCCTGCTGAACCTTGCCATGGGTGGCGACCACGGCGGCGAGGTGGACAAGACGGCAATGCCGGTATGCTACGACATAGACTGGGTGAGGGTTTATCAGAAGTAGCCGCGGTTTTACACTTACAAGGAAATAACACTCCTTTACGACAGATTCCATTAAAAAGTCAATGCAATGTTGACTTTTTAATGGGATTTTCCGTAACTTTGCATAGCATAATACATATTTATAATCTATGATGCAAGCTATGATTTTCGCGGCCGGTATGGGCACACGCCTCAAACCGCTCACTGATACCATGCCCAAGGCACTGGTAAGAGTTGGAGGCGAACCGCTCATCAAGCGTGTCATCATGAACCTTGCCGCAGCGGGGGTTGACCACATTGTCGTCAACGTCCACCATTTCTCACAACAGATAACAGACTACCTGGAGGCCAACGGCAACTTCGGCATCGACATAAAGATAAGCGACGAGACCGAGAACCTTCTCGACACGGGAGGCGGACTGCGCAAGGCTGCACAGCTTTTCCACAAAAGCTACCCTATACTCATACACAACGTAGACATTCTCAGCAACGTAGACCTGCACAAGTTCTACACCCTTGACCCGAAAGTGATGTGCCCCGACTGTGGCATACCCCACCAAAAGGCCGGCGCCCAACTGCTTGTGAGCTGGCGCAAGACAAAACGATACCTCGTGTTCAACGATGCGATGCGTCTTGTGGGATGGGTCAACATCGAGACCGGTCAGGTGAAGTCACCTTACGAAGAGGTGAAAGCCGCCTTGACTAAAGAGCATTATCCCATCGAGGCTACCGACACGCCTTTGACGATAAACGGCTTGAAGCTCTTTGCCTTCAGCGGCATTCACCTGGTTTACCCCGAGCTGTTCACTTACATGGTAGGCGAGCCCGAGAAGTTCCCGATACTGGACTTCTACCTCTCCGTTTGCCATAGCGTGCCTGTCAAGGGCTATCTCAAGACAGACCTCAAGCTGATGGACGTAGGCAAGCTGAACACCCTTCAAGAGGCGGAGACTTTCCTGGAAGAGCTGAACAATCAATAAACTCCCGGAAGAGCTAAACCCAAATAAGAATATAGTCAATTCCATTATTAACAATATATGCAACAGAAAATCATCATCCTCGACTTCGGTTCGCAGACGACCCAGCTCATTGGCCGCCGCGTGCGCGAGTTGGATACGTTTTGTGAGATTCTGCCCTACAACAAGTTCCCCAAAGATGATCCGTCGGTCATCGGTGTGATACTCAGCGGCAGTCCCTATTCTGTCCACGACAAGGAAGCTTTCAAGGTAGACCTTACGGAGATCATCGGCCATTACCCCGTGCTCGGCATCTGCTATGGAGCCCAGTTTATCAGCTATTCGCTCGGCGGCAACGTTGAGCAGACCGGAACGCGCGAATACGGCCGCGCCAACCTTGAGACGGTAGACACCACATGCCCCATCTTCAAGGGCTTCGACAAGGGTTCGCAAGTATGGATGAGCCACGGCGACACCATTACGGCAATCCCCGACAACTTCAAGGTAGTTGGCTCTACCGCTGACGTCAAAAACGCAGCCTTCGCAAACAACGACGAGCGCGTGTGGTGCGTCCAGTTCCATCCCGAGGTGTTCCACAGCGTGCAGGGAACTCAGCTGCTGCGCAATTTCGTGGTAGACATCTGCGGATCACGCCAGGACTGGAGTGCCGCATCATTCGTCGACACCACCGTGAACGAACTGAAACAGCAGTTGGGCAACGACCGCGTAATCCTGGGTCTCTCCGGAGGCGTAGACTCGTCGGTGGCAGCCGTGCTGCTGCACCGTGCCATCGGCCACAACCTCACATGTATCTTCGTCGACCACGGCATGCTGCGCAAGAACGAGTTCACCGATGTGATGAACGACTACAAGTGCCTGGGACTTAACGTTGTCGGCGTAGACGCAAGCGAGAAGTTCTTCTCCGACTTGGCCGGCGTCACCGATCCCGAGCAGAAGCGCAAGATCATCGGCCGCGACTTTGTAGAGGTATTCAATGCCGAGGCAAAGAAGATTGAAGGAGCCAAATGGCTGGCTCAGGGCACCATTTACCCTGACCGCATAGAGAGCCTCAACATAACAGGCAAGGTCATCAAGAGCCATCACAACGTAGGCGGTCTGCCCAAAGAGATGCACCTGCAGCTCTGCGAACCGCTGAAATGGCTTTTCAAGGATGAGGTCCGCCGTGTAGGCCGCCAGTTGGGCATGCCCGAGCATCTCATTACGCGTCACCCCTTCCCTGGCCCGGGGCTGGCAGTGCGCATACTGGGCGACATCACCCGCGAAAAGGTACGCATTCTTCAGGATGCCGACGACATCTATATCCGCGGTCTGCGCGAATATAAAGTGAAGCTCTCGGGCGAAGAGGCACGCAAAGTGCTGGCCGCCGGAGTGCCTGCACAGATGACCGACGGCGAGATTGAAGTGTCGCTATACGACCAGATATGGCAAGCCGGCACCGTGCTGCTCTCTACCGTGCGCAGCGTAGGCGTGATGGGCGACGAGCGTACCTACGAGCACCCCGTGGCTCTGCGCGCCGTAACCTCTACCGATGCCATGACGGCAGACTGGGCTCATCTGCCCTACGACTTCATGGCTCGCGTGAGCAATGAGATTATAAACAAGGTGAAGGGAGTGAACCGCGTGTGCTACGACATATCCTCAAAACCGCCTTCAACAATCGAATGGGAGTAAGCGGTTGACCGATAACATAAAGGCCACGACACAATGTTCTTGAATCGTGGTCACTATCAAGGGAAGAAGCCTTGTTGACAGATTAATGTCGACAAGGCTTCTTTTTTTGGGGTTCTATGCTGATTCGTGTGGGTGTTTTCTTTCTCACATTTCTTTTTCCACAC
>CAZXGQ010000059.1:0-20193 GCA_964640415.1 uncultured Prevotella sp.
CCCCCTTCGGGGACGTATATTCAAGCATAAATACCTAAATCCGAAACTTCAGTTATTTATATTGACCGTTTGTTATCTGACTGATACTCAACCTGTCGAACCTTATGTCGTAATAATCGTCAGGCTCGGTCTCCGGATGACGGAAGGCATTCTCCTCAAGCAGGAAAAAGATGCTGCCGTCCTTGCCCTGCACCATCGTGGAATAGGCCGACGTGGTGTCGCTTACCTGATAGCAGCCTTCCCAATCCTTGGCGATGGCCTCCGGAGTGGCATAGTCTTCAGCAGACTCCAATGCCTTGTAGTAGATGCCCACATTGTTGCGGTGCGGACCGCAAGGAACACTCTGGAGCAACAGCTTCACTTTCTTGCCGTTCTTCTTTGCATTCACAAGGAGCACCTCGCCGTTGCAGGCGTTTTCCTTGGCAACAACGCCATTGTTGTCGGCACCGGAGAAAGCCACCTTGCCCCAAGAACCTGTGGCTGCTTTCTTGTCATCGTAAGAATAGATATTGAAGAACCTTCCGCCGGTCACGCGGCTGCTAAGCAGCACGTTGCCGTTTGGCAACTCCTCTATCTTGGCCTCGTCGCCGCGGGGAGCCGACTCCGCCACGTTCTCGCCCAGCACCGCCCAGTTCATGCCGAGATCGTCGCTGAACAATATTCTGTTGCCCTTGCGCGTGGCAAGCACGGCATACACACGGTAATACTTGCCCACCTTTATCTTCTTGCTCTGGCATATTCTGCCGCTTGTGAAGAAAGCCTGTTCCACCTCGGGCATAAGGTCGTAGATTTGGCGGGTCACTTCCTCGCCCTTCCAGGTACGGCCCTCATCGTCGCTATAATATCTTCCCATCATGATAGGGCTCTTGCGAGACGACTCCCAATAGCCTATTCCGCCGGAGGCGCACATCAGCAATATGCGGCCTGTCTTGCTGTCGACCACTGTGGCAGCGTCGCCATGTGCACAGTCGAAGTCGGTGGCAATGCCACTGCCGCCTTTGGCCACCATATGCTCCACGCTGCGCCATGTGGCACCCTTGTCGGTGCTGGTCTTCATCACGATGTCCAAGTGGCGGCCGCCGCCAATGTCCCTGTTGTCGTGACGGTGGTCGGTGAAGGCAATGAGCTTGCCCGACTTGCATTCCACTATTGCAGGAATGCGGTATTGAGCGTCGCGGTTGGAAAAGACCGTAAGGCCGTGTTGCTGGACGTCTGATGCCTGAGCCTCAACAGGCGCAGCATGAACGCTGGCCGACAGTTGTGCCGGTACGAGAAACACCGCTCCCATTGCAGACAAGAACAATGCCTTGCGGACTCCTGTAGAAATCGTGTTATTGTGAGTTTTCATAGTAAATTAAAATTTGATTTATAGGTGACTATTGCAAAGTTAGGCAAAATCGGTGACGGCAAGACTTTTTTCGTTGACAAATATTGCACGCATATCAAATATTCTTCATAACTTTGCGATATACGGATTGCCCGCAATAGATTAAAAAAACAAGTTAGCTATGGCTGTATATCTCGACCCTAAGGCGGACCTCACGTTCAAGAAGGTCTTTGGCGAGCACAAGGAGCTCATGATAAGTTTTCTCAATGCGATGCTCCCACTTCCCGACAACGGGCAAGTGGAGTGGATCGAATATCTTGAACCCGAGCTCATACCCGACCATCCACTGAAGAAAGACACCATCGTGGATGTGCGGTGCAAGGACGTGCGCGGTCGCCAGTTTCTCGTGGAGATGCAGATGATATGGACACCAGCTTTCATGAAACGTGTGTTGCTCAACGCCACGAAAGCGTATTCGCGGCAATTGGACAAGGGTGGCCATTATGAGGACATACAACCCGTTTATTCGCTGAACCTTGTCAACGACACGTTCCGCGACGACACCGAAGACTATTATCACGACTATGGCATAATGGACATCAAGAACCCGGACCAGACCATAGACGAGATGCACCTTATCTTCATTGAGCTGCCGAAGTTCAAGCCCCACTCATTCCACGACAAGAAGATGATGGTGCTGTGGCTGCGCTATCTCACGGAGATAAACGAGAAAACGCGCCAGGCTCCCGCCGAACTTCTTGAGAATCCCGACACGTGCAAGGCCCTCGACATAGTGAAGGAGTCGGCCTTCACCGAGGCCCAAATGGCAGGCTACGAACATTTCTGGGATGCCGTGAGCACGGAGCGCACCTTGGTGGGAGCCGTGGAACGAGCCAACAAGAACCTGCAACAGGCTCTCGACAAGGTTGACGAGGTGCAAACGAAACTGCGTGAAGCGCAAGCAAACGCAGAACGTGCGCAAGCTGATGCTGAACGCGCGCAAAACGATGCGAAACGCGCAAAGGCTGATGCAAAACGTGCGCAAGCCGATGCAAGACGCGCAAAAGCAGAAGGTGAAAAGGCAAAGGCTTTGGATACGGCCAGAAAAATGATTGCCGACGGCATGAATGTTGAAACCGCAGCCAAATATACAGGGTTGACTGAAGCTGAAATCAAATCTTTCTTGCAGTAAAACGACAATTGCCCGCGTCCGTGAGCCATTCGGTTCACGGACGCGGGCAATATGGTTCACGTTCGCGGGCCATACGGCTCACGGACGTGGGCAAACATGGTTTAAATGTAGTTGTCGCCTTTCTTCAGCTGCACCTCGTTGACATACTTGCGGACGAGGGCCGAAGAGTCTTCCTTCTTGCAGATGAGCAGCACGTTGTCTTTCTGCGCTACGATGAATCCTTCGAGACCGCTTATTATGCCTTGGATACCCTTAGGCAACTTTACCACGTTGTGGTGGCTGTTTTCCATATAAACGTCGGAATCTACCACCACGTTGTCGTCGTTGTTCTTTGGCAAGGCCTCGTAGATGCCGTGCCACGTGCCCAAGTCGGCCCAACCGAAGTCGCAGCTCATCACACACACGTTGTCGAGCTTGTCGAGCACGCCCGCCTCGATTGAAATGTTGGGATAAGAGGGATAGCACTCCGACATGTATTCGGCCTCCTGCTCCAGCGTGGCATCGGGATACTGCTTCGCAAAGGTGCCCAACACCGTGGGCAGGAATTTTGAGAACATGGTTTGGGTTGTCTTGGCGTTGGAGACGAAGATGCCGGTGTTCCACAGAAACTCGCCACTCTCCATGAACATTTTGGCAAACTCGCGGTCGGGCTTCTCGGTGAAACTCTTCACCTGGAAGATGTTTTCCAGCATTGCCCCGTCGGTTTGGATATAGCCGTAGCCCGGCTCCGGCCGTGTCGGCTTTACGCCCATGGCCATGAAAGTGTCGTGGGAGGCGGCGAATTGCATTGCCGTCTTTACATTGTTGTTGAAAGCGTCTTCGTTGAGTATGAGTTGGTCGCTGGGCACTACTATCAACACCGCGTCCTTGTTCATTCTGGCCACATGATGGCTTGCCCACGCCATGCTTGGCGCGGTGTTGCGCAATATAGGCTCCACGAGAATGTTCTCGCTTGGCAGTTCGGGTAGTTGCTGCCTCACGATGTCAAGATATTGGGCGTTGGTGCTGAGCAAGATATGGTCGGGCGATATTATTTTTGCCATCCTGTCCCATGTCTGCTGCACTTGTGTCCTGCCAGTACCGAAGAAGTCGAGAAACTGCTTCGGACGACTCTCACGGCTGCACGGCCACAGACGCTGGCCTCTTCCGCCAGCAAGGATAAGGCAATATTCGTTATCGGAAAATGGCGTCATCATAAAGTAGAGATTTATGGTTTGTTTTGTTCAAAGCTACATATAAAAAACGACTCCGCAAAAGATTTGTTACACCTTTTCCTTATTTTAAGTTTTCTTTATTCTTTGATAGAGACAACGTTTTTTTTGTTTTCACTTCTCCACCTATCCTTTTTTTAGTAATTTTGCACCGCCATAGCTTTATGGCATCATTAAAGCCCATTCCAACTCATGGCTAAGAAAAAAATACTTCTTATCAACGATATATGCGGCTACGGCAAGGTAGCGACGGCCGCAATGCTTCCCATCCTCTCATACATGGGGCACGTAACCTATAACCTGCCCACCGCACTGGTGTCGAACACGCTCGACTACGGCAAGTTCAACCTCCTCGACACCACCGACTACATCACTGGCGTCTTTCCCGTGTGGAAAGAACTCGGCTTCCGCTTCGACGCCATTGCCACAGGCTTCATTGCCTCTGAGCGTCAGGCACAGATAATAGCCGCCTACTGCCAGGAGCAGGAGAAGCTGGGCACGCCCATATTCGTGGACCCCATCATGGGCGACGAGGGCAAGCTCTACAACGGCGTCACACCGTCGACGATACAAAGCATGAAGGAGATGACCGCCGTTGCCGACCTCATATATCCCAACTATACCGAAGCGTGCTACCTGACCGGAACTCCATACAACCCCGACGGTGTGGACAAGGCTACGGCTTTCCAGCTTATCGATGACCTTCATGCCAACGGTGCCAAGTCGGTGCTCATAACCTCCATCACCGTGGACGGCCAGCACTGCGTGGCAGGTTTCAACCATACCACGGGCGAGCATTTCCTGCTGGGATACACCGAGATACCGGTCCACTTCCCCGGCACAGGCGACATTTTCTCAGCCGTGCTCATAGGCAATCTGCTCGACGGTATGGAGCTGAAACCGTCGGTGAGGAAGGCCATGGACGCTGTCTATTATCTCATAGACCACAACAAGGACAACATAGACAAGAACGCCGGAATACCGTTGGAGAATTATCTCAACATCCTGTAGGCGTTCCGCAAAAGGCATCCTTTAAAAGGAATTTCATAAAAGGCTATGAACTATTTCTCATCCCTTTTAACTATCCACTCCTCTATACAAACGGTGGTAGTGGTGTCGCTCATCATCACCGTCGGACTCGCTCTTGGCAAGATCAAGGTCAAGGGCATATCGCTCGGTGTGGCCTGGGTGTTCTTCATCGGCATCCTGGCTGGAGAACTGAAGCTGTCGATAGACAGCAACATCCTCGACTATATAGAGACTTTCGGACTGTCAATGTTCGTCTATTGTCTCGGCCTTCACGTCGGACCAAACTTCTTCGGTTCGCTCCGCTCTGAAGGCCTGACGCTGAACATGTGGAGTCTTGCCGTGATAGTGTTCGGCACACTGTTCTCGCTCGTGCTCATTCCGCTCACCGGCGTCAGCCTCCCCGACATGGTAGGCTTGCTTTGCGGTGCCACAACCAACACGCCCGCACTGGGTGCAGCCACTCAAGCCCTTTCCCACATAGGACTGCCGAGCAACAGCATGGCACTCGCCACAGCCGTGACATATCCTCTCGGTGTAGTAGGCGTAATAGTAGCACTGATAATAATAAGAAAGTTCTTCGTAAAGCCACAAGACATGGAGGCCAAGCCGCTGTCGGACGATGACCATACATACATTGCGCAGTTTCTCGCCATCAACCCCGCCATCGTGGGTAAGACCATTGCCGAGCTGGCACACACATCAAAGCTGAAGTTCATTGTCTCGCGCATCTGGCGTGGAAAAGATGTCATCGTGCCGATGGCAAACACCGTGATACACGTCAACGACTCCATGCTCGTAGTGACCAACAAGAACGACGAGAAGTCGCTGGAGCTGCTCTTCGGAAAACAGGAAGACCGCGACTGGAACAGGAACAACGTCGACTGGAACGCCATCGACGCCAAAGTGGAGAGCCGCATTTGCGTGGTTACACGCTCCAGCCTCAACGGCAAACGCCTGAGAGACATACACTTGAGGGCTGGATACGGCGTAAACGTGAGCCGCGTGGTGCGTGGCGACATCAAACTGCTTGCCAGCGACGACCTGCGCCTGCAATACGGCGACAGGGTGACCATAGTGGGCAAGCACGAAGACCTTGACAATGCGGAGCACTTCTTCGGCAACTCCGTAAAAACCCTTGAGGAACCCAACATCGGCAGCATATTCTTCGGCATCATCCTCGGCCTTGCGCTTGGCACCATTCCAATAGCCATCCCGGGCATGGACAGCAGTCTGCGCCTCGGCATTGCCGGAGGTCCCATAATCATGGGCATCATAGTGGGCGCATTGGGCCCGAAGACCCACATCATATCCTACACCACGCGCTCGGCATCGCTCATGCTGCGCCGCCTCGGACTCGCACTCTACCTTGCCTGTCTCGGACTCGATTCGGGCAAAGACTTCGTCACGACCATCCTGCGGCCGGAAGGCTTGGCGTGGGTGGGCATAGGTTTCCTCATAACCGTGATTCCCGTGCTCATAATCGGCATCATTGCCCTGCATACACACAAATACGACTTCGGAACTATCTGCGGCATCCTGTGCGGCTCGATGGCAAACCCAATGGCGCTTGGATATGCCAACGACAACTGCAAAGGCGACACGGCAAGCATTTCCTATGCGTCTGTTTACCCTATCGGAATGTTTGTAAGGGTCGTGATAGCGCAGATGCTCATCATGATTTTCACGTGAAATGAACAATCCTTTCTGCTATTCCCCGTCACCTGAATGCCTCACTGCAACCAAGGAACTGGCTGCTTGGCTTGAGGGAAAGCCGTCGCCTTTCAGCGACACACGCGTCGACGACGACTTCAGAAGAGATATTGGCAAGGGGAAGATGTTCGGGGTGCTGGTGGTGGACGGGCACGATGACCTGACGAGAGGGGAAAAGGTGAAATACATTGCAGGCTACAGCGGCCAGATATGCGGTCGCGCCGATTGGGACGGATTCGTGCCGGCCGTGTTCGACTACCTGCAACCCAACGGTTATTTCAAGCGGCACGAGGCTGAAATAACCCAACTGAACAAAGACATAAAAGACTTGTCGGCGCACATCGACGACATGGATTCAGCCAACCGGCAGGAACGCGAGGCTGACAAGCGTCCAACGTTCGTGAAAGGTAAACGCGAGGGAGAAAGCGACAGCGACTATATACTCAGACGACAGTTTGAAAATGCGGAACTGCACAGGTGGAAACTCAGACAGAAGGAAGCCGAAAAAGGCATCCGGGAAGAAAAAGACCGCCTGACGCAAATGAAGACTCTGCGGCGGCAAAAAAGCGATGACCTGCAACTGTGGCTATTCCGCCACTTCCGTATGCTCAACTCCAAAGGCGATAGCAACGACCTGGTAGAGATACGCGGCGGAGAGATGCCGCCGGCGGGCAGCGGTGAGTGCTGCGAACCAAGGTTGCTGCAATATGCCTTCCAGCACGGCTTGCGCCCTAAGGCAATGGCGATGTTCTGGTGGGGCGAGAGTCCCAAAGGCGAAGTGCGGCATCATCTGCATTTCTACCCTGCCTGCAACGGCAAATGCAAGCCTATTCTCAAATGGATGCTGCAAGGCATGGACGTAGACGCCAACCCATTGGAGAGCAAGCAGGAAGACGACAACTTGATTGCCCAACTCCAAACCATATATGAGGACGACGACATATGCATAGTATGCAAGCCTGCCGGATTGCTTTCCGTGCCGGGCAATAGCGGACGAGCGAGCGTGCTCACGGCCATGAGGCAACGGTTCCCCGACAGCCCGTCGCCGCTCATTGTGCACAGGCTCGACATGGCTACAAGCGGACTCATGATAATTGCCAAGACCATGCTGGCCTACCACGACCTGCAACAGCAGTTCGCAAACCACGAAATAAGAAAACGCTACGTGGCGGTGTTGAGCCGTCCACTGCCCGACGACTCGCCCGAGGAAGGCTTGATTTCCTTGCCCATGCGGCCAGACCTCAACGACAGGCCACGGCAGGTAATAGACAAGGAATATGGCAGGGAGGCAATAACATATTATAAAAAGGTGGACACCAACCGACTTTGGCTATGGCCAAGAACCGGCCGCACACACCAGCTCAGGCTGCATTGCGCCCACCAACTTGGGTTAAATAACCCCATAAAAGGCGACACGCTTTATGGCACCGACAGCCAACGGCTCTACCTACATGCAGAGGCAATAAGCTTTCGGCATCCAACGACAGGCAAGGCCATGACATTCACAAAAAGAGCTCCTTTCTGAAAAATAATCAGCAAATTACCGCAGAAAAGTTTGCCAATATCAACATAAAAGGCTAACTTTGCACACAATAGGACAAGAAGACACTTGTAAGAGAAGGATTCCGTCATTCCAAGGAAGAATGTCGGAATTCTTTTTCGTATGTCTGTTTCCAAAAGTAACAATAACAATTTAACTATTATTTAATACTGTTTTTATTATGGCATACATGTCACAGGAAGGCTACGACAAGCTCGTGGCCGAAATACGCAGACTCGAATCTGTGGAGCGCCCTAAGGCTTCTGCGGCCATTGCCGAGGCAGCCGACAAAGGAGATTTAAGCGAAAACTCAGAATATGATGCGGCTAAGGAAGCCCAGGCTCATCTTGAGGCAAAAATCAACGAGATGAAGCTTACCATAGCACAAGCCAAGATTGTGGACGTAAGCCGCTTGAAGACCGACGAGGTGCAGATATTGTCGAAGGTGAAAATCACAAACCTGCAGAACAACAAGGCTATGACCTACACTATCGTGTCGGAGAGCGAGGCAAACCTCAAGCAAGGCAAGATCTCTATCAAGACTCCTATCGCACAAGGCCTGCTCAACAAGAAGGTTGGCGATGTGGTTGAGATCAAGATTCCGCGCGGCACAATAAAAGTGCGCGTCGACGAAATCAGCATCGCTTAATAAGAGGAGAAGACAACAAACTAAATCAGGAGGATAATATATGGCTACTATTTTCAGTAAGATTGCGGCTGGCGAGATACCCAGCTACAAATGCGCCGAGGATGACAAGTTCTACGCTTTTCTCGACATCAACCCCGTGAAGAAAGCCCACACTCTCGTGGTGCCGCGCAAGGAGGTTGACTACATTTTCGACATGGACGACAGCGACATCGCTGCTTTCGAGGTGTTCGCCAAGAAGGTGGCCATTGCCATACGCAATGCGTTCCCATGCAAGAAGGTGGCTCAGGTGGTGCTTGGCCTTGAAGTGGACCATGCTCACATACACCTCATCCCTATCGACACTGAAGCTGACGTCGACTTCCACAAGCACGTGAAGCTCACAGAGGAAGAGATGAAGGACACGGCCGACAAGATTTTGGCAGAGTTCAAGAAGCTCTGATCTCCAGCGCAAGAAGCGCAAGATTAGCCAACCGTTTTTCGGGTGATTATTTATCTGATATGCTATCAGTGAATAATCACCCGATTTTTGTTTCCCTCTGCTGATGCTATTTCACTTCTTCATATATTGGCATCAACAGAAATTATAGTTACGCTCTCTTGCCAATCAGAAATAAAATAATTATTTTTGCATACCTATTTATAATGCATAATTTAAAAGCCAATAAATGAAACAAGTCTGCATTCTACTGGTCAGCCTGCTGATGTGCACGGCTGCCGAAGCACAAAACTATGCCAAGAAACTGAAAAAGGCCAAAGGCATAGAAGTGACCTACCATTCGGTATACAAGGGCAAGGTGAACCCGGGAAGCACTGTGATGAAGGTGTATGGCGACCAGGTGAAGCTGGAAAACATTTGGCCGGAAGACAAGAAAAAAGAAAACACCGACGCACCAAAGGAAAAACGCCTGCAGCAGGAAAGCTATATCGACTATAGCCGCCAATGCAGCTACCGCCGTGCCGTGATGCCCAACGACGAGGTTATATACACCAACACTCCGTTTGAATACGGCAAGGGATTCAAGGAAATAAAGGAAGAAAAATACCTTGGACTCAACTGCAAGGTGGTGCGCACCATAGTAAACTCTAACACCATCGACGTGTGGTATACCAACGACGTGGCCTTCCGCGGCACACCGCAGACATGGGCCGGCGTGCCCGACGGTCTTGTGCTGCGCGTTGTAAGAAACGGCGACTCGGTGCAGGAAGCCACCGGCATAACGGCCGTAAAGAATCCTTCAGAACTTTTGCCCACCGACTGGGGACACTATCTTGAGTCGAGCAACTATTCATACGCCATAAACCAAAGCGGAGTAATAGTAGTGCCGGTGTTCGACCAGCAAACCATTTGTTTCAGCAATGCCAAGCTGCCAAACGGGGAACTCGAAGCAGGAAAGACTTATGCGGCTGCCGGTGGCACTGTAATCCTTAAAAAGGTGAAGCTGCCCGACAGTATAAACGACCGCCAGGTGTTTGTGGAGACAGTGCAGTATTCAGATGGCGATGCATACGACCGTACAGGCTCCATATTCATGATTCCTACCGGCAAGGCGCAATCGTTCATCGATGCGCTGCGTGACCTCAACAGCGTGCCATCGTTCCATAGCGGTGACACCGACTACCATGGCCTGACATCTACGCCTGAATACGATGTTCCACTGGAACTGATGCGATTCTTCACGGGATTCGGCGTGCGCAAATACAACCACAACAAAGTGCCGGGACAGACATGGGTTGACTCTGTGCTCTACAAAGCTGAGGTGACATCGATTGCCGAACAGCTCAAGGGCGAAGTGTGGATTGGAGCATACATCGGCAACTGGGATGCCAACGGACACAAAGTAAGCGTGAAACTGAAATACTATCCCGACGACGAGCACAAGGTGCTGAAGGCTTTGCCTCTGTTCAACACTGTCAACTACATGGAACAGGCTGGACAACCCTACCCCATCTTCATGCTCAACGACTCGCTGACAACAACTTTTGAACTGAAGAGCGACGTGAAGAACGCACGCCTGTTTTATCTCACCACCGGACACGGCGGCTGGGGCGGCGGCGACGAGTTCAACCAAAAGCCCAATACCATTTATGTGGACGGACAGAAGGTTATTACATTCATCCCATGGCGCGACGACTGCGGAACCTACCGCAACAACAGCCCTTGCTCGGGCAACTTCTCCAACGGACTCAGCTCGTCTGACCTGAGCCGTTCAAACTGGTGCCCAGGAACGATGACTAATCCTGAATACATCTACGTTGGCGACCTGAAGGCAGGAAAGCATACCCTCAACGTGAAGATACCGCAGGGTGCGCCCGAAGGCGGCAGCAACAGCTACTGGTGCATCTCAGGAACACTTATATATGAATAAGAGAAAGTACTACCCACTGCAGGGTAGTATACGTAAAGACCTCGCTGAAATACTCCTACAATATGGTTTGTTGGAATATTTCTGCGAGGTCTTTTTTATAAGGGCTTATTTTTATGAAGGCTTATGAAAGCGTAATCGTTTGGCAAACTTGCCAACGTCATTGCTGCATGTCGTGAAGCTTATGATAGTAGCCGTCCTTGGACATGAGCTCGTCGTGAGTGCCTCGTTCCACTATCTGGCCCTCGTAGATGACGCAAATCTCATCGCTGTTCTTGATGGTTGACAGACGGTGAGCCACGGCAACGGTGGTGCGCGTCTTCATCAAGCGGTAGAGTGCATCCTGTACTAGTCGTTCGCTCTCGGTGTCGAGGGCCGACGTTGCCTCGTCAAGGATAAGAATGGGCGGGTTCTTCAAGATGGCACGGGCAATGCTGATGCGCTGACGCTGTCCGCCCGAGAGGCGGCCGCCACGGTCGCCGATATTGGTGTCGAAACCGTTTTCCGTCTCCATGATAAACTCGTAGGCGTTGGCTATCTTGGCCGCGCGGATAATTTCCTCATCGGTGGCATCTTCCTTTCCGAACTTTATGTTGTTCTTGATGGTATCGTTGAAGAGTATCGCCTCTTGGTTGACATTGCCTATAAGAGAGCGCAAATCGTGTATGCCAAGGTCCTTGACATTGACCCCGTCGATAAGCACTTCGCCTTCCTGCACATCATAATAACGTGGGATAAGGTCGAGCAAGGTAGACTTTCCGCTGCCGCTCTGCCCCACAAGCGCAACGGTCTTGCCCTTTGGTATGACGAGATTGATGTCTTTCAACACATATTGCAACTCATCGGTATGTGTGTCGGTATAGGCAAAAGAGACGTGCCTGAACTCTATCTGATGCTCGAAAGACTCAATATGCACCGGATTTTCCTTGTCCTTTATGTCTATCTCAGCCTTCAATATCTTGTCGATGCGCTCCATAGAAGCGAGTCCCTTCGGGATATTATAGCTTGCCTTGGAGAACTCTTTCAACGGATTGATGATGCTGTAAAGCATTACAAGATAATAGATGAACGTTGGTCCGTCGAGCAATGACTTGTTGAGCACGAGTATGCCTCCTACCCACAACACCACTATTATCATCACCGTGCCGAGGAACTCCGACATCGGGTGAGCCATCTGCTGCCTTACGGTTACTTTCAGCAGCTGGTTGCGGTAAGAAGAGTTTACCTTATCGAACCTGGCATTCATCTTCTCCTCGGCGTTGAATGCCTTTATTATTCTGAGTCCGCCCAACGTCTCTTCCACTTGGCTCATCGTGTCGCTCCACAGCGTCTGTGCGAGAACGCTCTTGGCTTTGAGCTTACGTCCCACGAAGCCCATGAACCAGATGAAGACGGGCGCAAAGATGATTGTGAATATCGTGAGCTGCCACGATATTATAATCAGCGTAGCCAAATAGGCCACTATGAGAATCGGGTTCTTGAAAAGCATGTCGAGCGACGACATGATGCTGTTCTCCACCTCCTGCACGTCGCCGCTCATTCTGGCTATTATGTCTCCCTTGCGCTCCTCGCTGAAGAACGACAACGACAGCGACGTTATCTTGTTGTAGAGCATGTTCCTTATGTCTCTCACCACACCAGTGCGTATCGGCATGACAGTAGCCGACGACAGGAAATAGGCCGTGGTCTTGAGAAAAGTGGTGAAGGCCAGAAAGAGACCTATTATCAACAATGTCGTTGTGGCAGAGGTGCTTATGACAAGATCCTGCACATAATACGACAAGTTGTTCTGCAGCACCTCCTTGTCGAAAGCCCACGGCAAGAGCTCGTTGGCACGCAAGCCCCCGTCGACCTGAAAAAGGATTTGCAGTATTGGTATGAGCGCTGCGAAGGAGAAGATGTTCAGCAGTGCCGAAAGCACATTGAAGAACACCGAGAAGAACAGATATTTCTTGTATGGCGGCAGGAATCTGCGCAACACTGTCAGGAACTCTTTCATAAATATGCTCTTGATTGGGATGTTTAAGATATAAGCTCGCCTATCAGCGTAGCCGACGAGCTGCCCGTAATTCTCACTCTTACCGTTTCACCGATGTGGTGGTTTCCCTTTGGTATGACCACAGCCTTGTTTTGCGGTGTGCGTCCCATGAGCTGGTCGTGGCTGCGCTTTGAGAACCGCTCAATGAGGATGTCGAACTCCTTGCCCTCGTCTTCCTTGTTCCGCTCGGCCGAGATCTGTGTCTGGAGGCGTATAAGCTCGTTGAGACGGCGTATCTTCTCCTCCTCGCTCACGTTGTCGGGCAAGTGTTTGGCTGCATAGGTTCCGGGACGCTCTGAATACTTGAACATGAAGGCAGAATCGAAACGCACGGTCTTCACGAGCGACAGCGTCTGCTGGAAGTCTTCCTCGGTCTCGTCGTGGTAGCCCACGAATATGTCGGTGGTAAGTCCGCAATCGGGTATTATCCTGCGTATGGCGTCAACCTTTTCAAGGTATTCCTCACGCGTGTATTTGCGGTTCATGTCGCGAAGCACCTTCGAGCTTCCGCTCTGAGCTGGGAAGTGTATGTGGCTGCAGAGGTTCGGCTCATCGGCAATGGCATGCATGATGTCCTCTGTCATGTCCTCCGGGTTGCTCGTGGTGAAGCGCACGCGCATGTCAGGCACAGCCTTAGCCACCTTGCGCAGCAGTTCGGCGAAAGAGCACACGTAAAGCTCCTTGCCACCCTCTTCCGCTACTATGATGCCGTTCTCCGGCCGTTTGCCGTTTGGCAGGAGTCCGTAGCTGTTGACGTTCTGCCCGAGCAGCGTCACCTCCTTGAATCCGCGGTCGTGCAAGTCGCGCACCTCGGCAAGGATGCTCTCCACGTCGCGCGAGCGCTCTCTGCCCCTGGTATAAGGCACTATGCAATAGTGGCAGAAGTTGTTGCAACCGCGCATTATGCTTACAAAGCCGCTTACACGGTTTCCGCCAATGCGAGTGGGCAACACGTTGCGGTAAGTCTCCGTGGTAGACAGCTTCACGTCTACGGCAGGCAGTCCCTGCTCAGCCGCTGCCATCATCTCGGGCAGGCTCAGGTAGGCGTCAGGACCGCAGACTATGTTGGCATGATGGTTCTCCACAAGATCGTCTCTCACGCGCTCAGCCATGCATCCAAGCACTCCGAGCACCGTCTTAAGGCCTTTCTTTTTCTTGTCGGCAAAAAGCTGGTCGAGCCGCTGGTATATCTTGTTCTCGGCGTTTTCCCTCACCGAGCAGGTGTTGAGGAATATTGCGTCGGCTTCAGCCTCGTTGTCGGCAGGCTCATAGCCCGCCATCTTCATTACCGATGCCACCACCTCTGAGTCGGCGACATTCATCTGGCAACCGTAGGTCTCTATGTATAATTTCTTCATGAGTTGTTCGTTGATGTTAATAAAAAAGTTGTCTGGGCTCGGGCTAAACCGCCTTCCATTTGGCTACGCCCGCCCAAAGCACGTAGAAGAGGCACCCCGTTATCAGTCCGGCGAAAGCGTCTACGGCATAATGCGCACGGATATAGACCGTTGCGAAGAGTATGCCGACACACAATGGCAGAAGCGTCAGCACGAGTGCCTTGCTGCGCGCGCGTATTGCCAAGAAGAAACACACCACTGCTATGCCTATGTGTGAGCTAGGGAAGGCTCCTGTGGGGCGCTCGCCCTCGTGTACGTCGGCTATCATCTGATAGCCCAGGCCGTCGGTCCACCCTGGAGGTTTCATCATATGCCAGTTGCGGGCCATATCGTCACCTATCACGGGAAACACGCCCTTGACCACATTATCCATGCCTATAGCGGGATAATAATACATAGGACCCGCCACGGGTATAAGGTCAAATATGAGATAATAGGTGAAAAATGATGCCATGATAATGAAGCAGCACTTCTCAAACTCCTTGTATCTTGCAAAGAAATAGAAGATGCACACCAGTATGATGATGGGATAATAAGACACGTATGATAGTTCGAGAAACTCGCTCAGCACAGGATGCGTGAATTTCTCAGCAAAGACGAGGGCCGGCTGGAAGCCGAAGACAGCCTGGTCCCATGCCGCGAACACATGGTCAAGGTTGGAGAAAAGCGAATTTATTTCGCTGGTGTCTTGATACCACCATGCCAACAACGCCATCTGAATGATGACGCGGACAAATTCCGTCATCTTGCACGGTATGAACCTGTAGACCGCCCACAACCCAACGGTGATGGCGGATACACGCACGCGTCCCCAGATCATTGCCTGGGGACTGTCTATCTTGGTGAAACAAAACAGCACCATCAAAAGCGTGACAGCCGCATAGGCGAGTATCACCCATTCGAATGCCAAAAGACCTTTGCGCGGCCTTTCTTCTATCGTGAATAAATCTTTTAACTTCAAGGTTTACTGTCTATAAAAGCCTAAAGCCAGTTATTGTCCTTGTACCACTTGATGGTTTTCCTCACACCCTCGCGAAGTTTGAAGTGTGGAGTGAATCCCAGCTCGTCGCACGCCGGCTCTATGTTGCACCTCCAGTTGCGCTGACGGAGGATGTTATACTTGTCGTTGTTGAGCACTATAAGTTTTCCTGTTGCCCTGCCCACATACTCTCCTACGAACGTCACAATCCTCAGTACCCATTGTGGTGCAGTGATTCTTATCCACCATGGCTTGCCCAGCTCCTCGTGAATGTAGTCGCTGAATGTGGAGCTTTGGTAGACGTCGCCGTCGGAGATGAAATATTTTCTTCCCGACATGCCATGGTCAAGAGCGAGGAACACCGCCTGCACAAGGTCCTCCACATAGATGAAGGTTATGTCCTGGCGCTGGTATCCCACGGAGAAGTCAACATGGTCGCGTATGCTCTTCGCCATAACGAAGTAGTCTTTCTCGCGCGGTCCGTAAACGCCTGTCGGGCGAAGCACTATATAATTGAAATCGTTGCCTATCGAGTCGAGGAACTGCTCCGCCATGAGCTTGCTCTTTCCGTAGGCCGTGTTAGGGCGCGGCGTGTCCTGCTCTTCTATCTCCTGGTAAGGCTGCTTCTCCTTGATGGCACCGTAGACGCTGAGACTGCTCATGTAGACAAAGCGCCTTATGGGCATATGGAGTTTCAGCAGGGCGTTGACAAAGTTCTTCGTGCCTTCATAGTTCACTTTCATGAAGTCGTCTCTGCGCAGACACTTGGTTACACCTGCCGCATGAACCACATAGTCGAAGTCGTGACCGCGAAGCGCATCTGTCAGCGCACTCTCGGAAGAAAAGTCAAGGTCTATGAAATGAATGCGCTCGTCTTGCAGATAACGGCGCGAGCTGGTATTCCTCACACCTGCCCACGTCTCAAAGCCGCGCCGCAACGCTTCCTCAACAATAAAACTGCCAATAAAACCGCTGGCACCGGTTATTAATATCTTCATAATCAATCGGGTTACAAAGTTAATACATAAATCAGAATATTTTGCAAAATAATGTGATTATATTAGGATTGTTGAAAAGTTTTTCGTTAATTTGCAGATAAATATAATTCAAACCTTTTTTATTATGGGAAAGAAGGAACACCAATCAAAAAAAGAGCGTCGAGGCGGCAAGCGCATGACCAAGAAGCAGCTTGCCAAGGTTCTTGAGGCATTTTTCAGTTCACAACCAGACAAGACTCTGACCCTTAAAGACATATTCCACTCGCTTCGCCTTAACACGCATCCCCTGAAGATGCTCGCCATGGACATCATGGAAGAGATGTCGTGGGACGATGCCCTGACCAAGGTCAGCGACACGTCTTACAAGCTCAATACCAACGGGCAGATACAGGAGGGCCGCTTCGTGAGAAAGTCGAACGGCAAAAACTCGTTCATCGCCGACGGCAGCGACAAGCCAGTCTTCGTGTCGGAGCGCAACTCCATGTCGGCACTCACGGGCGACCGCGTAAAAGTGTCGATGATGGCCCGCCGCCGCAACCACATACCCGAGGCGCAGGTAATAGAAATCCTGCAAAGGGCAAAAGACCAGTTTGTGGGCAGGCTGAGGGTCGACAAGGACATAGCCTTCCTCGTGACATCGGAGAACACTCTGGCGCAGAACATCCTGATACCGAAAAACAAGCTCAAGGGCGGCAAGACCGACGACAAGGCTGTGGTGAAAGTCACGGCATGGCCCGACAGCGAGCATAAGAACATCATCGGCGAAGTGGTTGACGTGCTCGGAACAACCGGCGACAACGATGTGGAGATGAACACCATCCTCGCACAATGCGGCCTTCCCTACAAGTACCCGAAAAACGTAGAGGCTGCGGCCGAGAAGATTACGGGCGAGATCACCGACCAGGACGTTGCCGAGCGTGAGGACTTCCGCGACACGTGGACTTGCACCATCGACCCGAAGGACGCCAAGGACTTCGACGACGCACTGTCGATAAAGAAGCTCGACAACGGCCTCTACGAGGTTGGCGTGCACATAGCCGACGTGAGCCACTACGTCACCGAGGGGTCCATCCTTGACCGCGAGGCTGTGAAACGCGCCACGTCGGTTTACCTTGTAGACCGCACCATACCGATGTTGCCCGAGCGTCTCTGCAACTTCATCTGCTCGCTCCGCCCCAACGAGGACAAGCTCTGCTACAGCGCCATCTTCGACCTTGACGAAGACGCTGAAATAAGGGCTTCGAGAATAGTGCACACCATCATACGCTCCAAACGCCGCTACGCCTACGAGGAGGCACAGCAGGTGCTGGAAGACAACGGCGT
The DNA here is from genome assembly GCA_964640415.1 of uncultured Prevotella sp. Lineage (GTDB taxonomy): Bacteria > Bacteroidota > Bacteroidia > Bacteroidales > Bacteroidaceae > Prevotella. Next base: position 17,757 of record CAZXGQ010000059.1, read on the forward strand.
GGTAGACGGTACAGGAGAGCCGGCTCCCAACCCTGGCAACAACGGATACAAGCACGAGTACGGCTGGGAGATATGCACGCTCGACAGGCTTGCCAAGCTGCTGCGCAAGAAGAGATTCAAGGACGGTTCGGTGATGTTCAACACCGAGGAGCTCCACTTCGACATCGACGAGAAAGGGCATCCCATCCGATGCTATTTCAAGCGCTCGAAGGACGCCAACAAGCTCATTGAGGAATTCATGCTCCTTGCCAACCGCACCGTGGCAGAGAGCGTCGGCCGCGTGCCTAAAGGCAAGAAAGCCAAGGTGTTGCCTTACCGTGTGCACGACAATCCAGACCCTGAGAAGATGGAGACTTTAAGGAAGTTTGTTGCGCCGTTTGGCTGGAAGGTCAAAACCGACGGCACGCGCAGAGCCATGATAAAGAGCATCAACAAGCTCATGACCGACGTGGGAGAGCAGCGTGAGGGCAAAGTGGTGCAGACCGTGGCGCTGAGGGCGATGATGAAGGCCAAGTATACCACGCACAACATTGGCCACTTCGGTCTCGGATTCGACTATTACACCCACTTCACCTCGCCTATACGCCGCTATCCCGACACCATGGTCCACCGCCTGCTCACCAAATACCAGAGCGGCGGACGCTCTGCAAACGAAAAGCACTACGAGGAGCTGTGCGAGCACTGCTCCGAAATGGAACAACTGGCACAGAATGCCGAACGTGACTCCATAAAGTTCAAGATGGTGGAGTTCATGGGCGACAGGATAGGCAACGAATACGATGCCCACATCTCGGGCATAACGTCTTACGGAATATATGCCGAAATCGACGAGAACCACTGCGAGGGCATGGTGCCGATGCGCGACCTCGACGACGACTACTACGAGTTTGACGAGAAGAACTTCCTGCTGCGCGGCCGACGCCATCACCACAAGTATCAGCTTGGCGACCCAATACGCATTAAGGTGGCAAGGGCAAACGTGGAGAAGCGCCAGCTCGACTTCACGCTCGCCGATACCACACCGGGCAACAGCAAAAGCAGGCACGCAGGCAACAAAAACTGACTGTCGGCATGAAGCTTAAGCGCTTACAACAATAACCGTATCCACAATGCCTTAGGGTGGTTGTGGATATTTTTTATTGACCGTAAATTAAGTTACCAATGAAGAAACTCTTGTTCACATTGCTTGCCGGCATCATCGGCACAAGCGTCTGCGCGCAGCACCTCGGCACGGAATACCGCCTGAAGAAAGTAATTCAGGTTCCGGCACGTCAGGGCATAGCCGCCGACAAGGACTATTTCTACCTCTCCGACACACGCGGACTCTATAAGTATGACCACAACTGGAACCTTGTGCAGAAAAGGGTGCAGTCGGACAGCGACCCATTGTTCCCGCACCCGGATAAGGCAAACCACTTTGGCGACATCGACGTGTACGACGGCAAAATCTACACCGGCAACGAACACTTCAACTTGGGCCGTGGCGAGAACATCGCCATCTCTGTATACGACGCCAAGACTCTGAAATGGATCGAGGACATTCCATGGTGCCCCGAGTCGGGACAGGTAGAGTGCTCCGGTCTCGCCGTTGACCGTGAGAGCGGACTCATCTGGATGTCCGACTGGGTTGACAGCCGCTATGTCTATGCCTACAGCCTCGACACAAAGAAATACTACACCAAGATGCAGTGCCGTCCTGACCCTTATTGGTGCCAGGGCATATACATAGCCGACGGCAAGATGCTCTTCTCTGCCGACGACGGCGAGTCTACCTACCACATTGCCGACAACATCTACATTGCCGACATAGCCGGAGCACCATACTATGGTCTGAAGCAAGGCACAGAGCCTGTCAAGGCTGACCCATGGAACGTGAAGACCGATGAAAACGGCAAGGTGGTGAAGCGCACCGGTCTCATCGCCGGCGGCGCTTTCTCGCGTCCGCTCACATTGTTCCGAGAGATGATAGACTTCCGCCGTTGCGGCGAGATTGAGGGACTTACCGTTGACCCGTTGACCGACGACCTGCTGGTGCTCAACAACCGCGGCACACAAATCATACTCGGCATGAGCCAGGGGCCGTTCACAGAAGAAGGCTACACGGGCGAGATACACGAAGTGTATGTCTACGAGAAGATAAAGTAAGAAGAATGCTGGATTATACGACATGGGCAACACCATGAAGCGTAAATTTCAGATGAAAAATCTCAACAAAAGGCTCTCTGAAAATCGTTTTTTTTGAAAAACTTTTCCTCTCGTTCGATTTGAGGCCATTTTTGCGCAAATTTCACAACACCCTAATAACCAAATGATTATATTTTTCACAGTCTAAGACATGGCCTGAATTTGAGCTTTTGAGTCGGCTTTACGTTAGAATCGCGACGCGTTTACGTTAGAATCGCAGTGCCTTTACGTTAGAATCGCGACGCGATATGGC
>CAZXGQ010000060.1:0-19750 GCA_964640415.1 uncultured Prevotella sp.
TAGCCCTATTGGGTAGGGGTATGCTTACTCACACTTCTCAAGCTTGTTAATTTAAGAAATGAATAAAAAAGTTACCCCTCCCAGCTCATGTAAATCTGCCGCGCTGCGCGTGGCATTACTGTTTCTGTTTTCAGCTTTCGTTTTGTCGTGGCTCTCGCCCGACTCGTTTCTAATGCACGAATGGGGCTCTCGCGGCGACTCTTCGTGGTTCTTCACCTGCGGTAAGGCATGGATGGAAGGCCTCACGCCCTATGTCGACTTCACCGACTCCAAAGGTCCCATGTTGTGGCTGGTCTATGGTCTGGCTTACCTGCTGACGCCCACCTCCTATAGCGGTGTGCTGTTGATGAGCGTTGTGGCCCTCACCGTCACACTCGAGTTTGTGTGGCGCACGTCGCGGCTGTTTGCCGGACGCCGCAGTGCGCTTGTGGCGGTGGTGCTGATATCGGTGCTCTCGCTGTTGCGTCCGGTGCACAGCGAGACCAAGGCCGAGGACTTCTGCCTGCCTTGGATAGCCGTCGCCCTTTATTACACGTGCCGCGTGATGCAGGCGTCGCCGGCAGTGCCTTGGCGACGTGCGGCCTTTTGGACGGGTGTGGGCATGGCGTGGTGCCTGATGGTGAAGTGGAATGTGTTTTTCATGATGGGCGGCATGGCCCTCGTCGTGGCAGGCGCGTCTCTGGCCCATCGGCGGGTCGACGGTGTGCTTGCAGGGCTATCGGGCATAGCCGTGGTATGTGTGCCCGTGGCGGTGTGGTTTGCAGCGAAGGGCAACTTTCCGGCCTTTGTGCAGGAATATTTTGTCAACACCTTCCTTATCACTGACAATGGCAACGGCATGGGCACTTGGCGCAGTGCGCTGGCGGGCCAGTTTGCCGATGCTTACATGGCTCTGCGCACATTGATGCTCTATGCGGCACTTGCCGGTGTGTGCCTCTTCTGCCGCCGCTTCCGCTTCACGTGGTGGCTGGTGTTCGTCTACCTGCCGTTCTTCCTGTTTCTGCTGTTCAAGGCCAGTGCCATTCACTATTGCATTGCAATGATGCCGTTTCTCACCTTCCTCATTCTTTTTGCCGCTCGGTTGTGCCCGCGTTTCCTGCGCAAGATGCCGGCTTGGGGGCTGGCTGCGGTGCTGACCGTTGTGGTGCTTGCCAACATCGCAGTGAGTGTGCACCGCGAGAACCTGCGCTTCACCTACAACCCCTATTCGCTCCAATGGAATGCCATTCAGAAGGTGATGACGGCAAAACGTTATCCATTGATAATGTTCAACGTGGCCGACAACGGCGTGGGGCTGAAGTCGCGTGCATTGCCGGCCTGCAAGTATTACGCCAAACAGAAGGCCGCAACCGCCGCCATGACGGCACAGCGCACCGAGGCACTGCGGCAGCGCAGGCCCGACTTCTTCGCTTTCATCATGGAGCCCGACGCCAGCACGCGCCGTCTGCTGCATGCCTGCGGCTACCGCCAGTGTTTCGCGACCGTGACGGATGGCAACCGCAGCGAGCGCATAGCCCTGCAGCTCTATGCCAAGGAGTAAACCTCCTTATTTGTAATCGGCTATTGCAGTCTGAAAACAATACCGCAGACAATTGATCCCTTAGGGACTAATTGTCTGCGGTATTGTTTTCAGACTGCAACGTCTTGGAAATATCAACTTATTCGCACCTTGTCTAAAATGAACAACGTTTTGTCTGAAATGTATTTTGAGATATACCGATAATTGGGCAAATTTGCAACCGGAACTGAGGATAAATCTAAAAACCAAAATAATATGTGTTATACTTCAATTTCAACAAAGAAGCACTATTACAGTATCCTTTTATTATGGATACTCTTTCCGCTGATGTCGTTGGCCCAGAATGGCAAGACATTGACCGGAACAGTGCAGGACGAAACCGGAGAAGGACTTATCGGTGCGACGATAGTAGAGGTGGGCTCTTCAAAGGGTACGGTTACAGACTTTGACGGTAACTTCTCGCTGCAATTGAGCAGTGCGGCAAAGACCGTCCAGGTCTCGTATGTGGGTTACAAGACCAAGGTTCTTCAGATTCCTTCCTCCGGCCATTTGAACATTCAGATGGAACCCGATCAGAATGTGATACAGGAAACTGTGGTCATCGGTTACGGTGTGCAGCGCAAGAGCGACCTGACGGGTTCGGTCTCAAACGTCAGCAGCAAAGACTTCAACCAAGGTGTCATCAATTCACCGGAGCAGTTGATCAATGGTAAGGTGAGCGGCGTGCAGATTGTCAACAGCGGTGGTTCGCCATCGGCAGGAAGCACTATCCGCATCCGTGGAGGCGCTTCGCTGAATGCTTCCAATGATCCGCTTATCGTGCTCGACGGTGTGCCTATGGAAGTAGGCGGCAGCGTGAGCGGCAGTGGAAATTTTCTGAGTCTTATCAACCCGAACGACATCGAGAGCATGACCATCTTGAAAGATGCGTCGTCAACGGCTATCTATGGTTCGCGTGCATCAAACGGCGTCATTATCATCACTACCAAGAAAGGCACTGATTCGAAGAAACCAAAGATCAGCTTCTCCACTACCAACTCGTTGCAGACGCGCACCAAGACGGCCGACATGATCAGCCGTGATGAGATGTACAGTCTTGTAAACACTTATGGAACTGACCGTCAGAAGTCGTTGCTCAACGACGATGTGAATACCGACTGGAACAGCGAGATATTCAAGACAGCCTTTGGTACGGACAACAACATCGGCATCTCGGGCAAGGTGGGGGCTCTTCCTTACCGTCTGTCTTTAGGCTACAACAATCAGGACGGTATACTGAAGACAGACAACATGACACGCTACACCGGCAGTCTGTCTTTGACACCGAATCTGCTGGACAACCATCTGAAGTTGAATGTCAATCTGAAGGGAACTTATAGCGACACCCGATTTGCAAACACCAATGCCATTTGGGGAGGTGCTACGCATAACCCCTGTTCGCCTGTCTACTCAGGCACTGACGCATTCCTGGGATATTATGAGGCTGCTGATGCCAACGGTGTGCCTATTACGGGAGCAACCGGCAACCCGGTAGGACTGCTGAACAACTACAGTTCCACATCTGATGTCTATCGCGTGGTCGGAAGTTTTGATGCCGACTACAGCATGCATTTCTTGCCCGATCTCCATGCACATCTTACATTGGGCTATGACTGGTCAAAGGGCCAGGGCAAGATATATGTTCCCAAGGAGTCTTATCAGTATTACAATACCGGTGGACGCAATTACGGCTATGGCCCGCAGAAAAACAACAACCGGCTGCTGACGTTCTATCTTAACTATAGCAAGTATTTTGACAGCATAAAGAGCAACATCGATGTGACAGCAGGTTACGACTATCAGTTCTGGAAGTACACCAATGCCGCCTATCTGGAGTTGAACGATATGACCCCTGCAGAGCAGCAGGCTGCATCTGCAGCAGATGACCAGCGACACGTGCTTCTTTCCTACTATGGCCGCATAAACTACAGTTATGACGGCAAGTATCTTCTGTCAGCCAGTGTTCGTAGGGACGCTTCTTCCCGTTTCAGCAAAAATAACCGTTGGGGTTCATTCCCTTCTGTGGCTCTTGGATGGCGTGTCTCAGAGGAAAACTTCTTCAAGGCTCTGAAGCCAGTGTTCAACAATTTGAAAGTCAGGGCCAGTTATGGCGTGACAGGTCAGCAGGACGGTATTGCCAACTACAGTTATCTGCCTCTCTACACCGAGAGCCAGAGCGGTGCTTACTATATGTTCGGCGGACAGCCTATTCATACCTATCGTCCGTCAGCATACAACAGCAACCTCACATGGGAGACTACCAAGGCATGGAACTTCGGTTTCGACTTTGGCATCTTCGGCGACAGAGTGACGGGTTCTTTCGACTATTACAACCGCAAGACTGAAAACCTGTTGGCCACAGTTTCTGTTGCCGCCGGAACAAACTTCAACAAGCAGATGCTGAGCAATGTGGGCAACATCAAGAGCGAGGGCTATGAGATATCGATCAATGCCACTCCCGTTATGACAGACAACTGGCAGTGGGATGTCAGTGCCAATGCCACCTACCAGAGCAACGAGATAACAAACCTTCGACTGAACGACCTCGCCGAATCGCCCAATACGCTTACCGGAGCTATCGAGTCGCACTATGTACAGGTGCTCTCAGAAGGTTATGAGCCGTACAGCTATTATGTGTACAAGCAAATCTACGACGAGAACGGAATGCCGATAGAGGGCCTCTATGCCGACCTGAACGGTGACGGCAAGGTAGACTCCAACGACCTCTACCACTACCATTCTCCTGCTCCCGACTGGATTCTCGGCTTCTCAACCTCTATCCGATGGAAGAAGCTGACTGTCAGCACCTCGCTCCGTGCCAACATAGGCAACTATCTGTATAACGGCATGGCAATGAATACCGGTGCTTGGGAAACAATGTCGTACAACGACTATCAGTTGAACCGGCTGAACAGCAGCTATCTGAAAACCCGTTTCCAGAAGCGTCAGTATGAGAGCGACTACTATGTGGAGAATGCCTCGTTCCTTAAGATGGACAACATCCAGCTGTCGTATAATTTCGGAAAGATAAGCAAATGGTTCTCTTTGAACGCATCGCTGATGGTACAGAATGTGTTTACCATCACAAACTATACAGGCGTGGATCCGGAGAATCAGAGTGGTATCGACATGAGCGTTTATCCTCGCCCCAGAACTTACTCACTTACTGTCGGACTTGATTTCTAGAATCACCCTAAACAAAAGAGCAAAATGAAAAAGATATATATAACATTATTAGCTGCCTGCGCTTTGATGAGCTGCACAGGCGACCTGGACCAGCAGCCTCAGACCGACAGCCAGACTACCGCGGATGTCGTGTACGGCTCGGAAGAAGGATACAAGATGGCATTGGCCAAGCTCTATGCATCGTTCGTTATCGTTGGCCAGGAGCAGGGCGGTGGCAATGCAGACATCTCCAGCAACAACGGTTATGACTTCCTGCGTGGCTACTTCAATCTTCAGGAGTGTCCAACGGATGAGATGGCCGCAACATGGCTTTCGGGCGACAAGACCGAAGATCTCACATACATGACATGGGATGCCAATGATCCTTGGGTGGCTGACACCTATTATCGCGCATACTATACCATTGCACTCTGCAATGAGTTTCTCGGCCATGCCACGGAGTCTGCTGTTTCAGGCAACGCCAACCTTCAGGCCTACCGCGCAGAGGCACGTTTCCTCCGTGCCTTGGCCTACTATTATGTTCTCGACCTGTTCGGGCAAGGTCCGTATGTTGATGAGACAATGGGTGTAGGCTCGTATATCCCTGAACGATACAGCAACAGCCAGCTGTTCAGCTTCATTGAGTCGGAACTGAAAGAGATAAGCACCGACGGACTTCTCGATGCTTCTTCCGCCGAGTATGGACGGGCTTCCAAAAGTGCGGCATGGGCTTTGCTTGCCAAACTTTATCTGAACGCTGAGGTCTATGACTCTGGCGATCACTATACCGACTGCATCACCTACTGCAAGAAAGTGATGAATGCCGGCTATTCGCTTGAGGAAAACTACAGCAAACTGTTTAATGCCGACAACGACAAACGCACCAACGAGATTATCTTCCCCTTTGTTGTGGATGCCGTGAATACGGTCTCCTGGGGTGCGACTACCTATATAGTATGCGGTGAGTGTGGAAACTCCAGCTCACAGGATCCTGCCAAGTATGGACTTACAAGCGGCTGGGGCATGTTCCGTGTCCGTGGTGAATTACCTGCTTTGTTTGCGGGCAACGAAACTGCCGACAGCCGCTATATGTTCTATACCGACGGACAGGAGCAATGGCTTACAAAAGCTATCGACGACCAGAGTCAGGGATACTTTGGTGAGAAATACTCAAACCTGACAGATGCCGGAGAGGCAGCATCGAATACAGGTGCTGTGGGTGCCGACATCGACTACCCTGTGTTCCGTCTGGCTGATGTCTATCTGATGCTGGCCGAAAGCGTTCTGCGTGGCGGAACAGGAGCTACCCGTGCCGAGGCATTGGATTGCGTGAATAAAATACGCCAGCGTGCCTACGGCAGCACAGACGGCAACATCAATGAGGCTCAATTCACGCTGCAGTTTATCCTTGACGAGCGTGCACGTGAACTTTATTGGGAAAGCTGCCGCCGTACAGACCTTATTCGCTATGGCCAATTCACCGGCGGAAGTTATAAGTGGCAGTGGAAAGGCGGCGTCGTGGACGGACGCTCCACAGCAAGCAAGTATAATGTCTATCCTATTCCAACAGCAGAGCTCTCTGCTAATCCGAATCTGAAGAACGAAAACTATTGATAACAATGAAAACAATAAAATATATCCTTGCATCGCTTCTGGCTGTCATGTCGCTGACGGCTTGCAATAGAGACGGTGATATGATCACTACGAATGGGGCGCAGGCTGTGGAGCTCAGTGGTTCTGGCGACGTATTAATCGACAAAGACCACACTAACGGTTTGGCACTGACGCTCAACTGGACCGACAACAGCCGGCTGACGACCAATGACGAAAGGGTGCAGGCACCGGTCGGCACGATAGTGAACACCCTTCAGTTCTCAAGCACTGCAGGCTTTGAGTCTCCGGTAGAGATGCTGACCGAATCAGGCAGCACGTCTATGCAGCTGACGGCTGAGAGCCTGAACTCCCTGGTTGGACGTATAGGCTTTGAGAGTGATGTCGCCTCCACCTTATATATACGCATGCGTTCTGTTCTTGCCAACAATGTGGATGCCCAGTACAGCAATGTCTACCAGATCCAGGTGACGCCATATAGCATTGACATGACAACCGGATATGTGCTTGATGCCAGCGGAAGCGACACGGGCAACACGCTTGCTTCTCCAAATTCAGACGGTATCTACAGTGGATTCCTCGGAGTCAGCGGCTGGTACAACTGGTGGCTGCAGGAAGGAAACGGTGTGAAGTGGGGCAACATAGGTGACGACGGCAATGGAAAACCGTTCGTCATCAGCAGCAATGACCTGCATTGGAACTTCTGGTATCCAGGTCCTGCCGGATGCTATTATACCGTGGTGAATACCGTGCGTCAGGAATGGACAGCGCTCTATATCCCGTCGCTGACTGTAAGCGGCGACATCAACGGAGAGATGACTTATGACCGCAAGACCAACAAGTGGACGCTTTCGTTTACTGCAACCAAGACCGGAACGGCAAATATTCAGATTGCGGGAACCGGCAGCCAGTACAACTCACAAACCGGTACAGACGATGCGGCGGCTGTCAGCACTCCAGTTGCCTTCGGAATGGACAACGGCAAGTTGACCTTCGGGCAGACGGCATCCAACATCACTGTCAATATTCCTACAACGGGCGAGGTGTCGTTGGTGCTCGATCTGAACGATCCCAATGACTGGAAGTGTGAAGTGTCGGAAGGCAGCGAGACGCCGGTTGAAGTGGAACAGAAGCTTTATGTGCTTGGCAACGACGATACATGGAACTACGACCAGTATCTGACGCTCTACGATGAGGAGAACCTCTGCTATGCTGCGGCTGTCAACTTCAACTGCTCTTGGGGCTACTACTTTTCAAAGGAATATCAGGGATGGGATCATGTCAACCAAGACCCGACTACTTCAGATTGGAAACTGACACTCGACGGTACCGATGACACCAACATCCAGGCTCCGGGAAAGGGACTATATGTGACTATAGCATCACTCGGATGGATGTCGTATTGGTATGGCATGAGCGATCCCATTACGTCTGTATCATGCACAGGATTCAACGACAATTGGGACTTGACAGAGATGACAGCCGATCCAGACCATATAGGTGTGTATACGGCACGCATCAAGGCAACTGCTGATACTCCATGGGGCGTTCAGGTCCTGATGAACGGTTCTTGGGACTATATGTTCGGTACCTACAAAGACGGTTCGCTGCGATGGTCAAAGAAGGAAGACGGCAATCCTAAGGGATGGGAAGTCGGCAAGACTTATACCTTTACCGTTGACTTGTGCAAGTGTACATATACATTAACAGAATAAAAACGATACAGTTATGATTAAGAATATGATAGCCGGCACCTCCCGCCTTTTTGGTGTAATAGCATCATTCATGTTTATCTCTTGCATGACGGCATGCACGCAGGAGAGTCCTGTCACCGAGCCGCACCAAGAAGAGGTGACTGCCGTTGAGGCAGGCACCTTCGCAAGAGGAGCCGACGTCAGCTGGCTCACCCAAATGGAGAGCGAGGGCTTGACGTTCAACAACAAGGCCGGTGTAGCAACCGACTGCATGAAGCTGTTGAAGGAGGATTGCAATGTAGATGCCATCCGCCTCCGCGTCTGGGTCAATCCCACAGAGGGATGGAACAACATGGATGACGTGCTGGCAAAGGCTCGCCGCGCAGCTGCACTTGGACTCCGTGTGATGATAGACTTCCATTTCAGCGACACGTGGGCTGATCCGGGTAGCCAGACAACTCCTGCCGCATGGGCCGATTATGACCTGACCCAGATGAAGAACGCTGTGGCAGAGCACGTCAGCACAATGCTCAATAAGCTCAAGGCGTATAACGTAACTCCTGAGTGGGTACAGATTGGCAACGAGACCCGCACGGGTATGCTGTGGCCTTTGGGAAGCACGAAAACCGGCAGCAACTATGCTGAACTGACCAATGCCGGATACGATGCGGTAAAGGCGGTATTTCCTGACGCAAAGGTGATTGTGCATCTCGACAGCGGTGACAACCTTGCCCTTTACACTTATATCTTCGACTATATGAAGAACAATGGCGGCAAATATGACGTTATCGGCATGTCGCTGTACCCGGAGACCGGTAAGTCGACAGAATATGTCACCAGCTGTGTCAACAACATAACAAAGCTTTTCAATACATACGGGAAGCCTGTTATGATATGCGAGTTTGGCATGGACTATGACCAGGCAGAGGAATGCCGCGACTGCATTGCCTCTCTCATAGCCAAAGGTCAGGCTACAGGCCATTTGGAGGGAATATTCTATTGGGAGCCTCAGGCACCTGCAGGATATAACGACGGCTATAGCAAGGGATGTTTTGAGAACAATTCACCCACGGTAGCCCTGGATGCATTCAAGAATTAATCGAAACCGTTTGCTTGTCAAGAGGGGAGGGGTCACCTTCCCTCTTTTTAAAATTATACAGAAATGAGAACTCTCTTATTGATTTTGCTGACAGTGCTGCCCTTAGCCTGCAAAGCACAGAACAACGACAAGTTTCATCCCGGCTGTGTTTGGCTTGACGATGAAAACAATGCCATCAATGCCCATGGCGGCGGATTGCTCTACCAAGACGGAACATATTATTGGTACGGCGAGTACAAACAAGGCAAAACCGTCTTGCCGGAATGGGCAACATGGGAATGCTACCGCACTGATGTGACCGGAATAAGTTGCTATTCCTCCAAAGACCTTCTGAATTGGCATTTTGAGGGACTTGCCCTGAGTGCAGAGAAGACAGACTCGCTTCATGATCTCCATTTCTCGAAGGTTGTGGAGCGTCCTAAGGTTGTATACAATGCCAAGACTAAAAAGTTTGTCATGTGGATGCATATTGACAGTGCGGATTATTCGAAGGCCAGTGCTGGCGTGGCGGTATCCGACACGCCCACCGGTCCGTTTGCCTATTTGGGCAGCTTCAGGCCGAACGGTGAAATGAGCCGCGACCAGACTGTGTTTGTTGATGATGACGGAAGGGCTTACCAGATATGTTCCGCAGAGGACAATGCTACTCTGTATGTCCATCTGTTGACCGACGACTATCTGAAGCCTGCCAAGACCTTTACCCGCAACTTTGAGAAGAAGTTCCGTGAAACTCCCGCAGTGTTCAAACATCAGGGAAAGTATTATCTTCTCACATCCGGCTGCTCGGGTTGGGACCCTAACATTGCCGACGTGGCTGTAGCCGATTCAATGCTTGGAGAATGGAAATCGTTGGGCAATCCGTGTGTCGGCAAGGACGCAGACAAGACATTCTACGGGCAGAGCACCTACGTCCAGCCTGTCGTTGGACGTCCGGACTTGTACATAGCGCTTTTTGACCGTTGGAAGAAAACAGACCTGCCGGATTCGCGCTATCTATGGTTGCCGTTGCGTTTTGACGGTGCAATTCCTAAAATAGTCTGGCAAGAAGCGTGGTCGTTCTGATTTTTCTTTAATTTTGCAACATGATTGCCCTTCGACTAAGACTTTGGAGAATGTTGTTGGCAGCAATATTTGTGTTGCTGCCTGTCGCCTCGTATGCAAATGAGGTCAGACCTATGCAGTTTGAAAAAATCACCCTTCCCTACGAGGCCAACGTTGTGGAACATATCTGTAAGGATGCCCAGGGAATGATGTGGTTTGCAACAAGGCGTGGCCTGTTTGCATACGACGGCTATAATGTCCGACGACTGTTCGAAGGCAATTACCATGCCATTGTTGCTGTAGACAACGAGACGCTTTGTCTTGGTGGCGATGACGGTCTGAAATGGCTGAACCTGAGAACAGAACGACTGGTCTCGCCTTTCGACAAGGTGCCAACTACGGGAGAGGTGCGCTCGCTGGCATGTTACAATGGCATAATGTATGTCGGAACCAAATCGCACGGGTTGTTCTGCCTGAACCTGAAAAAGCGTTCGTGGCAGCATCTTGACCTGCCCGGTGCCAAGAAGAACGACATCATCTTCTCGTTTGAACCTGCGCCCGGGCGCATGTATATTGCCCATTACAACGGTCTTGCATGGCTGGACTCTCATGGCAGAATACAAAAGGCAAGCATTGAAGACAATGTTTATGCCGTGTGGTATGACAAGCTTAGAGAGAACCTTTGGATAGGAACGGAGCATGGGCTGCTTTGTCATGATTTCAGAAACGCAAGAATATCACTCGTCAGTTCCGGATGCACTTTCAACCAGATTGTGCCGTCTCCGTCGGGCGAACTCCTTTTGGCTACAGAGTTTGGCCTGAAGATTCTTAATCCTCAGTCAGGCAACATCCGGACGATAGACCATGATGCTTCGTCGCCTCAGAACGGTCTTCCGAGCAATACCATCCACCAAATACTCTGCGATGGCGACCTCGTCTGGATAGCAACCGACAGGGGAATTGCCGTTACCCAGTCAAGAAACACATTTGAGACCACACCCCTTCCTGCGCTGACCCATTCGCGCGACGGCAACGTCTTCACCCGGATTCTGGTTGATTCAAAGGGTGGAAGATGGTTGGGCGGCGACAACGGCCTGATACATATAACCCCTGGCAACACCACTTGGTTCAAGGTAGGAAGTGGTCTGAAGAAGAGCATGATAAGGTGTGTCTATGAAGACCGCGACAAGGATATATGGATTGCGACAGATGCCAGCATTGCAAGATATGACCCTAAGCGCAATGAGTTCAAATACTACGTGTTGACAGACCAGAAAGACAGAAACTCAAACTGGGCTTACGATATCTATGAAGATGTTGCGGGCAGACTATGGGTGGCAACTTACATGGGAGGGCTTTACGTTGTCGACAAAAAAGCGTTGCTGGCATCTGGCGGCAAGTTTACGATGAAGGAAAGCCCGTTTGGAAAGCATGACGAAATAGTGAACACCATCTACAGGTTCTTCCCCGACGGTAGGGGCGTGTTGTGGGCAAATACCAGCAAAGGCTTGGTGTCAATAAACACCAACACTATGAAATGCGCACTCCGGCAGAAAATCTATATAGACAATATGATACTGGCAGATGGTAAGCTGTGGCTTGATGTGGAAGGGCGCTTGTACAAGTATGACACGGAGAAAAACATAAAGGAAAAGACCGGGTTTTATGTCAAGGACGGCATGATACAGGCGTTTGTATATGAACACAAACATTTGTGGATGTCAACTTCCAACGGTCTGTTTTATCTTAACACGACAGACGGTTCCATACATTCTTTCAATAATGCCGGAAACTGTTTTACGGCAGGCGTGTATGTGCCTGCTGATGAATCCATCCTGTGGGGAGGTGAAGACCTTGTGTGCCGGCAGAATCTGAAGATGCAGCCCACTGCTATAGCCCACACGAAGGTGTTCATCTCATCAGTGATGGTCGGTGACTCAGAGGTCGCAAACTGTGTTCCCAGATTTAATAACGTAATAGAACTTAACGACCGTGAGGACATTGTCCTTAACCTGGCGACTTTTGCATATGGCAGGAAAAATGCGGAGGTGTTCTGGTACAAGATTGGCAGAAACGGCGAATGGCATTCACTGCCAAACGGCTCGAATAGAATTGTGCTGTCACACCTTTCTGGTGGGGACTACAGACTGTACTTGACAACCGACGCCGACCATGAAGATGCGTCGGTGACGGAGTATATACTCTCAGTCCCATACCCGTGGTACTTCAGGTGGTGGGCGTGTATGGTCTATCTGTTTGTCATTGTCGTGGTTGCCTGGCTGATACAGAGGCGCTACAAGCGGCACGAGCAGATTCTTTTCGAACAACGCGAGCGCGAGCGGGTGATGTCGCTTACCCAACATAAGATGGATTTCTTCGTCGATATGTCGCACGAACTGAAGACCCCGCTGAGCCTGATCATTGCCCCTTTGGAGAAACTGCTGTCGGAAACTTCAAATGCAAAGCTCAGAGACAGTCTCAAACTGATTCATGGCAATGCCCTTCGGTTGAACGAACTGATACACCGCATTCTCGACTTCAAGCAGTTGGAGGCTGAGGGCGAAGACCAGATACTTCCTTCACGTGTTGATCTGTGCAGTGTCGTTTCCGGGTGTATTGATGAGTTTGTGGCTCTGGCCCATGAAAGGAACATAAGCATAGTAAGGGAGATGCCGGAAAGCTCTTTGCTGATGGATGTTGATGTTGTCAAGATCCAAATGGTGATCCGCAATATCCTGTCGAATGCAATGAAATATGTTGAAGATGGCAATGGAAAAATAGTGGTCCATGTAGAGGAAGCACGCTCAAAGGCTGTCGTTTTTATCAGCGACAACGGACCGGGCGTGCCAAGCAATGACCTACAGAAAATCTTCAACCGATATTATAAGGGGCAAAATTCGCGTGAGGGCTCCGGCATAGGGTTGTCTGTTGTCAAGAAGTATGTAGAGATGCATGGCGGTGAGGTGAAAGCGGAGAGCAAAGACGGGCTAAAGCTGACCATAACCCTGCCGCTTGCCTCTGTACTTGCCGCGGAAGAAGAAAGCCGTGCCGTGGCTTCTGACAAACCAACGGTCTTGATAGTGGACGACAACCGGGAAATACTCGATTTCCTGATAACGGCATTGGAATCTTCGTATCGGTGCATAACTGCCCAAAGCGGCGAAGACGCCTTGAAACTGCTGGAGACTACGGTTCCCGACATCGTGATTACCGACCAGATGATGCCGGGCATAGACGGTACGGAATTATGCCATCGCATTCGGAACAGCCATTCAACGTCTTTGGTTCCCATCATCATGCTGACGGCAAAAGACGATGCCACTACTGAACTGAAGAGCATTCGCAGCGGGGCAGATGTTTTCATGCCCAAGCCTTTTGACCTTCGGAAACTCCAGCTGCACATTGTGCAGTTGCTCAACAGGCGCAAAGCCATTGAGCAGAATGTGCGCATAGAGGGCATCACGTCTGTCGCCGAAGAAGCCCCGGCTCTGACAAGCGACGAGGAACTTATGGAACGGGTGGTCGGTTTGATAAACGCCAATATGCAGTCTGAGGAATTCAATGTCACCAATCTTTGCGGTTTGCTTGGCATGGACCAGAAACAGCTCTACAGAAAACTCAAGCTGCTTACCGGCGAGACTCCAGTCAGCTTTATTCGCAAGCAGAGACTGCAGCGGGCGGCTGCACTCTTGAAACAAGACAGATTCACCGTTTCTGAGGTTATGTATCAGGTGGGTTTCTGCAGCGCCTCATACTTTACCAAGTGTTTTGTTAAGGAGTTTGGCACTTCGCCAAAGGAGTACAAATAGATGCGAAAGACGGCTTGATATCATTGGTGTCGGGGTTCCATAGGAATCGCAACGCGTCGCCACTGAGATTGCAACGCGATTCCAGTGGCGACGCGTTTGCGTATAATCCTGCTACTTCGCTGATACCGCACAATGCAAACCAATGCCGCATAATAATACGCACATTGTTTAAAAATATTTGTTTTGTTGCATAATTGTTGCATTTGCCAATGTTTATACTTATCTTTGCCACCGAAAAGTCTTATTATAAGAAGAAGGAGATAGGTAATGGAACTGAAAGAGACTTTCCAAAAGGTGAAGGCGGCAAGCAAGACCTTGGGCTTGCTCACCGATGACATGCGTAACAGGATACTGCAGGCGGTGGCGGACGCCATTGTCGCTGATACTCCCGCGCTCTTGCGGGCCAACGCCGACGACTTGGCCAGGATGGACAAGGCGAACCCGATGCGCGACCGGTTGCAGCTCACGGAGCAACGCTTGCAAGACATAGCCTCGGACATGAGGCATGTCGCAACCTTGCCGTCGCCCTTGGGCAGGATTCTCAAAGACAAGACCCTCGACAACGGTCTGCACCTCCAGAGGGTGAGCGTTCCTTTCGGGGTGATAGGCATGATTTATGAGGCTCGCCCCAATGTCACCTTTGATGTGTTCTCGCTTTGTTTCAAGAGTGGCAATGCGTGCGTGCTGAAAGGTGGAAAGGATGCTGACGCGTCAAACGTGGCGGGTGTCGCGCTGATCCACAAGGTGCTGGAGCAGTTTGGTGTCGCCCCCGACGTGGTGACTCTTCTGCCTGCCACCCACGAGGCCACTGGCGAGATGCTGAATGCCGTGGGCTACATAGACCTCTGCATCCCCCGAGGGGGCAGGAAGCTCATCAGCTTTGTGCGCGACACTGCCAAGGTGCCGGTGATAGAGACGGGTGCCGGCGTGGTGCACTGCTACTTCGACCGGGCTGCCGACCTGGAGATGGGCCGGCGCATCGTCACCAACGCCAAGTGCAGAAGGGTGAGCGTGTGCAATGCGCTCGACTGCCTGCTGATTCACGAAAGCCGGCTCGGCGACTTGCCTGCTCTCAGCGAAGGTCTTGCGGAGAACGGAACCAAGATTCATGCCGACGGAAAGGCTTACGAAGCATTGAAGGGCAGATATCCCGACACATTATTATATAGGGCTGAGGAAAGCGAGCAAAAGATGAAGGAGGCTGACCCTAACGTGAAGAGCATCTGGAATACCGAATGGCTCAGCATGCAGATGGGCATAAAGACCGTGGCATCGGAGGATGAGGCTCTCGGCCACATCGCTGCCTACGGAAGCGGCCACAGCGAGACCATTGTCTCCAATGACGCTGAAGCCCAAAAGAAGTTCCAGGCTATGGTTGATGCCGCTTGCGTTTACGTCAATGCCCCAACCAGCTTCACCGACGGTGCGCAGTTCGGCCTTGGTGCCGAGATCGGCATCAGCACGCAGAAGCTGGGAGCGCGCGGGCCAATGGCATTGGAGGAAATCACCACCTACAAGTGGCTGATTACTGGAAATGGACAGGTGAGGGAGTGAAGAACGAAGAGGGAAGAGGGAAGAGTGAAGAGGGAAGAGTGAAGAATCGCCTGCGCCTCCCAGGCCCAATATGCATAATGAGCCTATAGGCATAATATGCCCAATATGCCTATTGACGGCAATAAAGCAACAAATAATTAAAATCGAAATAAGCAATGAAGACATTTTTCAATGTGGAAGACCTTGGCGACCTGAAGGCAGCTCTCGCTGAGGCACAGGAAGTGAAGGCCAACCGCTTTGGCCATCAAGAGTTGGGCAAGAACAAGACCTTGCTGATGATATTTTTCAACAACAGTCTGCGTACCCGTCTGAGCACCCAGAAGGCTGCGATGAACCTGGGCATGAATGTGATTGTGCTCGACGTGAATGCCGGAGCGTGGAAGCTGGAGACGGAGCGTGGGGTGATAATGGACGGCGACAAGAGCGAACACCTGCTGGAGGCTATCCCCGTGATGAGCAGCTATTGCGACATCATAGCCGTGCGCTCGTTTGCCGGACTGAAAGACCGTGACTACGACTATGCGGAGACCATAGTGAACCAGTTTGTAAAGTATTCGGGCAAGCCGGTGGTAGCTATGGAGACCGCTACGGTGCACCCCTTGCAGGCTTTTGCCGACCTGATAACGATAAACGAGAAATGGGCTGAGCTGCAGGGCAATGCAGCCACCAAACGCGACCATGCACGCCCAAAGGTGGTGCTGACGTGGGCACCTCATTGCCGTGCCTTGCCTCAGGCGGTGCCAAACTCTTTCGCACAGTGGATGAATGCAGCCGACGTGGACTTCGTGGTGACACAGCCCGAGGGCTATGAGCTTGACCCGAAGTTTGTGGGCGATGCCAAGGTGGAATACGACCAGAAGAAGGCTCTCGAAGGTGCCGACTTCGTGTATGCAAAGAACTGGAGCTGCCCGGGTGTGAAGGATCCGGCAAAATATGGCGAGATATTGAGCAAGGACATGGGGTGGACCATCGACGAGGAGCACATGTCGTGGACTAACAACGGCTATTTCATGCACTGCTTGCCCGTGCGCCGTGGACTTATCGTGACCGACGACGTGATAGAGAGCGACCACAGCCTGGTGATACCGGAGGCTGCCAACCGCGAGATTTCGGCAGAGGTAGTGCTCAAGCGTGTGCTTGAGAGCTTGTAAAGTCTGGGTTTACCTTATGAACTCACGGACAACCAGTCCGTTGTAAGTATTCAATGACAACCGCACCTTGCTGCCGGTTGTCATTTGTTTTATGGGTATGCTGATATAAACGTCGGTAGTATAGTACTCCGGCACGCCACCTTGACTGTGCAGGAACGTCAGACAGTAGGTGGGCGTCCCGCCGCTCACTACGGTGCTGTCGAGCGCCAGACCGATGCTCTGCTTCTGGTCGTCGCCGCTGGCCTGGCCGGTCTTTAGGCCAAGGCGGAAGTTGATGTAGCTGCCGTTCTTGCTCTTCCATGCACTGACAAAAGTCACGGGGTCGGTAGCCGTCAGAGTCTGCTTCGACGGTTCTTTTGGCATGAGCGTATAGACCATCTTTGCCGCTAACGGCTCAACAACATTGGAGTCGGTTCCGTTGGCATACATATTATAATTGAGCAAGACGCGGCAAAGACTGTCGGCTTTGGTTTTCCAGCCTGTCTGCAGAGCTTTTGAGAAGGTCAGCTTCACGTTGTCGTCGGTGGTTGCCGAGGCGAGCTTTGCCTCGCTGTCGGTAACGGCATCCACGAAGTCGGTGCGCAGATAGCTGAGTGTGGAGTCGCCCTCTTCGTATGCCGTGTTGGAACAGGAAGAGAGAAGTAAGAGGAGAAGCCCCACCCCGGCCCTCCCCAATAGGGGAGGGTGAGCAATACCGGGCGATGTCCTAAATATGCCTTTCAGTCTCAGATATAAGACAGAGAGCATGTCTTCAAGATATTCTACTATTTTATGCATCTTTGTTTTTTCCTCGGTATTGTTCACCCTCCCCTATTGGGGAGGGCCGGGGTGGGGCTTGTTGGGATAGGATTTACTTTGCGAAGTTGAACTTGTTGAAAAACTGCTTCAGCCTGCCCGTTGACTCAGTTGCCGTGAGGTAGTTGCGGGTGGGGTAGGCATACTGGGTGAGGAGGCAGCGGCGCAGGTAAGCCTCGTCCTTGTTCTCAATGTCGATGAGGGCAAGTCGGCTGGCGATGTATTCCTCGAAGTTGTCGTAGTCTTCCTGTGTGTAGTTGTCGGTATACATCTTCGTGTTCTGAATCATGTCCAGAGCGATGTAGTTTTGCGGATAGAGCATGTAGTTGCGGTGTATCTCGTGGTCGATATGCTCGGCAATCTGCTCAAACATTTTGTTGCGTGGCTGTTCCTGGTTCACGGTCTGCAACCAGTCGTCTATGCACGGAGCGCAGCAGTAGTGGATGTGTCCCTTGAATCCCTTGATGCCGACGCTCATGCTTTCGAGGTCGTCGCCTGCAGCCTTCTTCCAGTAAGGCAGGTCGCGGCGCAACTGGTACTCGCGCGCCTTGAGATAGTCGCACGGGTCATACTGGTAGCTTATGGACACAGGTGCGATATGGAGCTGGGTGAGGCGCTCGATGATGGTACCCTCGCCGCCCATTGCCATCATCTTGAGAATGGCGGGTTGTGTAAGGTCGTTTGAGTTCTTGGCACGGCCCTCACGCTGCGCAATCCAGATGTTGTCGTTCTTCTGTGAGACAACGAAGTGCATGTATTCCGACATGCGCTTGCTGGCGCGGAGCATCTCGCTCGATTTCAATGCACGCTCCACGGTGAAGGTCTTGTTGATTCGTGCCAGGGCGCGTACCCAGTCGAGTTGCAGCAGGTTGTCGCCTATGGCAATCTCGCAAGTGGTGTCGAAGCCCGTGTCTATCAACGTCTTGTCGAGGAATGCGGAGTCGAGCACGATGTCGCGGTGGTTGCTCACGAAGGTGTAGCGCTTCTTGATGTCCACGTTGTGGTAGTCCATGTCGATGCCGTTGCTCTGCTCGGCAATGAGCTTTTGCAGAATGGCATAGCAGAAGTTGCGCTGGAACTCTATGTTGGTCTTGCAGGCGTGCATCTTCTTTGCCACGATGTCCATGGGTGCGTTGGGGTAGATGTATGCCACCACTTGCTGGAACAGCTTGTCGGCAAGCAGCTGGTCGTAAACGGCAGGGAGCTCCTCTGGCTCATAAGGCCTTATGGGGTCAAATTCCGAAGGTATTTTCATACGAATAATGTATTATGGTTGTTGGGTGATTCTTGTTGTTTATTCACCGACAATTATGAGGTCAATGCCCATTGCCTCCACCTGTTGGCGTATGGCCATGGGCAGGCGGTTGTCGGTGATGATCATGTCGACATCCTCGATGTTGCTTATCTTTGCGAAGCCGCGCCGTCCGAACTTCGTGCTGTCTGCCAGCACGATGGTCTTTTGCGCCGTCTGCATCATGGTGCGGTTTATCTCAGCCTCGCGCATGTCGGTTGTGGAGATGCCAAACTCGAGGTCGATACCGTCGACGCCAAGGTATAGCTTGCTGAACGAGAACCCCGAGAGAATCATCTCGGCATACTTGCCCACTACCGAGAGGCTGGTGTGGCGCACTATGCCGCCCAGCTGGATAAGCTCCACGTTGTCGAGTGGCGCCAGAACCTCTGCCACCTGCAGCGAGGCGGTGACAACCGTGAGGCGGCTCTCTGGGGTGATGTTCCTTGCCAGCGCATGGATGGTAGTGCCTGAAGCAAGAACTATGGAGTCGTTGGGCGTTATCAGTTTGGCGGCCTCTATGCCGATAAGCTGTTTCTCATCCATGTTGAGCTTCTCCTTCTCCGTCACCGTGCGGTTGTTGGTGAACGGATTGATGAGTATGGCCCTGCCGTGACTGCGGTAGAGCTTGCCCTCCTTTTCCAAGTTGGTAAGATCCTTGCGGATAGTGACAGACGAGACTTGCATGATGTTGGCAAGCTCGGTAACCAGTATGGAGCCTTGCTTGAGCAGGTTGTCCATGATTTCACTATGGCGTTCTTCTTTGGTCATGGATGCTTGTGTTATTTTTTACAAAGATAAACGTTTTATTCCAATCGTGGTCTTTAGACAGTGCTTTTATAGGTATTATTAACAGTCAAAAAAAAGACTCGTCCCCGCCATTTGGAGTGATGTGTCGGAAAACAAAACGTTTCTGTGTGCTGTGAATGTAAAGATTTATAGCAAGATTTTAACACTTGGGGGGCACACCTTCTAGAACGAC
>CAZXGQ010000061.1:0-19664 GCA_964640415.1 uncultured Prevotella sp.
TGAGGGGCACACCATCCAGAACGGCCACGGAGGCTCCGAAGTGTTAAAAAGGGCGCCTTCAAGCCGATTTTAGGCCCGGAAACCATGAAATCGGGTCGCGATAGTAGCCTTATCGCGCCGCGATTCTAACGTAAAGGCGGCGCGATTCTAACGTAAACGCACTGCGATTCTAACGTAAAGCCGATTCAAGAGCTCAAAATTCAGTCATATTTCAGACCGTAAAAATATAACTGTCTGTCTATAAGACAATTATAAAAACACTACATAAATCGCTCAAATGCACACGAGAGGAAAGGTTTCTCCAAAAAATCGATTTTTCGAGAACCTTTTGTTGAGAATTTTCACAGCAATGCCGGCCACTCGGCCCCTCCCTGTGTCCCTCCCCCACCTAGGGGAGGGAGAGATATGTCTCAAGAGGTAAATGGCGTGATGCTTTGCAGGGGCGGGTGGGGACGGTCGTGGCCTGCAAGGGTCACCACAAAGCCGTTGTAAGAGTTGTGCTGGCCTTTCTCCCAGCATTCAATACCCGGGGGTGTGCATATGAAGGGAAATGCCCATAAGAAAGCATGCAAATGTTTGTGGATGTAAACAAAAAAACGTAATTTTGTAGACAGAATTGCTAATGCAACGGCACTTGCAGCATTCACAACCTTCTAAATAACCCCGAATATGGCACTGAAGTTATATCCCATTGGCATACAGACCTTTTCGCGAATACGCAAGGAAGACAAACTCTATGTAGACAAGACGGCGTACGTCTACCACATGACGCACACCAGCGGCACGTTTTTCTTCCTCAGCCGACCGCGCCGTTTTGGCAAGTCGCTGCTCGTGTCGACTCTGGCAAGTTACTTTGAAGGGAAGAAAGAACTCTTCAAAGGACTCGCCATTGAGAAACTCGAAACAGAGTGGACTGAGTATCCGGTGCTGCATTTCGACATGAGCGGCGGCAAGCACATGGAAAAGGAGCAGCTGGAGCGTTACCTTGACTATATACTAAAACAAGAAGAGGATAAATTTGACGTGTCCTGCTCTCTGGCAGACCCCAATACCCGTCTGATGAATCTAATCAATGTTGCCTACAACAGGACAGGCAAGCAAGTGGTCATTCTCATCGACGAATACGACGCACCGCTGCTCGACGTTGTACACGACGAGGAGAGCCTGCCCGTACTGCGCAACATCATGCGCAACTTCTACAGTCCATTGAAATCGTGCGAGGGCATGTTGCGCTTCGTCTTCCTCACAGGCATCACCAAGTTCTCGCAGCTCAGCATCTTCAGCGAGCTGAACAACATCAAGAATATTTCTATGCAGGAGGAGTATGCCGGCATCTGCGGCATCACCAAGGAGGAACTGCTCACTGCCATGTCGGAAGACATCGATATGCTGGCAATAAAACAGGAACTCACACGCGATGAGACCATAGAAAAGCTTAAGGAGCACTATGACGGATACCATTTCGCTGGACAATCACCAGACGTGTTCAATCCATACTCCCTACTCAATTGTTTCGCTGACAAAAAATTTGACTCATACTGGTTCGGTTCCGGCACACCAACTTATTTGATCAACATGCTCAGGAAGTTTGATGTTGTCCCAGCCAAGATAGCACCAATAGAGGCTCAGTCGTCAGCTTTCGATGCCCCTACTGAGAACATGACGACCATTACGCCCCTCCTCTACCAAAGCGGATACGTCACAATAAAAGACTACGACAAGGACTCACGACTATACACCCTCGACATACCAAATAAGGAAATCCGTGTAGGGCTCTACGACAGTCTTCTTCCACATTACCTTGAAGGCATGTACGCCCAAAATGGCGGCACGACAGTTGCCAAGATGTCAAAATACATCCGCCAGCGCGACATGGACAGCGCCTTGCAGTTGCTGCAGGACTTCCTCGGCACCGTACCCTACTGCAACGTGAAGAACTACGAGGGGCACTACCAGCAGATGCTCTTCATCATCTTCTCTCTGCTCACCGACTTCCTCGTCGATGTTGAGGTGCATACTCCCAATGGCCGCGTAGACATAGTCATGCAAACCCGTACCGACCTCTACATCGTGGAACTCAAGCTCAACAAGACGGCCCAGACGGCGATGCGGCAGATAAACCTCAAGAACTACCGCCAGCGCTTTGCCCTCTGCGGACTGCCCATTACAAAAGTCGGCATCAACTTCGACAGCACTACGGGCAACATCACCGACTGGGCGACAGAGGAATAGGCTGCAGATAAAGTCTGCTACAACTGACAAAGAAAAGCCCTGCACTCCTTGTTGCTTGACAAGGGTGCAGGGCTTTTTCCAAATATGTTGGTTGACATGGAAGGTCACATTGGAGCTGTGACCCACAGGTCAAGATTAAATCTTTACTTCACCGTCACCCGGTCTATCAGGTAGCGCGACTGTGCCACTTTCTTGTCGCAGCCCGGCAATGGCGGTGCCGGAGCCTGGTTTGGCGTGTTCCTGTCGGGCAGTTCGCGATAGGCGCCGGTGCGGAAGCTCAGGCGCTCTACGCTCTTCACCGCATGGAGCGGCTCCAGCGCCACGCCCCCGACATTCACCGTATTGCCGTCGACGACAATGGTGACTCTCTTCCACTGGCCTGCCTCATAAGTGCCGCAAAGCTTTCCCGCCATGGTTATCTGCCCATTGCTGAAGCTCAGCGACACGGCACGCGCTCCATGCCTGTCGGTCACGTCCACCTCGAAAGGCTCGCCGTGCTCCTCCTCCACCTTTATGTCGAAACCGACGGTTGCCTTTTTCGTCTCCTCGAACACGCGGATGGCGCGCGCGTAATCGTAAGGATCCTCATCGGTAAGGCACAGACGGTGCTCGGCGTCGACCGCCACCTGACACCATTGCGGACGGTAGATGTTCCAGTTGGGTATCGTGCCGCCGGCGGCTATATCGTCGAAATTGTCGTCCACAGGTCCGGTCCACGCGGTGCGTGCCGGCAGCTGCACCCTGCTCACCCAGACATCCTCCTTGTTGACACTGTAGGCAAGCCACATGTTGTTGCCGGGAGGCGTCTGCTCGCCCTCGGTTATTCCGCGCACATAGCACGGGCCGAAGTCCTTGTTCTCGCCCATGAAGCGTCGTGGCGGCACCTCGCCGTGCACAACGCCTATCGAGTCGAAGGTGATGCCGTCGTCGCTCGTCATCATGGTGAGCGGATAGCGGTAGGGCTGCGTCTCTATGGGGTTGAACGCCAAGGCATAGCGTCCGTCGGCCGTGCGCTGTCCCCACTGCTTGCCGCCTGCCATTATGAGCGACGGACACCGCACGGGGGCAGACCAGCTCTGACCCTCGTCGGACGAGAGGGCAGCGTAAGACCATTTCCACAGCGCCACGACCTTGCCGTCGCGCCGGTGGTACCAGTTGGTGGCCTGCACGCGGTTGATGGAGTCCTTCAAGGTGTAGAACCCGTCGAGGCCGCGGTCCTCGTCGATCCACTGCAGGGTCTTGAGCTTGTCGGCAAGCAATGCACGGCAAGCCTCCTTGAAGCCCTTGTCCTTGGAACGCTCGAAGAAGGGGTAGCTCGTGTTCGTCTCGTCCCACTTGGCGTGAGAGCTGTAGCGCACGAAGTAGATCGGCCCCATAGTGCCGTCGGCCTTCATCTCGCGCACCACCCTGCCTATGCCGCCTTCCTTGAAGGGGTCGTAGCTGTGGCCGTAGAAGCCCACCACGAGCAGCCGGCCGTTGGGGGCCGTGTAGAAGCCCATGCGCTGGTGCATGATGTAGCCGTAGTAGGGCTTGGGGAAGGTCACGCCCTTTGGCGCCTTGTACATGGGGAACACCACGAAAGGCTTGCCCCACGTGCGTCCGTCGTCGGAGGTCACGAGAAGCGTATGTCCGGGAGGCTGGTGCTCGTCCTTGGGGTTGGCCAGGTATTCGAGATAGAACTTGCCGTTCCAATAAGTCAGGTTCGCCGCGTGGTTATAGGTCCAGCCTATGCTGTTCACCGAGTCGGCAACGTTAGGGTCGGCGATGGCTCCGTCGGCACGGTTGGCCCTCATCACCTGAATGTTCTCAGTGCCTATAATGTAGCGGAAGCCGCCCTCGTGCAGCCGGGGGTTGCATATCTCGCCACCGACATAGCGCACTGGCTCTGCCGGCGTGCCAGTCTGGGAAAAGAGTTGAAGTGGCGCAACGGCGCACGACAATGCGAGGAAAATATGACGATAGTTTATCATAGTTTTCACAATTAGCAGATTCTTGAATTTTGATATTCGGCAAAGATAGGCATAAAAACCGAAAAACCTTTCTTCAGGAGTAAAAAATCGGAGCAACGCAAGCCTTTTCTGTATATTTTTGTTAAAACACGTTTTATTGGGGCACAAACCTGAAGGGTATCACGTAACCACATACAAAGCACATATTATGACTACAGACAAGAATACGAACCCCGTCGACGACTCTTTGCTGGAAGACCCAAGGGCATCGTTCCTTATCCGGCGCGCCCTGCTCGAAGACCAGACTGAAGACGACAGCCGCCGCGCCTTCCAGCGCTTCAAAGAGCGGAACGGACTTTCACAACACAAGCGCCGCCAGTACGCCATCGCCGCCTGCATCGCTGCAGCCGCCTGCATCGCCGCTCTTTTTGCCGTCACCTTCTGGCACCGTGACGATTTCTCAACGCCCGAACAGCGGTCGGCCGTACTGCTCGGCAACGTGGTCTACGAGGCCCAGCCCAACAGGCAGTGCATCTCCATACACCTTGGCGACAAAGACATTCCACTCGGCAATGCCAACAATGCCGAGGGCATCATAGTGGGCGAAAAGGGAGAGATACTGCTGTTCAATGTGCCTGCCGACAACCACGATGTGGTAACCATCAGCGTGCCGCAAGGACAGACGGCAAAAGTGATGCTCGACGACAGCACTTCCATCATGCTCAACGCTGACAGCCGCATCTCCTTTCCACGCCATTTCTACGGGCAGGGGCCACGCGAGGTTGCACTGCAAGGCGAAGCCATGTTCGACGTGACACACATCGAAGACAGGCCGTTCACCGTGACGTGCAAAGGATTCAAGACCACCGTGCTCGGCACGAAGTTCAACATCCATGCCTACGGAGGAGAAACGCCGCAAGTGACCCTCCTCGAAGGACGCATCGCCGTGAGCAACGACACGCAGCAGGCCTTCCTTGAGCCAGAACAGGCGGCCGTGGTCGGCAGCAACAACCGCCTCTCCATAGCCGACGCCGACCTCGAGGTGGTGAACGGATGGACCAACGGAATGTTCTACTACGACGGACAGACGCTGCACGAGATCCTGGCCGAGATAGGACGGTGGTACAACATCAACGTGGTGTTTGCCAGCAACACTCACATCAACGAGCAGCTGCACCTCAATGCCGACCGCAACATGCCTATCAAAGAAATGGTGAAGCAGCTGAAGATGATCTGCACTGCCAACATAAAGCTTACCGACAAGGCGCTGATTGTGGAATAACCGTCACAAAACCGTGTGCAGAACTTGCAATTCGAGCAAAAAAACAACATTTCTGCACATTTTCATTACAAATCGCGGGCACAAGATCGGCATGCATTACGTATCCGCAGTAAAGGGCGGCAGTTTTCTGCCACCAAAGACAAGAACACTAATTCATTATTATAGAGAGATGCTTATAGCACAAAGAGAAAGATTAAAGGTAAAAAGATTGTTTGCCACATTCCTGCTCTTCTTCGCCACGGCACTGACGGCACTGGCCTCCGGAAAACTCATTTCCGTGTCGTTCAAAAACGAAAAGGCTACCGTAGCGCTGAGAAAGCTCGAGAAGCTGTCGGGCAAGAAAATCCAGTACAATTACAGCGACGTTAACTTCACCGTCACCCTCACCGCCAACAACCAGACGGCAGAACAGGTGGTTGACGCCATCATCAGCCGCCACGGTCTGAAGACCGACTCCAAGGGCGACTACATTGTCATCATCAAAGACACAAACGCACCGAAGGACGAAGACGTGCCAACAGCCGTACAGGGCATTGTCGTCGACGAAAAGGGAGAGCCCATCATCGGTGCCATTGTACGCAACCGCGCCAGCAACACCAACACCGTGACCAACGCCGAAGGACGCTTCTCCATCAAATGCAACTCGGAAAGCGCCGCTCTCGACATTTCATATCTCGGCATGAAAGACGGCACATGGACCGGAAAACGCGGCGACTGGGCCATCGTGGTGATGAAAGACGCGAGCCAGACGCTCGACGACGTGGTCGTGACGGGCTATCAGCAGCTCGACCGCCGCAACCTCACATCGTCGGTCGTGTCGAAAAACATGGACGAACTGATGCGGGGCGGTGTCACCGACGTGTCGAAGATGCTCGAAGGACAAATTCCCGACCTCATCTCAACCACCGGCTCGGGCGAAGTGAACGCCACCAGCAAGATACGCATCCGCGGCACCTCCACCCTCATCGGCAACCGCGAGCCGCTGTGGGTGCTCGACGGCGTTATCCTTACCGACCCCGTCAGCCTCACGTCGGACGTGCTCAACGACCCCGACTACGTCAACCGCATCGGCAATGCCATAGCCGGCATCAACCCGCAGGACATCAAGCGCGTCGACGTGCTGAAGGATGCCGCTGCCACGGCCCTCTATGGTACGCGCGCAGCCAACGGCGTGATTGTGGTGACCACAAAGAGCGGACGCGAGGGCAAGCCTATCGTGTCTTACTCCACTCAGCTCACACTGCGCAAGCGGCCCTACTACACCGACAGCAAAATCAATCTGATGAACTCGGCCGAGCGCATAGCTTTCTCGCAGGCACTCACCGACACACACTACCGCTTCCCTTCGGGCATGGCGCAGACAGGATATGAGGACGCACTGAGCCGCTACTACGCCAACCAGATCACGCAGGAGGAATTCCTCAGCGAACTCAACACGCTCTCAACGCAGAACACCGACTGGTTCAAGCTGCTCACCCACAACTCACTCTCCCACGACCACAACGTGAGCATATCGGGAGGTTCGGAAAAGGTGAGATACTACACTTCGGTAGGCTACACCGACACCGACGACGTGATCAACAGCACCGACAACCGGCGCTACACGGCCATGGCCAAAGTGGACATGAACCTGAGCAGCAAACTGCAGCTGCAGGTCAACCTGAACGGCTATCTCAACAAGCGCAACTATGCTGCCGACGAGGTGAACCTCATCGACTATGCCTACAACACCAGCCGCTGCATTCCTGCCTACGCATCCGACGGCAGCTACTACTATTACAAGAAGAGCAACGGCAACGGCTATTTCAACTACAATATCCTCAACGAAAACGATAACAGCGGCACGGCACAGGAAACCAACTCCGTGACGGCCACTTTCAACCTGCGCTACCAGCCGATACAGGACCTTTTCTTCAACGGCGTGTTCTCGGCCAACGTACAGAATGCCGACATACAGACATGGTACGGCGAGCGCACCTACTACGCTTCCGCCCTACGCGGATGCGAATATGGGGAGACGCCTGATGCCGGCGACTCAAACGTGACCATGCCCTACGGCGGCGAAATAACCCAGCAGACGACAAAGAACGTGGGATGGACGGCACGCCTGCAGGCCAACTACAACAAGACGTTCGGCAAGGAGATGGAGCACAACATCAACGTGGCCCTGGGATTCGAGGCCAGCAGCACCCACACCAGCGGCAACACCACCACACAACGCGGATACTACAAAGACCGCGGCATGTCGTTCGCACAAAACATCCCCACTACCTATACCGGATACTGGAACTGGATGCAGACCAACGTGCCTACGCTCACCGACAACAAGACCAACATAGTGTCGGCCTATGCCACTCTCTCCTACTCCTTCAAGAACCTCTTCACCGTCAATGCCAACGGACGCTACGACGGCAGCAACCAGTTCGGAAGCCGAAGCAAGGAGAACCTGCTACCCATATGGTCGGTGTCGGGCAACCTGAACCTGATGAACTTCTGCAAGATAAAGGCGCCATGGGTGGACGACATCAGGCTGAAGGCTTCGTATGGCGAACAGGGCAACATGCTCGACAACCAGACACCTGAGCTTATCATCAAAAAGGGAGGCATGAACCAGTTCTACAACGAAATGGAATCGACCGTGGCCTATTTTGCCAACCCCGACCTGAAATGGGAGAAGACTCACTCTAGCAACATCGGACTGGAAAGCAGCTTCTTCAACAACCGCCTGCAGTTTGAAGTGGAATACTACTACAAGAAAACCACCGACGCCTTCATGAGCAAGACCATCGCCGACATCAACGGCTACACATCTTATATAGTCAACTCCGGCGACGTGACCAACAAGGGATTCAACTTCACCCTCACAGCCACACCCGTGAAACTGAAAGACTTCTACTGGATTTTCTCGGGTAACCTCTCAAAGGTGTACAACAAAGTGGAAACGGCTCCGGGAGCTGAAACCTATACGCGCGAAGACTTCCTCAACGGCTCTGCCGTCGTGCAGGGACAGCCCGTGGGCACATTCTACTCATACAAGTTCGTAGGACTGAGCCCCGTCGACGGCGGACCGATCATTGACGACTGGGAGGAAAGACACAGCGAACTCGTAGGAGGCGACGAATACAGCACCTATTCGAAGGTGCTCGTGGCTTCGGGCAAACGCGAGCCCGACCTCACCGGAAGCATCAACAACACCTTCACATACAAACAGTGGCGACTGAACACCACGCTTCTCTACAACTTCGGAGCCAAGACCCGCCTCTTCCGTCTCTTCGACGGATTCAGCAGCTCGTCGGCATTCAGTTCCGACAAGAACGTGAGCCGCGACTTCCTCAACAGATGGCAGAAACCGGGCGACGAAAAGACAACCAACATACCGTCGGTCATCGGTGCCGGCGACCACGCCTACTACTATTACAGCACACATTTCACGGCCGACGGCGTGGAGTGGACCGGTGCACGACTGGGCAACAACTACTGGGAGATGTACGACTACAGCACCGCACGCGTGGTGAGCGCCGACTATCTGAAACTTTCGTCGGTGTCGCTCACCTATGAGTTCAGCCGCAAACTCCTCGACCGGCTCAAGCTCAACCGTCTCGCCATCACACTCAGCGGCTACAACCTCGTCACCTGGTGCGACAAGGCCCTCAAAGGACAGACTCCCACACAGGGCGGATTCTCGGAGATACAACTGTCCGACACTCCAAGCTACACGCTCGGCGTGAGCATCGATTTCTAAAGAGGGGTTACATAAATCAATAAACAAAGACATCATGAAAATAAAGCATATCATCTTCTCGCTGACGGCTGCCGCCACCCTCTCCTCGTGCGGCGACTTTCTCGAGGAATACTCCCAGGACCACGACTACGTGCGCACTTGGGACGACCTGAACGAACTGCTCATCGGCGACTGCTATATGCCCGTCAACACAGGCAGCACGTTCACCAACTACTCGAATCCCGGCATGTTCCTTCATCTCTTTTCCGACGAGATGGACGACCAGAGCACCTGCACACAGTCGCTGTTTCTCGGCTACGGCATCTACCACCAGGAATTCGGATGCCGCACTTGGCAGGACAGGCTGGGAGCCAACGAAGACTTCACCACATTCTACACTGAAAACACCACCTGGACAAAACTCTACAAGTATATAAATGTGGCCAACAACATTCTGGCCAGTGCCGAGAAGGTGCCGCAAAGCACCGACAGCGAAAAGGAAGGGGTCAGCTATGTCAAGGGCCAGGCACATTTCCTGCGGGCCTTCTACTATTTGTGGCTGACCAACGTCTACGGGCAACCCTATGCCCCGTCGACCGCCGGCACAGAGCTGGGCATTCCGCTGAAGACCAGCGAGGAGGTGCAGGACATCAAATACAGCCGCAACAGCGTGCAGGAGTGCTACGACCTCATCATCAGCGACCTGAAGGCTGCCGAGAGCGAACTGTCGGCCGTGAAGAGCATCAGCCGCAAGAGCATCTACCGGGCCGACTCCACATCAGCACAGATGCTGCTCAGCCGAGTGTACCTCTACACACAAAACTGGGAGCAGGCTGCCGCCTACGCACAAAAAGTGATCAACCGACACGGCACACTCCAGGACCTCAACACCACCTCGGAAGCCTTCATGTCGACCAGCAACACCGAGACGCTGTTCTCCATGGGCGGCGACGACCTGCCAAAGATTCTATTCTACGGCTACCAGGGACTCACCGTCACACAGGATCTCTACAAGAGCTACAGCAACAGCGACTTGAGAAAGAGCCGGTGGTTCTGGACGTTCAGCGACTTCGTGGGGTGCACCAAGCAACCCGAGACACAGCATGCCTACGAAACCAGCAGCCCTTACTACTATTCGCAAAACTACAACGGATCGCAATGGGGCATATCCTCGCTCTTCTGGCTCCGCACGGGCGAAGCCTATCTGAACCTTGCCGAAGCTGAGGCTTATATGGGCAACGAGGAAGAAGCGAAAAAGGCGGTGAACACGCTGAGGCAATACCGCTACGCTACCAATGCCACAAACAAGGACATCACCTCCACCGGCAGCCAACTCATCTCCGACATCCGCAACGAGCGAAAGAAGGAACTGGCCTGCGAGGGACACAGATGGTTCGACCTGCGCCGCTATCGCGTGTGCTCGGTTCAGCCGGAAAAGGTTACGCTGACACACAAATTCTCTGTCTACGAGAAAGACACAGAAGCAAGCCACCCGCTCGTGACCCGCGTCTACACTCTCGGCGAGGACGACCCGTCGTGGACAGCGCCCATACCATACGAGGTGCTCGACTTCAACACGGGAATGCCGTCGAACGGCAACAAGAGAAGAACCGACTACACCACAAAATAAGCACCCACAGACACATGAAAAAATATATTTGTTTCCTAGCACTGGCTGCAGCTGTGGCCGCATTCAGTTCGTGCAGTTCGGAAGATGCACCCGTGCTCGACTACGACGACCCGACCAACTATTTCATGCCCAGCGCCGATGCCACCGACACCATCTCGGTGGTGCGCCGCAAGTTTAAAGAGGAAGAGGGATCGTATCTTCTCTTCAACGACACACTGCAGCACTATTATATCGGTACCGACGTGAACGGCGACCGACGCTACTTCACCGAACTGCTCGAACTGCGCTACAGCGTGGGTTCGGACGTTACCCAGACCTACGACGACACCTATTCATATATCGCCACCGACGAATTGAAACTCGATGCCGTCAACTATCTGAAGACATACATCCTGCCGCATCTCTCCAGCACGCTGCGTCCGTTTGCATGGTTCCTCGCCGGCAACATATACAGCAAAAACAACAACGGGGCTGCCACCAAACCTACTGCCATCACCGGAGAAAGAGCCTTCGCACTGGCGTGCAACCAGCTGAAAGTGCTGCGCACCGACGCCCAGCGGAAACGCCTTGCAAACCAACAGCTGCTGGTCATCGTGGGTGCCTTGTCGCAGAACAATACGGAAGCTTTCAACGAGTTTACCGACATGTGCAGCAGCTACTACCAGAAAGACCTCAACACTCCCGAGGGCATGAGCGCCGTCGACTGGGTGAGAAGCAAAGGATTCTCCAACACCACCTCGGTCATCACGTTCCCGACGCAAGAGCAGGACTTCAACGCCTTTGCCACTCTCGTGCTCACCTACAGCGACGAACAGATAGAAAAGAACTATGCCAAATATCCGTTGGTCGTCACCCGTGCCAAACTGTTCCGCACAATACTCATCTCGCTGGGCTACACTTTCTAAGAAAGCCCTATCATCACTTCTAAACACACAAATATGAAGACAACAAAAGACTATATCCTCGCCCTCTGCACACTGCTGCTGACAATGTCGATGATGTCGTGCAGCGACGACGACACACCCACCGACAAGATACCGGCCACCGCACAAGGCACCTTCACCGACCCGCGCGACGGCAACGAATACAAATGGGTGAGATACGGCAACACCGACTGGATGGCCGAGAACTTCAGATACGACACCGGCAACAGCGACGAGTGCAAACTCTATCTCGACAAAGACGACAAGGCCGTCGACGCCAAGGCATACGGACGGCTCTACACTCACGACGGTGCGCTCAACGCCTGTCCTGAGGGATGGCGGCTGGCCACCGACGACGACTGGAAAAACCTGGAGATGGCTCTGGGCATGTCGGCTGCCGATGCCAACAAGTGGGACGGGCGGGGCAACATAGCCGGACGCATGCTCACCATCTACAGCGACACCACCGACATCAATATCCGACTCGCCGGATACAACGACCCTTGGATGTCGATGGGAGCTACCGGATTCAAATACCTGGGCGTCTACGGCATGTACTGGACCGCCTCGGAAGACAAAGAGCAGGGGAAGGGCGACAACTTCTACTGCTATCGCAAGTTTGTGTTCAACAGCACTGCCATCATCCGTCAAAGCACCACCAACGAGATGCTCTTCAGTGCAAGATACGTAAGAGATGCTCAATAGACTGATTGTTTTTCTCGCCGCCGTCTGCGTCTGGTGCATGCCGACGGGGGCAGCCGTCAACGCACAGGCTGATTCTCTCAAGACAAAAATAGACAAGGAGGCTGCCAACGAAGATTTCATCCACGTCTACTGGCTGCAAATCACACCCGGCAGGAATTTCTATTCGGTATACGGACACAATGCACTGCGCCTGGTCTGCCCAAGCAAGAATCTCGACTACTGCACCACCTTCGAGATGGATATGGAGAGCAGCCACTATGCCGACATATTGACGAGAAACGCCAGGGCGGGCTACATCATGGTGCCCACCAGCAGGTTTTTCGACAGCTACCGGAAAGAGGGACGCGGCATAAAGGCTTACGAACTGAATCTCGGCACAAAAGAGAAGCAGAAGCTTTGGAAATTTGTCGACGGACAGATGGCCAAAGGTTCGACATGGACTTTCGACTATACCGAAGTGAACTGCACGTCGATGACCTTCTATGCCATCAACAGCGCCATAGAGCCCAGCCGGATGAAGTTTACAAGGATGCCTCCGGTGGTATACGGCGACCTGACCGACTGGATGGACTATGTGTCGGCAAAATCGCCTTGGGTGGGACTGCTGATGAGGGCCACACTGCGCAACGTGGACGAGAGCCAGGTAAAGCCGGAAAACCTTCTCAATCCGGAAATGGCCATGTCGGTGCTGCCCTATGTCACCGTCACCGACAGCACAGGCAGAACCGTGCCGCTCGTGAAAGGGAAAATAGTGGAGCTGATTCCCACCGTCTATACCGACGGGCCCTGCTGGTTCACTCCGGCCAAGGCACTGGCGACGGCAGCAGGGCTCCTGGCAGCCGTCATCGCACTGGCAATATATACAAGACAACGTAAACATAAATCAATTCATTTAAAAAAAGTGTATAAGAAATGAAAAGACCGATCCAAAACCTCCAGACCAAAGCCCTTAAGGCTTTGCTGACAGTAGTTGCCCTGCTGTCGTTCTCGACCCATGCATTTGCAGGAGACACATCCTGGTATGCATTCTACGACAAAATCAGCGTTTATCCTACGGGAGCAGGAAAAGTGTATGCAGATGTAGACGCTTCATACAGCACAACCGACGCAAACGGAGAACCTTTTTCCGACACCACGACACCTGCTGAGGAGCTTGACGTGAAATTCACGACAAACAGCCAGTACGGCCTGGTCAATGCCCATGTGCAAACGGCCGACGGCTGGAACTTCGTGGGATTCTACGAGGCAACATTGGACGAGAACTACGACACTGTGTTCAAAGACAGCATTGCAAGCTACTCGGAGAAGGCAGCAAGCCTGTCGGTTACAGCCACCGTAACAAGCGAGGACGAAACCGCCATTCTCGGAATGATTCCAGAGCTGCCCGACGTGTATCACTATGCCATCTTCTCAAGAGTGGTGCCTGCCGTAGCCCCCGGACAGAAGACTCTCGGCACCGTGAGATGCGTGCTGAAAGACAATTCGAGCCAGGCCCTGGCCGAAGGCAACTACAGGGCAGCCGGACTGTGCAACGATTTTGGCGACGACGTGACAATGCTTGCCACTCCTGCTGAAGCCATGAATGCCAAGTTCGAGTATTGGGAGAATCCTGCTACGGGAGAGAGATTCACCGACAACCCTCTCACCATCAAGAACATCCAGACGGCAGCCCACTATGAGGCCCACTTCTCTTGTCCCGACATGAAGACCATTGAATTCCCGGCAGAGGGAGGTTACAAATACCTCACCTTCGACAAGGGATACCAGTTTGACTCGGCGCCCATGTACGACTATCAGAGCTACAAGATGAAGAGTTACCAGATAGGAAGCAGCACATGGGGCAGCAGCATCCTGTACAAGAGCAGCTACAGCGACAACTACTACACTCTTCCCGGAGACTATTCATACATCAGTCCCAACTATGCACTGCTCGTCTACGGCAAAGGCACCTGCACCTTCACCCCATATGCCGATTACGACGAGATGACAAACGTTTCCTACATAGGCTACGCTGCTGAAGACACAAAGGTTTCTTCGCTTACAGGTGATGACGAAAACGTCAACTACATCTACTCTATAAAGGAAGACGACATCAATACATTCTTCACCGACGAAAACACCACCTACGACTACAGCTCTGAGAAATACAAGAGCATGAAGTTCACTCTGCTGAAGGACGACGACGTGATCTCTGCCAACAGCTACTATCTGCAGCTGCCCGCTACCGAACTGACAGACTACGAACTGACAGAGGCTCCTGCCGTGATCTACTACTACGACCCGCAGCCAACAGACCCGACCGGCATCAGCAACGTCTCCGTCAACAAGCCGGGCATCGTGAAGGGCGGCATCTACACCATCGACGGCAAGAGACTGACAAAGGCCACCAAACCGGGACTCTATATCATCAACGGCAAGAAGGTGATGAAGTAACCCTGCACCTGCCACATCATTAAGATCATTCCACACAGATATGCATAAAGCATTGCTATCGTTGACTCTCTGCTTGGGCTGCCTCACCGCAGGTGCCCAAGACAGAGGGTTTTCCATTCACGGCAACGTGAATTTGCCCGACGGATACTCGGTCGGGCTGGTGTGCCATACCGACACGGCTTTCTCGGTGGAGATGGCCAACGGAACAATCAAAGACGGCCGGTTCCTGCTCACGGGAAAGGTGGACCATCCGCTGTCGGGAACGCTGATGACCAACAATCTCGACCTCATAGAAAAGAACCAATGGCCCATGGACTCCGTGCGATGGACCTACACCGACGTGTTCGTCTCCAACAACGACATCTATGTTGACCCGGCACTCAACGTCACGGGAGGCATGGTACAGAAAGACTTCAACGAATACCAGGCCATGAAGGGCGAAGGACGCGACTGGACGTTCATCACCTCCTATCCCTCGTCTGTCGTCTCGGTCTATCTGGCCAACAACATGCTGCAGCGGGGCTACAACCTCACCAAGGAACAGGTGGAACTGCTCGAAAACTCCATTACCGACGTTCCCGACGACCCCAAGCGCATGGAGGAATTCCGCCAGCGCATAGCCTATGCCAAGAAGACCACCAAGGGAGGCACGCTTGTCGACCTCGAACTGAAAGACACCAAGGGGAAGGTGCGCAACCTCCTCAAAGTGATGCCGCAAAACAAATTTGTGCTCGTCGACTTCTGGGCCAGCTGGTGCGGCATCTGCATAGCATCCATGCCCGAAATAAAAGAGATTGCCGAACAGTATAAGGACAAGATGGACGTCATTGGCGTATCAATAGACACCAAGGAGGACGCTTGGAGAAAAGCCATGGCAAAGCATCCCGAACCGTGGCCGCAATACATCACCACCGCGAAAGGATACAAAGACCTCTTCGACAAATACCAGGTGGGCAACGGCGTGCCCTACTATCTCATGGTCGCACCCGACGGCACCGTGCTCAGCTCACCCCCGGCACCTGAGGACATAAGGGAAATCATGGAAAAATACCAATAAAAGGATACAAGACTAACATGAAAAAGATTCTTACTATGGCAGCGGCAGCCTTCACCCTGCTCACAGCGACGGCTGCCAACGGCTATCACGTCACTGGCTCTGCCGAAGGCACACAGGAGGGCGACACCGTCTACCTCTGCCAGATGACAGGCTACTTCAACATGGAACCGCTCGACACCGCCGTCATCAAAAACGGACGTTTCGACTTCACCGGCAATTTCGACGGACTGACCATGCGCTTCGTCACGCCAATGCACAACGGGAAGATGACGGGCCTGGGCGAACTGTTGCTCGAAAATGCCGACATCGAAATGCAGATATTCGCCGACCCGGAGAAGAAGGCCGTAGTGAAAGGCGGCAAAGAAGGCGAACTCTACAGAGAATATGAAAAGGTGGCCAATGTCTACCAACAGGAGATGGACGCTCCGTGGCAGACGGCCAACGACACTACGGCTACACAGGCTGAGAGGGACAAGGCACAGCAGATTCTCGACTCGCTGAACACTCTCCACAAAGCATACGTCAAAAACTTCATCATAGCCCACATCCCATCTGCCGCCAGCGACATGCTCTATGCCTGGAACAGCGACATGCTTGCCGAAAAAGACAAAAAGCATATCGAAGAGCTGTTGGACAAGGAGCACCACTACTATTACTATGCCGAGCTGCTGAAGGAGAAGGCTGCAGACGCAGCCACAGCCGTGGGACAGAAATATACCGACCTCGCCATGCCCGACACTAAGGGCAAAACGATGCGCCTGTCGCAATACATCGGCAAAAACAAGTACACGCTCGTAGACTTCTGGGCCTCGTGGTGCGGACCGTGCCGGGCCGAGATGCCCAACGTGGTGAAGGCCTACAACACCTACCACGAGAAGGGATTCGACGTCATCGGCGTGTCGTTCGACAACAACAAGGCTGCTTGGACAAAGGCCATAGCACAGCTCAAGATGCCTTGGCACCACATGAGCGACCTGAAGGGATGGGGGTCGGCTGCTGCCGCCGCCTACAACGTCAAGGGCATTCCTGCCAACGTGCTCATCGACAGGCAAGGCACCATCGTGGCCAAAGACCTGCGCGAGGAGGCTCTGCAGGAGAAGCTGGCCGAGCTGCTGAAATAAAAAATGACTGTAAAATACACACAAACCATGATTAAAAAGACATTAATGGCTGTTGCGGCTTGCCTGCCACTGGCTGCATCGGCACAGGTGCTGCACATCGAAATGGCCGACACCGCACTGCAAAAGGGAGCCGTGCTCTGGACGCAAGGCGGACAGGTGCCCCTCAAGTTCTCCGACAAAGGCATCTTCGAATACAAAGGCGAAGGCATCAAGGAAACGACAAACGCCACACTCCTGCTGCCTACCTACGAGATGTTCAGCGTCGTGATGGAGCAAAACAAGAAACAGGTGGTGAAAATATCGCGCAAGAACGGAAAGGCGGAAGTGAAATACAGCGGTGCCAACGTGGCGCTGTCGCAGTTTCTCAACGGCATCAATCAGTTCTATCCAGCACGCGACTACAACTATGAGCAAAACAATCCGTCGGCCGACACAATATCCTATGCCGATGCCTTCAAAAAACTCGACAGCGACTATGCCGGGCTGAAAAAGCTGACTGCCAAAATCAGCGGCGAACACGACCGCATGATATGCACCAAGTCGCTCGCCATGCGAATGCTCAAAAACCGCATCGCGCTCCAGCAGAGCTATCTGCAGGCCAACCACAAAGACATAAAGGCCGACCCGACACTCAAGAGCATGATGGCAGAGATTCTGCCCAACGACTCCGACCATGCCAACATGGGT
Source organism: uncultured Prevotella sp. (assembly GCA_964640415.1). GTDB lineage: Bacteria > Bacteroidota > Bacteroidia > Bacteroidales > Bacteroidaceae > Prevotella. The sequence goes on from CAZXGQ010000061.1 coordinate 17,741, forward strand.
CTCGTGAGCGAACTCGTCAACTACAGTGTGCCGATGACGGTAGACGAGAACACGGACGTGACGGAGTATGCCATACAGTTTCTGGAAACGGCCGACCGGCTCATCAGCGACCAGAAGATCAAGAGCGAAATAATGGACGGCATGGTGAGCGGAGCGCTCAATGCCGAAAAGACCGACGTAGACAAGTTCTGGGCCGTGGTGTGCCGGCTCTGCCCGAAAACCACTGTCGATGCCTACCAGTTTATCGTAGACTCGAAGAAGACCACACAGAAGGGCATGCAATGTCCCGACGCCACATTCTCGGATGCCGACGGCAAACAGCACAAACTGTCCGAATTCTTCGGCAAGGTGCTCTACATCGACCTCTGGGCCACATGGTGCGGTCCGTGCTGCATGGAGATTCCGTATCTCGAGAAGATGGTGGAACACTACAAAGGCAACGGGAAAATACAGTTTATCAGCATCAGCCTCGACCGCAACCGAAACGCATGGCTGAAAAAGATAGCTGCCGACAAACCGGCATGGCCGCAGTTCAATGCCAACAAGGAAGAGGACGAGGCCATCTGCAAACAATGGGGCGTCTCGGGCATCCCGCGCTTCCTCATCATCAATGCCGACGGCACCATCTGCAATGCCGATGCCTTCCGTCCGAGCGACGAGCAGTTTATTGAAAAGATTGATGCATTGCTGAAATAACGAAGAGCAGGACACAGCTGTCCACCCTTCCTACCGACTCACGCAACAGGCGGAACACCTTGACCATGTGCTTGTGAACCATGTTCTCACTCATGCCAAGCTGTTCCGCCGCTTGTTTATAGGTGAGGCGGTTGTAATAGATCTGCATGAGCACCTGTCGGCTGGTTTGCGGCAACTGGTTCACGGCTTCGTGCATCTGGGCTACACGCCTCTCAAACGCTTCCACCTCACCGTCGGTGGCGAAAGGCTGCGTGGCCTGCACCATCTCAGCATACCGCGACGTGGCTTTAGCATGGCGCAGCACGTCGAGGCAACGGTTGCGGGCGGAGGTATAGAGAAAAGACGCTGTGGGGGCAGAAAAGCGCCGGGCACCCGAAGTCCAGTCTTCCCACACCATCTGGAACACCTCAGCCACGACGTCACGCGCCTCCTCCTCTTCGCCCAATAAAGTAAGGGCATAGAGAAAAAGCCGATGGTAGTATTTCGCATAGAGCAACTCCATCTCGTGTATACGGTCGTTGGCTTCGTGCATATGTTCCATCAAAAAAATGTGAATCAATGCAAAAGTAAGCATTTTTTGCGACGTAGAACGGTGCCGTGTAGTTAATATATGTTTCACACAGCTTGTAATCTCTGTTCCACGACTCCCACAATGGCTTTGTGGTGACCTCACGGGTAAGTTTTGCAGGGGAGGGCCATGTGCACGTCCGCAAGCAGAATTGCACAACCTTTTTACACCCTGCTGACAAATCCGAAACTTGAGTAAACATTAAACAATAAACATTAAACATTAACATTAATCGCCGTTAATCTACCGTTAATCCGACATTAATCTTCCTTTTTGTTTTCACGCAGATTATTTCACGCAGAGCTGCGGAGATTGTTGAGCCGCGGAGATTCTGCTTTTTGAAACGACGAGCTTTTAGGAGAGACCTTCGGCCTTTGAGAGCGCAGCCATGCGTGTTCATGGTAGATATAGCCCTGAAAGGGCGGTACATATTAAACATTAAACATTACACACTAAACATTAAACATAATTCTCAACAAAAGGCTTTCTGAAAATCGATTTTTTGGATAAACCTTTCCTCTCGTGCGCATTTGAGCGATTTATGCGCCATTTTCCTAATACCTTCATATACAAATAGTTACGTTTTCAGAGCCTGAAATATGGCCGAAATTTTGGCTTTCGATTCGGCTTTACGTTAGAATCGCAGTGCCTTTACGTTAG
>CAZXGQ010000062.1:0-19332 GCA_964640415.1 uncultured Prevotella sp.
GCAACTTCCAGCCTAAGCTGCACTACTTCGCCGAGTGGTGGAAGCAGCTCTACGGCGAGAGCGAGGGCAAGGACCTCAAGGGTATCTTCCCAGCAGCCTGCGACTTCACCACCGACCTCCACTCTATGGGCCAGTGGATCCAGCAGGGCGAGCGCTCTATCTTCGAGACTGTGATCAGCGTGGAGACTCCTAACGAGAAGCTCCTCTTCCCTCACGACGACGAGAACCTCGACGGCCTGAACTTCCTTGAGGGCAAGCGCGTGGACGAAGTGAACAAGATGGCTGAGCTCGGCACACGCCTGGCACACGTGGACGGTGGCGTGCCAAACATCTTGGTCAGCGTACCAGAGTTGAACGCCTACTATCTCGGTCAGTTGATCTACTTCTTCGAGAAGGCTTGCGGCATCAGCGGTCTCTTGGAAGAGGTGAACCCATTCAACCAGCCTGGCGTGGAGGCTTACAAGAAGAACATGTTCGCATTGCTCAACAAGCCTGGCTACGAGGAGGAGACAAAGGCCATCCAGAAGCGCCTCGAAGCTGAGAAATAAACTTGACATGACAAACATGATGGACATAAAAAAAGCCATCACCGACTATAACACGACCTCAGGGGCGGTTTTCCGCCCCAAGGCCGTGCTTTTCGATATGGACGGCGTGCTCTACAACTCTATGCCCCACCACGCCATAGCCTGGCAGGAGGCAATGGCACAATTCGGCATCAACATGACAGAACACGACTCCTACGCCACAGAGGGGGCACGCGGATTCGACACCGTGAAGATGCTCGCAAAAAGGGAAAAGGGCATCGACATATCCGACGAGAAGGCCATGGAGATGTACTCCGTGAAGAGCGACATCTTCCACAGAATGACCGAAGCGCCGATATTCGACGGTGTGAAAGAACTCATGCAGCGCATCACCGATGCGGGAATGACGGTGAACGTAGTCACGGGCAGTGCACAGAAACCATTGATTGCACGGCTCAACCGCGACTTCGGGCAATGGCTCTCGCCTGACCATATAACCACCGCCTTCGACGTAGACCACGGCAAGCCTGCACCAGACCCCTATCTCTCAGGATTGAGAAAGGCTGGCAACCTGAAACCTTGGCAGGGCATCGTGGTGGAAAATGCGCCGTTGGGCGTAAGGAGTGGCGTGGCGGCAGGATGCTTCACCGTTGCCATTAACAGCGGTCCGCTGCCCGACAGCGACCTGCTCGACGAAAAGCCCAACCTGCTCTATCAGAAGCTTACCGAGCTGCTCGACGACTGGGACGAAATTGTCAGATAACTGCCGCGTGGCGCTCTGCACCCTAACTATTCTTGCTTATGCTTAGATACATCCTTTCACTTTTCATTCTGCTCACGGCTTTCTGCCAGACTCACGCCCAGGAGGCGCAAGGCAAGAAGCTCGTTGTCATCGACATTGAGACAAAGGTCCCGATGCGTGGCGTCATAGTGAGCACGAAAACCGGCTACCGCGACACGACCAACTGGCGCGGCATCTGCCATGTGCCCGCGGCGTTCGACACGCTGACGGTGTTCAAGCACAACTATATTCCGGAACGACTGATAGCCAACGAGCTTAAAGACACCACGGCTCTCATACCGTCGGGCTCTGCCATAAGCGAGGTGACTGTATGGGGTAAGAACAACGTCAACCAGAATATCAAGGAAGGGATCAGCAGCCAACCGCTACCCAATCCATCCAACGCATCCATAAGCTATAGTTTCGACTTCGCCAACCTCATTGACCGTCGCAGCAGACGCGACCGCAAGCACTTGAAATCGGTGAAAAACAAGTTCCAGGAAATGGATGCCACGGGCGACCCGATAGTGGACGCCTACAACAGGGCCATGCAAGAGAAACAACTGGAAGCGGAGGAACAAGAAAAGAAAAAGGAAAAAGAAGAAAAGCAACTGCCATGATTGATTACGACAAGATAAGCGACAAACGCATAGCGGTACTGCTCAGTGGCGGCGTAGACTCCTCCGTGGTGGTCTACGAGTTTGCCTCGCGTGGGTTCCACCCCGACTGCTTCTATATAAAGATAGGTCCTGAAGAAAAGGAAGAGTGGGACTGCAGCTCGGAGGAAGACCTGGAGATGGCTACTGCCGTGGCTGCAAGGTACGGCTGCAAGTTGCAAGTGGTGGACTGCCACAAGGAGTATTGGTCGCAAGTGACCCGCTACACCATGGAAAAGGTAAAGGCCGGACTGACGCCAAATCCCGACGTGATGTGCAACAGACTGATAAAGTTTGGTGCGTTCGACGAGAAGATGGGACACGACTACGACCTGATTGCCACAGGCCACTACGCACAGACGGAATGGATTGACGGCAAGAAATGGCTGACCGCAAGTCCTGACCCGGTGAAGGACCAGACCGACTTCCTCGCACAGATATTCCAATGGCAACTGAAGAAAGCCCTATTCCCCATTGGCCACTACGTGAAAAACGAAGTTAGGGAAATAGCCGAACGCGAGCACCTCATCAACGCCAAACGCAAGGATTCGCAAGGCATCTGCTTCCTCGGCAACATCAACTACGACGAATACATCCGTCGCTATGTAGGCGAGAAGACAGGCAACGTGATAGAACTGGAGACCGGCAAGAAGATTGGCGAGCACAAAGGCCACTGGTTTCACACCATCGGGCAACGCAAAGGTCTCGGCCTCGGTGGCGGACCTTGGTTTGTTGTCAAGAAAGACGCTGAGAGGAATATCCTCTATGTCAGCCACGGCTACGACCCTCAGACGGCCTACAAGAGCGTGTTCACCATCCACGGCTTCGACTTCCTTACCGAAGGCGTATCGTCGTTGCCCGAGCGCATCACGTTCAAGATACGCCATACACCCGACTGCCATGCCGCAAGCGTGGAACCGACACCCGACGGGTTCGTCATACACAGCGACGACCCAATACACGGCGTAGCGCCCGGACAGTTCTGCGTGGTCTACGATTCCGACCACCACAAATGCTATGGCTCAGGCGAGATAACATTATAAAACGGCCATGGGCGGCCTCTACCTGCCGCCCATACACAAGAAACAATAGAAAAACATGGAAAAAGACCATAAAAACCTGCGTTTGGGCGACTTCAACACACTCACCGTCACACGTCTGGCGCAACGCGACAATCCACATTCAACTGGCGGCAAGGAGACCTTCGGCGTGTTTCTCGACGGAGGACGTGAAGGCGACATCCTCATGCCAAAAAAATATGTGCCCGAGAATACAAAGGTGGGCGATGAAGTGGAATGCTTCGTCTATCTCGACCAAGAAGAGCGGCTTATAGCCACCACAGAGACCCCGACAGCCAAGGTTGGCGACTTCGCTTGCCTCGACTGCACATGGGTTAACCAATACGGCGCATTCTTGAACTGGGGACTGATGAAGGACCTCTTCTGCCCTTTCCGCGAGCAGAAGAAGAAAATGGAGATGGGTGAGCCCTATATTGTATATATCCATGTCGATGAAGAGAGCTACCGCATAGTGGCTACCGCAAAAGTGGACAAGTATTTAGAATCAGCCAAAGACAGCCAGCTGAAGGAGAGACAGAAGGTAGAGTTGCTGGTGTGGCAGAAGACCGACCTCGGCTTCAAGGTCATCGTCAACAACCGCTACCAGGGACTTGTCTACCTCGACCAGATATTCCAGCACGTGCAGACGGGTGACCGCATCGACGGCTACGTGGAGAAGATTCGCCCCGACGGCAAGCTCGACATCATGCTCCAGCCCACCGGAAGGCGTCAGACTCTCGACTTCGCTGACACTCTGCTCGAATGGATCAAGAGCCACGACGGCAAGTGCCCATTCGGCGACAAGAGTGCCCCCGACGACATAAAGCGCACTTTCCAAGTGAGCAAGAAGGTATTCAAGAAAGCCGTCGGCGACCTCTACAAGCGGCACCTCATCACCATCACAGACCAAGGGTTGCTGCTAAACGCCAAAGAGGGGCAGCCATCATAGACTGCACCACCTCGCCATGGTCGAGGATGCCACGCACCTCGTCGGCGGTGAGGAAATAGACGTCAATATCCTCGGTTGCATCGAAATGCTGTTCGCCCACACGTTCCACCCCACGGGCAAGGAACGTGTGGGCGATATTGTTATTTGTCCCCGGGTTAGGGCTAAGCTCCATGAACGGCTCCCACTCGCCGCCTCCGAAGCCAGTCTCCTCCATGAGTTCGCGCTGTGCAGCAGCAAGAGGTTCCTCGCCTTTCTCTATCACGCCTGCAGGTATTTCCCACGCCACGCTATCCAGGCCGTGGCGATATTGCCGCTCGAAGATATAACGGCCATCCTTTGTCTTGGCAATGACATTAATCCAGTCGGGGTATTCGAGCGACCAATAGTCTTCCTTTACACGCCCGTCAGGCAACAGCAACTTGTCTTTTCTCACCGTCATCCACGGTTCCTTTACCACATACTCAGACGAAAGGGTCTTCCATCGCATCTCATCGTCGGTGCGTTTCAGTTTTATCGACATATCTTTTTATTATTAATGGTTCAACCATGATGCTATTCCGCCACGGGAATGCAATGAGAGTCCTTTATTTCACCTATCACAATGATACTGTGAAGGCTTCCTATGCAATCGATGTTGCCTAAGGTGTTGAGCATGAAATCCTGATACGCCTTCATGTCCCGCGCATATACCTTTATCAGGAAATCGTAGTCGCCTGTGGTGTTATAGCATTCCGTCACTTGGTCTATGGTCTGCACAGTATCCATGAATTGTTGTATCAAATCGTGGGTATGCTGCTTCAGGCGGATATTGCAAAGCACGATGACATGGTTGCCCAGCTTGTGATGGTCAACCACGGCAGAATAGCGCTTGATATACCCTTCCCGCTCCAAACGCTTCTGGCGTTCGAATGTCGGCGATGGTGACAAATGAATCCTTGCCGCCAATTCCTTTATCGTAATCCGTGAATTTTGCTGCAACAGCTTCAACATCTTAATGTCGATTTCATCGAGACTCTCTTGTGTAGCCATGTTTACTTTTTGATATTTTGCAGAATATTATTCTACACTAAATTGGTGTTCATTGCAAAATTAGCATATTTTTCCGAATAGCGGAGAATATTTGGCCACAAAATTTCTCCCTATTACCTTTGCACCCACAATAAAGATATATCGCGATACACAAACAATAATGACATAGAAAACACACATAAAAATGAGCAATACAAGCAAACAATTCAGAGCAGACGTAGTGGGAAGTTTTCTTCGTCCCGCAGAGTTGAAAGAAGCAAGGGCACAATATGCCGAGGGAAAGATTTCAGCCGAGGACCTTCGCGCCGTTGAAGACCGGCTTATCACCGACCTCGTAGCCAAGCAGAAGGCGCATGGCCTGCATTTCATCACCGACGGCGAATTCAGACGCAGCTACTGGCACCTCGACTTCATGTGGGGATTCAACGGCGTGGAGCACATTGAGCTGGAACACGGCTACCAGTTCCACGGCGAGGAGACCACGAAAGGCTCTTTGCGACTCACAGGCAAGATATCAGGCGAGAACCATCCGTTCATCAACGACTTCAAGTTTGTGAAACAGTTTGAGGAAGAAGGGATAGAAGCAAAACAAACGGTTCCTGCTCCGGCACAGTTCCTCGCAGAGCTGTTCCGTGGCAAGAACAGCGAGAACACACGCAGGTTCTACCCCAACACCGAAGAACTGATAAAAGACATCGCAAAGGCATACGGAACGTTCTTCAAGGAAATATACGAGGCTGGATGCCGCACCGTTCAACTCGACGACTGCACTTGGGGCATGATCGTTGACGATGACTTCTGGAAGTCGATGGCAGGCACAGGCTTCACGCTCGAGCACGAAGCATTGCAATACTTAACGGTAAACAACCTCGCCATTGAAGGCAAGCCCGACGGGTTGACCATCAACACCCACGTGTGCCGTGGCAATTACCATTCGTGTTATGCTACGAAGGGCGCCTACGATGCTGTGGCACCATATCTCTTTGCCAAGGAGAACGTTAGCACCTACTACCTGGAATACGACGACGAGCGCTCCGGCACATTCGAGCCCTTGAAATATGTGTCCGGTTACAAGAAAGTGGTGCTGGGACTTGTCACGACAAAATCGCCAGTTCTGGAAAATCCCGATGTTGTCATCGCTCGCATCAAGGAAGCAGAGAAATACATTCCGCTCGAACGTCTCTGCCTGAGTCCTCAATGCGGATTCGCATCGTGCGAAATTGGCAACAAACTCACAGAGGAAGAGCAATGGGCTAAAGTTGATCTCGTTGTGAGAATAGCAAAAGAAGTGTGGGGTAAATAATCGAAAATGGGGGGCGTACCGTTCTGGCACGCTCCCCCATTTTTTATATCTCATCCAAAGCCAATCCTGTTGACTGCGCAATCTGCTCCGCGGCCAATCTCATCGCCTTCATCTGCCTGACAATTTCCAAGGCACGTTCGGAACGACCTTCTGTAAGGCCATCAGCATACAGAATAGGCACGTCTTCGAGGTCAACTTTTTCTTTTTTTATCTTTGCACATCCCGCAGAAATATTTATCTTTGCGCCTAAGAAAACCATAAACTCAAAACATGATGAACATTAAGCCCCTGTTGGCCTGCGGCCTGATTATGTTGCCGCTGATTGGTCAAGCACAAGACTGTTGCAAAAAAGGCAACGACGTGATTGAGACTATCATGTCCCGACGCTCCATCCGCAAATACCTCGACAAGACTGTGGAGCACGAGAAGCTCGCAACCGTTGCCAAATGCGGCATTAACGCGCCTAGCGCCCTCAACCAACAGACGTGGGCCGTACGCGTGGTGGAAGACCAGAACTTTATAAAGGAGACGACAGAGATATTCAAGAAGGAAAGGCCTGAGCAGGTGAAGCGCGATGCCAACTTCAAGAACATGTATCGCAACGCTCCCAACATAATTGTCGTCGCCACTCCCAAGGGAGACAGCTGGGGGCTGCTCAACGCAGGTCTGTTGGGTGAGAACATGATGATTGCCGCCAAAGCATTGGAATTGGGTACTTGCTGTTTGGGAAGTGCAGCCCGTTTCTTGCAAGACACAGATGCCTGCAAGCCATATGTAGCCAAGCTCAACCTCCCTGATGATTATGAGATCTGCTATGTCCTCGCAATTGGATATCCTGACGAGACACCGGAGGCAAAGCAACGTGACGAAAGCAAGATAGAGTATATCAAGTGAGACCTTTGATGTGTATAGCTTATATTTAAAGGCTGTATACTTTGGCAAGCAAAAAAAATCCGTGAGCGGTTCTTCTATGAACGCCCACGGATTTTTTTGTCTTATGGATTATTCGCCAAGCGGATTAACCTTTTGCCGAATTTATATTTCTTTCAGATTCACCATGTCATGGTGCTTCTCATGTCTCTCCTTCACCAAGTGGAGCAGTTTTTCCTTGCGCTTTGGCATAATGAGACGCCGAACAAAGATATTCGGTATGGCAACACCAAGTGCGATAAACAATATTACAAGCGAAGCCTTGATAGCCCAGTTGAAAGCGACGGTCAGCTCGCCAATGACGCCATCCATTTGGATGAAGCCAAAAAGGGAACGATACATCATCACTCCTGGAATCATGGGTATGACAGACGGTATCGCAATAACCTGATGAGGAATATGGTGTATGTGCTGTGAACGTGTGGCAATGATACTGGCCACCAGCGATCCCGCAAACGAACCGATAATTATGCCTTGGTCAAGGCCTATGTTTCCGTTAGACGGCCCGAGGTTCACGAAGTTGCGGGTGCACACGGCTATGACGCCAACAATGGCAAGCACTGGCATAATGCGCTTGGGAGTATTATAGATAGTGGCAAAACCCATCGACGATACTGCCGCCGCTATGGCATAGCTGACAAAGCTGTTGTGTGGCGTCATAGACAGGTCTTTCACAAAGTTGTCTATACCGCAGATCTGGATGGCAAAGACTATTCCAAACGACATGGCAATGATTGTCATGAGCGTTATCAGGGCACGCACCAGTCCCACATGCACATAGTCGGACACCATATCAGTGACAAAGTTGATCAGCGGTACCCCCGGCACGATGAACAGCATACAAGCCATAAGAGGATGATACGGCGTGTCGGAGTGAAGGAACGCCGGCAAGGCTGAGCTCAAAGTCGGCTCAAGGCTTATGAATGTGGTGAGCCAGCATATTAGAGTAGCCACAAACGCACTTATGGCAATACCGACATAACTGTTCCAGTGAAGCTTTGCCAAGTACATCTTCAGACGGAAACCGAGGATAGCTGGTATGGACGCATAGAAGAAAGCCGGCCAGTCACAACCGAACTGCACGCAGAATCCGCCACAGGCAAATCCGGCGCAAACGGCAATCATCCATGGCGAATATTGCTTGCGCACATGCTTCAAGGCTTCGAGCTCGGCCTCGTAGCGGTCAAGGCTCCAGTCTTCACGTATAGCCGTCCACAGCATCTTGCTGACTTTGGATATTACTGTGAACTCAACGCAATGTGAATCCACACGCTGGTATTTTGAGAAGGAGTGGGTCTCGTCGGAGAGGTTCACCATTATAATGTTGAAGTTGAGGAATATGTGAATATACTCCTCAGGCAGTCCAAGGTAAGCCTCGCACCGCTTCATGTTGCGCATTATTCGTGCACAGTCGGCATTGCTCGCCATAAGTAAGGCTCCAGTGCGCACAAGCAAGTCGAGCTTGCGGCGAAGGAGCTGCACCGAATTGGCATGTTCGTCTTCCTTGGTCTCTTCGTTTATGCTCTCCTCTTCCTCGAGACTGATCAACTCTTCAACGTTGTCTTTAGACCTTTTGTTGAAACTGAAAAAATCATTTTCCATTATTACGACAGGAATATCATCATTAAAACTTGTATTGATACTATGCGGACCAGCATTGCAAGAGGATACACGGTGGCATATCCCACCGACGGCGTATCGCTTGCCCGGCGGTCATTGGCATACGCCAACGCCGGAGGATTGGTATTTCCACCCGAGAGCACACCGATGAGCGTGTAGAAATTGATGTGGAAGAAATATCTTCCTATTATTCCGCCGAGGATTATTGGCAACACTGTCATCAGCAATCCATATCCAATCCACTGCAATCCCTGCTCGTTGATAAGGGTGTGGAAGAAGTTCTGTCCCGCTCCCAAGCCCACGCATGCGAGGAAGATATTGATGCCCATCTCCCGCAGCATCATGTTGGCCGAAATGGTGTTGTAGGTCACGAGATGGTAACGCGGACCGAAATATCCCATCAGAATAGCAACAATGAACGGACCGCCGGCCAAACCGAGACGTACAGGCGTCGGAATGCCTGGTATGGGAATCGGCACGATGGCAAGCAGGCAGCCGAGGGCTATTCCCACGAATATTGGTATGAGGTTTGGATAGTTGAGGCGCTTCATCTGGTTGCCGAGCATCTTGTCGACCTTGCTAAGCGAGAGTTCGGAACCCACAACCGTAAGGCGGTCGCCTATCTGCAGGCGGAGATATGGATGAGCCACGAGGTCGACACCGTTTCGGTTGACACGGGTCACCGTAGCCTGGAAGTTGCCGTTGATGTCGAGCGAAGCAAGCGTCTTGCCCTGCAGCTCATGACGTGTCACTATGATTCGGCGCGAGATGAGTTCACGCTCATACTGGCTCCAGTCGACATCCACCTGCTTGCCCAAGAGGGCCGTGAGGCTGTCCACATCTTGCGGAGCCACCACCACGAGAATTCTGTCGTTGAGATGCAGTCTTGTCTGTCCGCTGACAACGGTATTGTGCGCTGTGTTGGTGTGGTCTATTATATGCGAGATCATGAAGTGCCGCCCCAAGATGCGCTTCACTTCTTCCACCATGAGGTTGTCTATGCGTTCATTGGTTATCTCGAGTGTGACAGAGCGCACTGCGAGCAGTTCCGGCTGTCCTTCGCCGGTTTCTGCTTGCTTTTCCTCTTCTTCGGGGTTGATGCGGAGAATGATACGCAGCACGATGAACGACAGTATGACACCTATCACGCCCATCGGGTAGGCCAGGGCATAGCCTGTGGCTATATCGGGGCTCTCAACGCCCTTCATGCTGTAAAAGGCCTGCTGGGCTGCGCCCATTCCCGGCGTGTTGGTCACGGCGCCGGAGAGTATACCGGCGATTGCCGTAAACGGTGTATCCGTCAGATAGTATACGCCCAAAGCCGTGAAGATGCTGATGAGGATAGTGATGAGCATGAGAATGTTGAGCTGAAGGCCGCCCTTCTTGAATGAGGCGAAGAAACCGGGACCTACTTGCAGGCCCAAGGCATAGACGAAGAGCACCAGGCCGAACTCGCGAAGGAAGTGGAGAAGCTCAACATTAAGGTTAAGGTTGAAATAACCGAAAACAATACCAACGATCAAAACCCACGTAAGTCCGAGGGAGACGTTCTTCACTTTTACCTTTCCCAGGATCAGACCCAAGGTTATGACCAAGGCAAGAATAAAAATGGAATGTGAGACTCCACCAGCCCAATAGGCTTGTGAACCCTCAAACAGTACCCTGATAAAATCCATTTACTAAGAAGATGAAAACTGATAATTATAATAGTCCCCGCAAAGTTATACTTTTTGGGGATTTAATAGTTATCTACACGATATTTATTCTCGTCCTTGTCTTGCAACATGGAGAGATAGCTTGCATATCTGCTTTCGGCAATATAATGGTCTGCCACGGCTTTACGCACGGCGCACCCCGGCTCGTGTGTGTGGGTGCAGTTGGAGAAACGGCAATCGTGCGAGAACTTGAATATCTCACGGAAATAGCTGCCTATCTCCTCCGGCTCCATGTCGAACGACCCGAAGCCCTTTATGCCCGGAGTATCTATGAGCCAGCCTCCGTCGGCAAGCCTCACCATCTCCGAGAATGTAGTGGTATGCGTGCCCGTATCATGGGCGTCGCTTATCTCGGCTACCCTTGCCTCTGCACCGGGCACCACGAGATTAAGAAATGTCGACTTCCCTACTCCGCTGTTGCCGCTGAGCAGGGTCACCTTGTTGGGCAGCAATTTCAGCAACGGCTCTACGCCCTCACCCGTTGCCGCCGATATTTCATGGCAGGTATACCCCAACGACTCGTAAAGGCTCACCACCATCCGCTGGTAGTGCAGCTCTTCCTCGGTCAGCAGGTCCGTCTTGTTGAACACCAGCACCACAGGCACCGAATAAGCCTCAGCCGAGGCGAGGAAACGGTCGATGAACACCGTGGAAGTCTCCGGGTGCGCTATCGTTACCACAAGCAACGCCTGGTCGAGATTGCAGGCTATTATGCTGCTCTGTTTCGACAGGTTGGTGGCTCGCCTTATGATGTAGTTGCGGCGGTCGTCGATGGAGGTGATGAGTCCTTGCCCTTCTTCGTTGACAACCACATTCACGTTGTCGCCAACAGCCACGGGATTGGTGGAGCGTATGCCCTTGAGCCTGAAGTTGCCCTTGACCTTGCTCTCTACCGTGCGTCCGTCGTCGGTCAGCACGGTATACCAAAACCCCGTGTTCTTGATTACTAATCCATGCATTGAGTCCACCAAGCCATCAAATGGTCATAATCTCCTTCTGCTTGTTGGCAAGAGTGGCGTCGATTTGCTTGATGAATTTGTCGTGGAGCTTCTGCAGGTTGTCCTCTGCGTCTTTCTCCTGATCCTCTGACAGGCCGTCCTTTATGGCTTTCTTGAGCTTGTCCTTGTAGTCGGCGCGCACGTTTCTCACCTGCACCTTGGCCTGTTCGCCAATCTTGTTGCATTGCTTCACGAGCTCTTTGCGTCGCTGCTCGGTTGGCTGCGGCAGACGCAGAATCACCATCTCGCCGTTGTTTTCAGGCGTGATGCCGACCTCAGAGTCCAAAATGCCCTTTTCTATATCTCTGATGGCCTTGCGGTCCCATGGACGGATAGTTATGGTACGCGCGTCGGGTATCTGGAGTGCCGCCACCTGGTTCAATGGCACTACCTGGCCATACGACATCACCCTCACAGAGTCGAGAATGGCAAGGTTGGCACGGCCGGCGCGGATGTGCGACAGTTCTGTCTCAAGGAAGTTGGCGCTCTTCTTCATTTTATCCTCGGCGCTCTTCAAGGTTTCTTTAACGTCTATCATAAGAAAAAATAGGTTTAATTATCTTTATCGATTACAAATTTAGGGAATTTTCCCAAAAGAACGCGTTTCCCGTCATGTTTTTTTAATACTAATGCCAAGAAACCGGTCTTTCATGCTTTTTTCGCCTATGCTACTTGCCGATGACGCTGGCTACGCGGTTTGTCAACTCCACGAAGTCGGCCACGGAGAGCTGTTCGGGCCGTTTAGTCATCATGTCGTTGGCGAAGAATTCGGGTGCCGGCATTGTCTCCTTGCCGAACAAGGGCTTGAGCGACACGCGCAGCATCTTGCGCCGCTGGTTGAACACCGTCTTCACCACGCGTTTGAAGAGTGTTTCGTCGCACCCGAGGTTCTGTACGTTGTTGCGCGTCATGCGTATCACCGCGCTCTTCACCTTTGGCGGCGGGTTGAACACGTCTTCGTCTACCGTGAACAGGTATTCCGTGTCATACCATGCCTGTATCAGCACGCTCAGTATGCCATACTGCTTCGACCCCGGCTTTGAGGCTATGCGCAGCGCCACCTCGCGCTGGATCATGCCTGTGCAGCAAGGTATGAGTTCCTTGTTGTCGAGCATCTTGAAGAATATCTGCGATGATATGTCGTAAGGATAGTTGCCCGTCAGCACGAATGTCTTGCCGCCGAACACCTGGCTCAGGTCCATCTTCAGGAAGTCGTCGCCGATGATGTTGTCGCGCAGCTTGGGGTACTTCTCGTTAAGGTATCTCACGCTCTCGTCGTCAATCTCCACCGCCTTTACCTCGCGCGGCTTCTCCACGAGATACTGTGTCAGCACGCCCATGCCCGGGCCTATCTCAAGCACGGGTATGTCGGGGCAGGCGTCCACGGTGTCGGCTATGCGCCTGGCTATGTTGAGGTCGGTCAGGAAGTGCTGGCCGAGGTTTTTCTTGGGTCTTACCTGTTTCATTGTTTATTCGTTGCTCTGTGTCGTCATGATGCCGGCATTGTCATCCTTCCCTGAGGAAGTCGAGACATTGCTTTATCTCCTCGTCGGTTGCCGTCTGGTTGATATGTATGTCGCCAATGTCCGACAGCAGAGTAAAGTTGATTATTCCCGACGTGTTCTTCTTGTCGTGGCGCATGATGCTGACGAGCTCGTCGTAGTCGTCGCATGTGATGTCCATCATGCCGTAGTTCTCGCGTATGTATTTCACCGTCTGCGTCATCTTGTCGGCAGGGAACTGTTGTTTCATCACCGAGAGATACAGTTCGCAGATCAGTCCGTAGGCCACGGCGTAGCCATGGAGTATCGGTTCGGTGCCTTTGTCCTCATGGCGCATGAGCGAGAGGCTCTCGAAGGCATGGCCGAAGGTGTGGCCGAAGTTGAGCGCCTTGCGTATGCCTTTTTCCTTGGGGTCTTCCGCCACGATGCGTTCCTTCACCTTCACCGATTTGGCGAGCATGGAGAGCAGCAGCTTGAGGTCGGGATTGCCGAGGTCGAAGTTGAGCAGCTCGGCCCAAGTCTCGGTGTCGGAGATAAGGCCGTGCTTTATCATCTCGCCATATCCTGAACGCAGGTTCTTGTCGTCGAGCGTGCGGAGGAACCCGGTGTCTAGCAGCACAAACTTCGACTCGTTGAACACTCCTACCTCGTTCTTGAAACTGTCAAGATTGATTCCGGTCTTTCCGCCCACCGAGGCGTCGACCATGGCAAGGAGCGTTGTCGGGATATTGATGAAGTCTATGCCGCGCTTGAACGTTGAAGCGGCGAAACCGCCGAGATCGGTCACCATGCCACCGCCGAGGTTGACAAGCAAGGAGTGGCGCGTGGCCTTGCCGCGTTCCAGCTCCCGCCATACATAAACAAGCGAATCGATATTCTTGTTGATATCGCCTGCGGCTATCGTTATGACATGGGCTCCGCGCATGGAGATAAACGACTCTATCACAGGCCAGCATTGCTGCCTGGTGGCATCGTCAGTAAGCACGAAAATGTTGTCGTGCTCGCATTCTGACATTGCCATTGCCAAATCCGTGGCAAGTTGATGCGTAATTAACACTCTTTGTTTCATCCTACTCATACTTAACGTTCAATTGCAAATATAAGCATTAACAGTTTATTTAACGGTACCCTCCCGCTATAAATTATCTTTTTTTAATAAAACGCGGCTATCCTTTGCTCATTTCGCATCTGCCGTGTGCAGTTTTAAAAAACTCTTTCACGCTATTTTCTTTTTAAACTTATTTTACTTTGTTGCGTCTAAAAAGAGGTTTTAATTGAAAGAGATAAAATAGAATAATGAAAAAGCTGCTGTTGCTTGCGCTATTGGCGATGACTACGGTCCTCTCGTATGCGCAAAAGCGAGAAGTGTCGGGCACCATCCTCGACGCACAGACCAAGGAGGCCGTGTCTATGGTGACGGTCCAACTGTTAAAATCCGATTCCACTTTCGTCGGCGGTGCCTTGTCCGACACCAAGGGTCACTTTTCCATCAAGGCTCCTGCCGACGGACATTTCATAGTCAAACTTTCGAGCGTGGGCTACAAGACCGTCGCACGCACCGTCAGCATCAAAGAGAAGGCCAATGTAAGCCTTGGCACCTTGCGTTTCTCTGCCGATGCCATCATGCTGAAGGAAGCCACCGTCACGGCTCAGGCCCAGAAGGTGGTGGTCAAGGAAGACACCTTCGAATACAACGCCAACGCCTACCGCACCCCTGAGGGCTCTACCATAGAAGAACTGGTGAAGCGTCTGCCCGGTGCGCAGGTCGACGACGACGGCAAGATAACCATCAACGGCAAGGAAGTGAAGAAAATCCTTATCGACGGCAAGGAGTTCATGACCGGCGACACCAAGACGGCCATGAAAAACATCCCTACCTCTATTATCAATAAGGTGAAAGCTTATGACCAAAAGAGCGACCTGTCGAGGGTGACGGGCATCAACGACGGTGAGGAGCAGACGGTGCTCGACTTTGGCGTGAAGCCTGGCATGAACAAGGGCGTCATGGTCAACGCCGATGCCGGCGTCGGCACCAAGGACCGATACAGCGCACGCGCCTTCGGCGGCTACATGAAAGGCGACTTGAAGGTATTCGGAATGGGCAATGCCAACAACGTCAACGACATGGGCTTTGGCGGACGTGGCGGCGGTTTCGGAGGCGGACGCAACGGACTCAACGCCTCGAAAATGGCCGGCGTGAACCTCAACTACGAGAAGAAAGACACACTGAAGATCGACGGCAGCGTGAGATGGAACCACAGCGACGGCGACGTGTGGAGCAAGTCAAGCTCCGAGAACTATGTCAGCACCGTGGGGTCATTCTCCAACAGCCTGACCCAGTCGTTCTCGCGCAGCGACAACTTCAATGCCCAGGCACGCGTGGAGTGGACACCCGACTCCATGACAAACATCATGTTCAGGCCAACGTTCTCAGTGAGCAACAGCGACGGACTGAGCAGCAGCTCTTCCGCCTCTTTCAATGAAGACCCTTACGGGTTCGTGACTGACCCGCTCAGCACGGAAGCTTTGAACACTTTGTCGCAAAACGGCGTCATAGTCAACTCCAATACCTCCAACAGCATCACCTACTCGAAGAGCAACAGCACAGGGGCTATGCTCCAACTCAACCGCAAGCTCAACAGCCGCGGACGCAACTTAACCCTGCGCGGCGACGTCAACTACTCAAGCTCCAAGTCGAACTCGCTCTCGACCAACAACGTGCACCTTTATCAGGTAAAGGATGCCTCGGGACAAGACTCCACGTACCAGACGAACCGATACAACCTCGCTCCGTCGAAAAATTGGAACTACACGCTGCAGGCCACATATAGCGAGCCTCTGTGGAGGGGTGCATTCCTGCAACTGCGCTACCGCTTCAAGTACAGCTACAGCAAGAGCGACCGCTCCACCTACGACTTCTCAAACCTCGGCGAGGACTTCTTCTCCGGCATCGCAGCCGGCTACCGCAGCTGGGACGGATACCTCAACCGCCTGGAGCACCCTTACACCGATTATCTCGACCAGGATCTGAGCCGCTATTCCGTTTACAAGAACTATACCCACAACGTAGAGCTCATGTTCAGAATGCTCAGGGAAAAATGGCAGCTCAACGCCGGCGTGATGGTGCAGCCGCAGAGGTCGCACTATGTGCAGAACTACCAGGGTGTGAACGTAGACACCACCCGCAACGTCACCAACTTCACCCCTACCCTCGACTTCAGATACAAGTTCAACAAGATAAGCAACCTGCGCATCAACTACCGCGCATCGACCACGCAGCCGAGCATCACCCAGCTGCTCGACATCTACGACGACTCCGACCCTCTCAACATCTCTACGGGTAACCCCGGCCTGAAGCCGTCGTTCAACCAGAACTTCCGCCTGTTCTACAACAGCTACTTCGAGAAGACCAAGCAGTCGATCATGACCTTCGTCGACTTCAACAACACGCAGAACAGCATCAGCAACAAGGTGACATACAACGAGCAGACCGGCGGACGCATAACAAGACCGGAGAACATCAACGGCAACTGGAACATGAACTCCGCACTGATGTTCAACACGCCTCTCGATTCTGCAGGATACTGGAACGTCAACACTTTCACCAACTTCAACTACTCAAACAACGTCGGCTACATCTCGCTCAGCCGTGATGCCAGCTCCATAAAGAACACCACGCGCGACATGACTGTCAGCGAACGTCTCGCCGGCAGCTACCGCAACTCTTGGTTCGAGATTGAACTCAACGGCTCATTCAACTACCGCCACTCCAACAACAAGCTGCAGCCGTCGTCCAACTCAAACGTGTGGCAGTACAGCTATGGCGGAAACATCAGCGCCACGGCACCGTGGGGCACCACGCTGTCTACCGACCTCAACATGAACTCACGCCGTGGATATTCCGACAACTCTCTCAACACCAACGAGCTTGTTTGGAATGCACAGGTGTCGCAGAGTTTCCTCAAGGGTAGTCCTCTCACCGTCATGCTGCAGTTCTACGACATCCTGCACCAGCAGAGCAACCTGAGCAGAAACATCACGGCGTCGATGCGCTCCGACACGGAGTACAACTCCATCAACAGCTATGTGATGCTGCATGTCAACTACCGCCTCAACCTCTTCGGAGGCAAGCATGGCCGACGCGACGGTCACGGACCTGAGGATGGTCCTGGCGGACCCGGCGGTCGCCCACCTATGGGTGGCAGACCACCTATGGGCGGCGGACGCCCGCCAATGGGCAGGTTCTAACACTGCGTGCCGTTGGCATAGACAAACAAAATCTTCACTAATAAAACAGTTCAGGGGCCGCACCATCATTGGTGCGGCCCCTGAACTGTTTGACCCCAATCAGCCGGATAAAACGTCAGCCTGCGGTCATTTTATTTATTATGAAAGCCTTTATTCCACTTTCATCCAATCCAGAAGACCTTTTCCGTCTTCATCCAGTTCAATTCCCAAACCGATAACTTGGCGTTTGTCTGCCATGAAAGGTTCCATGTATTGTCGGTCGGCGATTTGCAGGGCGGCAGCTTCCTTGCCTCCTTTGTTTCTCAATTTCAGTTCGATGACATAGATATAACGGGCAGTTTGCACAATCATGTCGATTCTACCAGTGACAATCATCTTTTCCACCTCGACTTTCAAGCCAATGGCGTTGAAGATAGAACTGATAATGAGCCGGTAGCGCTCCTCCATATCCATTGAGGCCAGCTTCTTGTTGCTGTAAGGCACGTCAGCGATGAGTGCTTTCAGCGCCTTCATCGATTCGTCTATGTTGCCATTCTAAATCATTTTGAGCAACAGACTTTGGGTAGAGATGACCTGTGACCTTGAACTAAGCGTCAAGGCAGGAATCACGAGTTTATAAAGCGCTTGCTTCACTTCCTCATTTGGGAATCCCAATGTATATACTCCGTCGTCGTATTCCTTTATGGTAAGATAGCCTGACTGATAAAGGAAAAGTTCGGCACCACCGTCACTGACATCACATGTTTCCAAAGTTGTGCTGTCGATGTAGCAGTGGTCGAAATGTTCCAAAGAGACATCAAGATCATCCACAAACTTAGTAAGCAATGACGTTGCACCCGATGCAGCCCAGAAATTGCTTAGTTCCTGGGTATCGAGGGCATTGATGAGACTGAAAGGATTGTAAACGTCGGTCATGTTGCGCCGGCAGAAATGATATCCGTCATAATAATCCTTGAGCCTGTCGTGTGTTTCTTGGGCAGTCCAATTGTTTGCCTCTCCCATTCTCTCCAATTCAGGCTTGAAATTCTCTTCGATTTCTTGCTCTGTGATACCGCAGCTAGTGGCATATTCGGGCAGAAAGCTGATGTTGGTCAGGTTGTTGAGCACGGAGAACAGAGAGATTTGGGTAAATTTGGTGATACCTGTAATAAACACGAATTTCTCATGCTCGTCGTCTGCTTTCAAGATGGCAAACACCTCGCGATATACGTCCGTGCACCCTTTGTGGTCCGGCGTTTTCCAAGAGTGTTGCAGTGGGGCGTCGTACTCGTCGATAAGGATAGCAACCTTCAACCCTGTCTGACTGTGGGCAGTGGTGATGATGGCATCAAAACGGTCAGCAAGCTGGGCCGTAGGGTCAGGAGTGATTTTGTATTTCTTTTCGTATTCTTTAAAGCGCAGGTTGAGATAAGAACGCAAAGTTTCGGCATTTGCTCCACCACGACTGAGGTCGAGTCTGACGACAGGATACTGCTTCCATTCTTCTTCCAGCTGCATGATTTTCAAACCATCGAAGAAATCTTTTCTTCCTTCAAGATACATTTGCAGCGTATCGACAAGTATCGACTTGCCGAAACGGCGGGGACGGCTCAGATAGCTGAACTTTTTGCCGCGATTTACCAAATACCAGACAATGTCAGTCTTGTCAACATAGAGGTATCCTTCTTCTCTGATGGTTTTGAACGACTGGATGCCTGCCGGCAATTTTCTGTTATTGAAGTCTGCCATATCTTCGTCTCTTATTTTGTACAAAAATACGGTTTATAATTGAAATAGCAAAGATTTTCGATAAAAATCGGTAAGCGCAACTCATAGGGCGGGCCTTAAAATGTAAAGATTTATAGCAAGATTTTAACACTTGGGGGGCACACCTTCCAGAACAGCCGCAGAGGCTCCGAAGTGTTAAAAGGGGCGCCTTCAAGTCAATTTCAGCCCCGAAAATCATGAAATCGCGCCGCGATAGTAGCACTATCGCGGCGCGATTCTAACGTAAAGGCGGCGCGATTCTAACGTAAA
>CAZXGQ010000063.1:0-19264 GCA_964640415.1 uncultured Prevotella sp.
GTGTGGAAAAAGAAATGTGAGAAAGAAAACACCCACACGAATCAGCATAGAACCCATTTTTGTAAAAAATTATAGCAAGATTTTAACACTTGGAGGGCACTCCTTTTAGAACGACAAAAGAGGCTCCGAAGTGTTGAAAGGGGCGCCTTCAAGCCATTTTTTGGCCTTAAAAGCAAGAAATCGGGTCGCGATAGTAGCCTTATCGCGTCGCGATTCTACCGTAAAGGCGTTGCGATCCTAACGTAAAGGCGGCGCGATTCTAACGTAAAGCCGAATCGAAAGCCGAAATTTCAGCTATATTTTTGGCTGCAAAAATATAACCACCTGTTTATAAGGATATTATGAAAACCGCCCAAAAATCGCTCAAATCCACACAAGAGGAAAAGTTTTTCAGAAAAATCGATTCTCAGAGAGCCTTTTGTTGAGTTTTTTCATCAGAAGAAAGTTTATCCTCGAAAGACACAGAAGACACCAAGAATCATGGACACGAAAGCCATGCGGAGCAACACAGCCCCATGCCCTTACTTTATAGGATAGTTCTATAAATCACCACTCTTTATATGCTTCTTCAACCTTCCGCCCTGCCTGAGAATTGCGCCTTGGGCACGGCAGCGGTCAAGCATGCAGCCATAGTCTTCGTCGGAGATGGCGGCTATGCGGCCGGGTAACTCCTTCAGGCTCGTCACGGCGATGCCCAAGCCCTCGCGCGTGACGAACTCCGCCTCGGCACTCTCTTTCCACACTATTACGGGGATACCCATGGCGAGGTACAACGACAGCTTGTGCGAAGCTATGAGGCGGAGATATGCGCCGAGTTCGCCCTCGCAGGTGTCTATCGACGTGCCGTCCCACACAAGGCCCCAGCCGCCCTCGACAGTAGCCGTGTGGTTGCTCTCGAAGACACCAAGATAACGCACGTTTCCCGACACTTGGAAGTTGTCGTCGGTCTTGCCGTAAAGGTTGAAGGTCAGGTCCTTGAAATCGCAAGCCGACAGTGGGGTGAAGAAAGACGACTTGCGGAGATAGCCGGCAAAGGCTATCTCTTTTTTCTGTTTCATTACGGCTTCCTTCGGGCGGAAGTCGTCGTCGGTATAATAATCGAAAAGCTGTATCGACTCGGTTGGCGTCGCCACTCCGTGGTCGTGGATCCAGCGGCTCATGGCTTCGGTGTGGGTCAGGATTCTGCTTGCCAACCTGAACACCCGCAGGTCGGGCGTGAGGTCACGTCCGTTGCGCACAGTCTGGATGTCGTGAACCAGAACGGTCACCTTGTTGCCAAGGAAGCGCTGCAACCGCAGCACCCAAGGGAAGATAACCTTGCTCGACACGGGATACTGCACAACATACTCCGAGCCCAACGGATGGCGGAGAATCATGGCAACGTTTTTCAGCAGCCCCATAAGGTTGGAAAGAAACGGGACGGGGTATTGCTTGCAGAGAATGACCTCCACATCGTAGCCGCAATCCGACAACGTGCGGTTAACGTCGTCGCGCGCCTTGCCCAAGGCACAAACCTTGGAATAGGCCTTAAACTGTATTGTCTGGTTGACAACGACTTTTTTAGCTTTCATCTTGCAAATATACAACTATATTTTGTTCCTTCAAAGGAAATATCGTACTTTTGCAATGATATCATATTGTAGCAATGAGCATTTGGCAAACCATCAGCACGACTCTTATCCACATCAACCGCAAAGAGGACCTGACCCGCTGGGAGCGTCCCTACACGGGCAGCCTGCCCATATATGGCGTCTACCACGTGTTTTGCACAGAGGGCTGGGAAACACTCGTGCCCATGCAGATAGGACGGCTGAAAAAGAGCGGACTTGCCGCACAGACCAAGACGCTGTTCATCAGTTGCATTTACCGGCAGAAGGAAGACATCGAAAAGATGAGGGCGATGCTCGAGGGCATAAGCTATGAGATAGTGGCCTGCACCGCAGATGCCCATCAGTTTGAATACCCTGCCCTGGACGCCGTACACAGGAAAGCGCAGGAGGAGGACTGCCTCATCTATTATTTCCATACCAAGGGCGTCTCTTATCACGGTCCGCAAAAGGCCGACTGCCATTGGCTCTATTTCAAGAAGAAAGTGGAAGCCTGGCGGGAGGTGATGGAGTATTTCAACATCGACAAGTGGGCGGCTGCCGCCAACGTGCTGTCGTCGGGCTACGACACCTACGGATGCCTGCGCTATCCGCCCAAGCCTGCCGTCTTCACCATGTATGCCGGCAATTTCTGGTGGGCAAAGGCATCATACCTGCGCACGCTCAGACCCTTGACACCCGAAGAACGCAAAGACCGCATGCTGGCAGAGACATGGATTTTCACGGGCAAGCACCGCGACTTCAGTGCCTTCGACACCCTTGCCATGCTCTACCGCACATATCTCCCGCCGGAGATGTATAAGGAGAACCAGAAACCGACGCTGGGGCAACACCTGGCATTCGTCTGGGAATTCAACTTCTCCAAGCTCCGCAAGAAAGTGTTCCACTACAACTTCATTAAACGCAACAACGCAATTTACCAAAGGTTTTCATGAGCTCACTGAAAGAAAAGACGGCCTCCGGGCTCTTCTGGGCAGCCTTGAACAATGGCAGCATGCAGATTCTGAATGCCATAATCGGCATCTTCCTGGCTCGCCTGCTCAGCCCTGCCGACTATGGCCTGGTGGGCATGGTGGCCATCTTCACCGCCTTAGCCAGTTGTATACAGGACAGCGGGTTCACGTCGGCCCTCATCAACCTCAAGGCTCCAAGCCACAAGGACTACAACTCCGTGTTTTGGTTCTCCACGATCATGGGCACGAGCCTTTACGTCATCTTGTTTTTCTGCGCACCGCTGATAGCGCGGTTTTATCACCAGGAGGACCTGACATTGCTGTGCCGGGTCATCTTCGTCTGCATCCCCCTGTCGGCCTTGGGCATCGTGCCCCAGGCATACCTGACCAAGAACCTCATTGTCAAGCCCATTGCCTTGCAGCGCATAGTGGTGCTCACCATAAGCGGAATAGTGGGCATAACCTTGGCATTCAAGGGTTTGGGCTACTGGGCACTCGTGGCACAACAGATTATCTATACCGGCATGCAAAACATAGGCAAGTATTTCCTCATGCCTTTCCGCCCCACCCTCGACATCGACTTCTCGCCTGTCAGGCGCATGTTCGGCTTCAGCAGCAAGATTCTCGTAACCAACATCATATCGCAGTTGAGCCAAAACGTCCTTACCGTCATCTTCGGAAGGATATTCCCCGTCAAGACCGTCGGCAACTTCACGCAAGGCTGGAAATGGAACAACATGGCGTCGGGATTGGTCTCCGGCATGCTGGCGCAAGTGGCACAGCCCGTGTTTGCCTCCACGCAGGAGGAAGAGAACCGCCAGCTGCACATCCTCCGCAAGATGACACGGTTCACGGCGTTTCTCGTCTTCCCCGCAATGTTTGGTCTGGCAATCATCTCCCATGAGTTTATCGTGCTGCTCATCTCCGAGAAATGGATCGACAGCGTGACCATTCTCCAGATTCTGTGCATCAGCGGAGCCTTCATTCCGGTGTATCTACCCATGCAGCAGCTCATCGTGAGCAAAGGTCGGTCCGACATCTTCATGTGGGTGAACATTGCACAGATTGTGTTGCAGATAGCGGTGATTCTCGTCTTCGCGCGCCAGGGCATCATAGCCATGGTCACGGCATATTCCGTTTTCATTGCCGTGTGGACTGTGGCGTGGCAGTATTTCACGCGCAAGATAGTAGACTACGGATTCTTCAGCCTGCTCAAAGACCTGGTGCCGTTCATGCTCGCGGCATTGGCGGCTTGCGCCGTGGCCTATGCCGTGGCCTCATTGTTTGACGGCCTGTTGCTCCGCATGATAATAAAAATAGTCGTCGCCGCCCTGCTCTATATTGCCGCGATGAAGGTTTCAGGTGCGCAGGTAATGAAGGAATGCATCAACTATCTGACGCACAAGAAAGGCTGAACGAGTTCTACCATAAAGCATAAAACAGAACATTAATGTCCGTTATTTCGCGCAAAATCTATTATATTTGCGCAAAATAACGGACATTAGCATTTATGAGACGAGTGTTATTACACAAGCTCGAACATTGAAAATAATTGGGCGGATATTATATATGTGAAAACACACGAATCACATGGATTCCTCAATATGTTTCTATGCCCTCAGTGTTCGCATGGCGTTGAGCACGCACAGCACCATGACGCCGACATCGCCGAACACCGCCACGGGCATGGCAAGACTGCCGAGCACGCCTGTGGCCACAAGGATAAGGATGACGACCTTCACCACTATGGCGAAAGTGGTATTCTGGCGGGCGTTGGCAATGGTGCGGCGTGCGATGCGAACCGCAGTGGCAATATTGGAGGGCTTGTCGTCCATCAACACCACATCGGCAGCTTCTATGGCGGCATCGGCACCGAGTGCACCCATGGCAATGCCTACATCGGCACGGGCAAGGACTGGAGCATCGTTGATGCCGTCGCCCACAAAGGCAAGTGTGGAGCCATTGGGCTTGGAACTAATCAGGCGCTCAACCCATTCCACCTTGTCTTGAGGCAAGAGCGAGGCATGGTATTCGTCCAAGCCGAGGTCGGCTGCCACATGTTCAGCCACGTGCTCGTGGTCGCCCGTGAGCATCACAGTCTTCTCAACACCAAGACTCTTCAGGCCGGCAATGGCCTCACGGCTGTCGGCTTTCTCCTTGTCGGCTATGACGATGTGGCCGGCATACATACTGTCTACCGCCACGTGGATGACAGTACCCACGGCATTCTTGCATTTTCCGCACTCTGTGACCTTTGCACCGGAAGTTTCCATCAGTTTCACGTTGCCCACACTTACCGCATGCCCATTGACGGTGGCACGAATGCCTTGCCCGGCTATTTCCTCAACATTGTCCAACTTGCAACCATCAGCGAGCAACTCCCCGACATTCGTCTTGCTGCCATTGCCCAACTCGGCATTCTTGAACGCAGCATCGCTGAAAGCCGCACGAAGGGCAGAAGCAATGGGATGGGTGCTGTATTGCTCTGCGTGGGCGGTGAGGTGCAACAGGTCATCGGCATCTATCGCCTCGGGATGGACAGCGTCAACGGCAAAGACGCCTTGCGTCAACGTGCCTGTTTTGTCGAACACCACGGTAGAGAGCTTAGCAAGCGCATCCATGTAGCTGCCGCCCTTGACGAGTATTCCCTTGCGCGAGGCTCCGCCTATTCCGCCGAAGAAGCTCAACGGGACTGAGATGACGAGGGCACACGGACAGCTCACCACAAGGAAGCTCAAGGCACGATAGACCCACGTGGCAAGGCCTTGGGCATAGCTTTCGCAGAACAATGGGGGCAGGAAAGCCACAGCTATGGCAAGGAACACGACTATCGGAGTATAGATACGGGAAAAGCGGCGGATGAAGGTCTCGCTGTGCGACTTGTTCTCGGCCGACTCCTCCACAAGCTTGATTATCTTGGAAGCGGTGGAGTCGCCAAACGACTTGCCCACCTTGATGCGCAACACGCCCGACACGTTTATGCAGCCGCTCAATGCATCGTCGCCCACACCAACGGCACGCGGCACGCTCTCGCCCGTAAGCGCCACCGTGTTAAGGCTCGACACACCGGTGATCACAGTGCCGTCCATGGGCACTTTCTCGCCCGGGCGCACCACGACGGTCTCGCCTACGGCCACCGTTGTGGGGTCAACGGCTGTGATTTCGCCGCCACGCTCCACATTGGCCACATCGGGACGAATGTCCATGAGGTTGTTTATCGACCGCTTGCTACTGTCCTCGGCATAATCTTCGAAGAGCTCGCCAACCTGGAAGAAAAGCATTACGAACACAGCCTCAGCAAACTCCGGCTCAGCACCGGGAAGGAAACCTATGAGCAAGGCTCCGACTGTGGCAATGCACATAAGGAAATCTTCGTTGAAAGGATTGCGCTCTTCAATGCCTTCCTCGATAGCCTCGCCTATGATATCATAAGATATAATAATGTATGGTACGAGGTAAACGAGAAGCTGGCCCCAAACCGGCATGGCAAACGACCGGGTAATCATCCAAGCCACAAAGAGCAGCACGGCGGTGGCTGCAATGCGAAACAACTTTTTTCTGTCCATATCTTTATTTTTTTCTTTCCTGCTTTAGTTGTCTTATTTCGAATGCAAAGTTATCAATTGACAAGCGCAACCAAGTTGCAAAAGTAGCATTTGGGTTTCATTACGACAAAAGCAAAGTTAAAAAGGCTCTCCCGTTATGATTTAATTTAAACAAAACGAAGCTATTAGGCTTTCATTCTGTTAAACAATGCTAACACCAAGAAAATTATTGCACTAAAAGTATCGAAATATAAACCTCTTTTCCTAATTTTGCTTTCGAAACAAAAGCAAAACACCTATATATAAAAACCACAATGATTGACAAGACCATAAAAGAAGAATATGACGTGATAATTGTCGGCGGTGGCATCACCGGTGCCGGCACTGCACGTGACTGCGCTCGTCGTGGCATGAAAGTCCTTCTTGTTGAGAAGAACGACTTCACCAACGGAGCCACTGGTCGCAACCACGGCTTGTTGCATAGTGGCGCACGATACGCCGTTACCGACCAAGAGTCGGCACGCGAGTGCATAGAAGAGAACATGACACTTCGCCGGGTGGCACGCAATTGCGTAGAGGAGACCGACGGTCTCTTTATCACACTCCCCGAGGACAGCCTCGACTACCAGAAGACATTTGTCGAGGCTTGCACGAAGGCCGGCATCAGAGCCGACATCATCTCCCCCGAAGAGGCTCGCCGCATAGAACCTGCTGTCAATCCGACTCTCATCGGAGCCGTACGCGTGCCCGATGCCTCAATAGACCCGTTCCGTCTCACCACAGCCAACATCATCGATGCCAAGCGTCATGGCGCAGAGGTGCGCACATACGTGGAGGTGGTCGGTTTCATCATTGAGAACGGTGTGATGAAAGGTGTGAAGCTACGCGACAACCGCACGGGCGAGCAAAGCGAAGCCCACTGCCGCCTTGTGATAAACGCCGCAGGCATCTGGGGACAGCCCGTGGCCCAACTGGCCGGCGTACAGATAAACATGTTTCCTGCCAAAGGCACGTTGCTCATCTTCGGCCACCGTGTCAATCATATGGTTATAAACCGTTGCCGCAAGCCTGCCAACGGCGACATTCTCGTGCCCGACGACGCCGTTTGCGTTATCGGCACAACAAGCACACGCGTGCCATTCGACCAGATAGACGACATGCGCGCCACTCCCGAAGAGGTGGAACTGATGATTCGCGAGGGCATGAACCTCGCTCCGAGTCTTGCCACGACACGCATCATCCGCGCATATGCCGGCGTAAGGCCGCTCGTGGCTTCCGACGATGACCCGTCGGGCAGAAGCATAAGCCGTGGCATAGTGCTACTCGACCACGAGAAGCGCGACGGACTCAAAGGCTTCGCCACCATAACTGGCGGAAAAATGATGACCTACCGCCTCATGGCAGAAAAGGCTGCCGACCTCGCTTGCGAGAAGTTGGGCATCGACAAGAAATGCGACACCGCCGTGGTGCCTCTCCCGGGCTCTGAGGAGACCGACAGCGAGATAAAGGCAAAGATGCACAACGACATCTACAGCAACCTCACGGCATCGACAAGCCGCATTGCCGAGATTGGCCGTCACGGCACGTTCACCAAAGACATTCCACACGAGACGATAGAAGACCGCGCCCTCGTTTGCGAGTGCGAAGAGGTCAGTGCCGGCGAGGTGAAATACGCCGTAGACAAGCTCCACGTCCATAACCTCATAAACCTGCGCCGCCGCACACGCATCGGCATGGGAACATGCCAGGCCGAGCTCTGCGCTTGCCGCGCATCGTGCGTGTTGTGCCAGATGGGCAACATCAAACCTGAAGAGGAGCTTGCCGACCTCGCCTCGTTCATGCAGGAGCGCTGGAAGGGCATGCAGCCCGTGGCATGGGGCGACACGCTGAAGGAGAACCAACTGACGCTGAAGATTTACCAGGAACTTTGTGGACTTAACGCTTGACAACTATGAAATTCGATACTATCATAATAGGTGGCGGACTGAGCGGACTGGCATGCGGTATCGCCCTCGCCAAGAAAGGCAAGAAAGTCGCCGTGGTTAGCGGTGGGCAAAGCAGCCTGCACTTCAACTCCGGCTCGTTTGACCTCATCGGCTACAACGACAGCAAGGAGGTTGACGACCCGGCAAGGACCGCAAGCCAACTGCCAGAGGGCCATCCATACAGCAAGGTGAAAGACCTTGAAGCTCTGACCGCCGAAGCCCGTGAAATACTCAAGGAGGCAGGCATCGGCACACAAGGCGACGCCCACAAGAACCATTACCGCCTCTCGCCCATCGGCAAGCTCATACCGACATGGCTGACAATGGACGGCCTGTTCACCGTAGCCAGCGCCCAGGAGCTCAAAGGCAAGAAGATTTGCCTTGCCAACATCACCGGCTTCCTCGATTTTCCCGTGCCTTACATTGCCAACGGTCTGCGCGGCTATGGCGCTGAGGTGAGCCTCTGCACCGTGACGACTCCTCTTCTGGAGCACGCAAGGCAAAGCCCGACGGAGATGCGCGCAACAAACATAGCCAACTACCTCGCCAACGACAACAACGTGAAGGATGTGGCCGAGGAGCTGAAAGCAGCCGTGCCAGCCGGCATCGACTTGCTTCTCCTGCCTGCAGTGTTAGGAGTGGCCAACGACCACGCTGCCAAACTGTTGCAAAAGAGCTTGCCCGTGAACACACAGTTCGTTGCCACAATGCCACCGTCAGTACCGGGCATTCGTGTGCAGACGCAGTTGCGCCAGTGCTTCCAAAGACTGGGCGGCACGCTGATTCCCAACAACACCGTCATGAAAGGCGAGCTGGAGGGCAAGCAGCTTAAGAAGGTGTATACCGACAAATTGTGCAAAACGCCTCTCGAAGCCGACTATTTCGTGTTCGCCTCAGGCTCGTTCCTCGGTGGCGGCATGACATCCAACTACGAGGGCGTGAACGAGCCTATACTTAACCTTGACGTGGAAGCCGACGAGGACCGCACGAAGTGGACATCGTATAACCTCTACGACAAGCAGCCATACCAATCGTTTGGAGTGAAGACCAACGGCAACCTGCTGGCAACAAAGAACGGTCAGACACTGGATAATGTGTATGCCATCGGTTCCATCCTCAGCGGCAACGACCCACGCATGGCAACATCAACGGGAATCGACTTGCTGACGGCTCTTGCCGTGGCTTCAACCCTAACTTCATCCGACAAAAGATAACAGCTATGCAAGAGAAGATACAAATAAAGAACCTCAGCGAACACGACTACGAGCAATGCCTGAAGTGCAGTATCTGCACCGCGTATTGCCCTGTGTCAAACGTGGAGCCTGAATACCCAGGCCCTAAGCACGCCGGTCCCGACTTGCTGCGCTACCGCCTGAAAGACCCCGACTTCTTCAACGAGACACTGAAACTCTGCCTCAACTGCAAACGATGCGAGGTGGCTTGTCCGAACGGCGTCAAGGTCGGCGACATCATCCAGGCCGCACGAATGGAGTTCAGCACGCATGCGCCAAGCTTGCGCGACATGATGCTTTCCAACACCGACTTCGTCGGTTCGATGGCAACGCTCGTGGCTCCATTGGCCAACTTCTTCCTCGGCCTGAAGCCTGCCAAGGTGGTTCTCGACAAGGTGATGAAGATAGACCAGCATCGCCAGTTCCCAGCTTATGCCGGAAAGAAGTTTGAGACGTGGTTCCACAAGGAGGCAGAGACCAAACAGCAAGAATACGACCGCTTCGTGAGTTATTTCCATGGCTGCTATGTCAACTACAACTTCCCGCAGCTCGGCAAGGACTTCGTGAAGATCATGAACGCTTGCGGTTATGGCGTACATCTCCTTGAAAAAGAGAAATGCTGCGGTGTGGCGCTCATCGCCAACGGACTTCCACAGCAAGCCAAGAAGCAAGGCAAGGTCAACATCTCTTCCATGGAGAAAGCCGTCGGCGGCGGCAACGAGGCTGTGCTTACCACAAGTTCGACCTGCACGTTCACCATGCGCGATGAATACAAGGACCTGCTCGACATCGACAACAGCAAGGTGCGCGACAGCCTCATGACAGCCACCCGCTTCCTCTGCCAAAAGATTGACGAGGGAAAGATAAAACTCGCATTCCGTAAGGACTTCCACAAGAAGGCGGCATACCACACCGCTTGCCACATGGAACGCATGGGCTGGAGCGTTTACTCCATCCAACTGCTGAAGATGATTCCGGGACTCGACCTCACAGTGCTCGAAAGCCGCTGCTGCGGCATCTCCGGAACCTACGGATTCAAGAAAGAGAACTATGAGCGTTCACAGAAGATAGGTGCACCGCTCTTCGACCAGATTAGAGAAGTGAACCCCGACTGCGTGACCACCGACTGCGAGACCTGCAAATGGCAGATCGAGATGTCGACAGGTTTCCCTGTAGAGAATCCCATCTCCCTCCTTGCCCAGGCCATAGACGTGGAGGCCACACGGAAACTGAACCAATAACAACCACCAATTACCATCCTGCAAGCTGAAGAGTCAGCGCAAGCCGCAGGATGGGAAACACAGCCAGAACCATCAAGACATAAAACAGCGATTGTGACAGTCTTGAGCCCGCGATAAATAACTAAAAAACGGGAGTTATGGCTTAAAAAAGAAGTTAAAAACATTTGGAGGCAATTGCTTTTTTACCTAATTTTGTCACATGGGGAATGGCGTTGTCGCTCAGAGCGTTTTTAGCTTCTACACAATCAAAAAGAAACTAAAAACTTGCGTCATAAGACGACAGTTCTAAAAATCAATAATACAAACTTAAAAACTCAATCACTATGCAAAAGTACATCTTAGCTCTTGACCAGGGAACAACAAGTTCTCGCGCGATCGTTTTTGACCACAGCGGAAAGATCTGCAGTGTAGCACAGAAAGAGTTCACACAGTATTTCCCGAAACCGGGATGGGTAGAGCACAACCCTAACGAGATTTGGTCTTCAGAGGCTTCCGTGATAGCCGAAGCCATATCCGCCATCGACATCAACGGCCTCGACATTGCCGCAATAGGTATCACCAACCAGCGCGAGACCACCATCGTGTGGGATGTCGACACCGAAGAGCCAATCTACAACGCCATCGTCTGGCAGGACCGCCGCACGGCAGAGTTCTGCGACAAGCTGAAAGCACAGGGCCTCGTAGACAAGATCCGCGAGAAGACCGGCCTTATCATCGACGCTTACTTCAGCGGCACAAAGATCAAATGGATTCTCGACAACGTTCCTGGCGCTCGCGAGCGCGCCGAAAAGGGCAAGCTGCGTTTCGGTAACGTAGACTCTTGGCTCGTCTGGCGTCTCACACGCGGTGAGGTTCACTGCACCGACGTAACCAACGCCAGCCGCACAATGCTGTTCAACATCAACACCCTGCAGTGGGACGACGACTTGCTGAAGCTCCTCGACATTCCTCGCAGCATGATGCCAGAGGTCAAGTCTTCTTCTGAGGTCTACGGCCATACAAAGACCACTATCTTTGCCCACGAGGTGCCTATCGCCGGTATCGCCGGCGACCAGCAGAGTGCCCTCTTCGGCCAGATGTGTCTCGACCCGGGTTCTATCAAGAACACATACGGCACTGGTTGCTTCGTGATGCTGAACATCGGCGACAAGCCTTTGCTCTCAAAGAACAACCTCCTCACCACCGTGGCATGGAAGATAGGCGACAAGGTGAACTACGCCCTTGAAGGCTCCATCTATGTTGGCGGCAGCGTAGTGCAGTGGCTTCGCGACGGTCTCGGCTTCATCAAGAGCAGCGGCGAGGTGGAAGAACTTGCTTCCTCAGTGCCCGACAGCGGCGGCGTCTACTTTGTGCCAGCCCTGACAGGTCTTGCAGCTCCTTATTGGGACCAGTACGCACGCGGCACCATCGTAGGCATCACCCGCGGCACAACCCGCGCCCATATCGCACGCGCAGCTCTCGACGGCATCGCATTCCAAACCTACGACATCGCTCAGGCAATGGCTAAAGACCTCGGTGCTCCTCTCACGGAGCTGAAGGTCGACGGCGGCGCTTCACGCAACAACCTGCTCATGCAGTTCCAGTCTAATCTTCTCGGTGTTCCAGTGGTGCGTCCGAAGATTACGGAGACAACAGCTCTCGGTGCAGCTTACCTTGCAGGTCTCGCAGTGGGCTTCTGGAAAGACATCGACGAAATCAAGAGCCAGTGGCAGGTTGAGCGCACGTTCAATCCTGTTCCCGAGAGTGACGAGATCAAGAACGCCAAGGAAGGCTGGGCTGATGCCATCCAGCGCACATTGACCCACAAATAACCAACCACTATCCTTGCCTTTCCCCATTGCCCAAGCAGGAAAAATGGGGAAAGCAGGATACCATCCGCAAGGAAGCTAACACAACAAAATTTTAAACCAAAACTAAAATAATTATGGATTACTCTATGACCACACAGTTCCTTATGGAACTCATCGGCACACTGGTGCTTGTATTATTCGGAGACGGTGTTTGCTGCGCCACAAGTCTTAGCAAGAGTAAAGCCCAGGGAGCGGGCTGGATAGTAATCACCCTCGGCTGGGGTCTCGCCGTTTGCATGGGCGTGCTCATCGCCGGTCCTTATACAGGTGCCCACCTTAATCCTGCCGTTTCCATCGGTCTTGCCATTGCCGGCAAGTTCTCTTGGGCTGCAGTTCCTGCATACGTTGCCGGCCAGATGATTGGCGGCGTCCTTGGCGGTGTCATCGTATGGTTGTTCTACAAAGACCACTTCGACGCTACAGAGGACAAGGATACCAAGCTTGGCGTGTTCTGCACGGCTCCTGCCATCCGCAACTACTCAAGCAACTTCATCAGCGAGTTCATCGCCACATTCATGTTGGTGTTCCTCATCATCGCCTTCGGCACAAAGGGCAACACATACTGCCCAGAGAGCAACACATTCGGCCTTTCAGCACTCGGTCCTGTGCCAATCACATATGTCATCGTAGCTCTTGGCATGTCACTCGGCGGCACTACCGGATACGCAATGAATCCTGCCCGTGACCTTGCTCCACGTATCGCTTACGCTATCTGCCCGATTAAGGACAAGCGCGATCCCGACTGGGGTTACTCTTGGGTTCCTGTCCTGGGTCCTGTGCTCGGTGGCGCTGTTGCCGGTCTCTGCGGCATTTGGCTCATGAGCCTCTAAACACATTTAGACGCTGACTATAAAGAAGCGTAAAGGGTGGTGATAATATAACCACCCTAAACTCTAAACCATTAAAGAAAAGACTCCTATGAGAAATATTGGCAAAATACTGTGCTTGGCAGCGATATCTCTTCTTCCTTTAAGCTCACAGGCACAAAAGCTGCACGAGTCTGCCAGCCTGGAGACATCACACCTGTGGCGTGGTCTTGAGGTCGGAAACGGACTGATCTTCAACAACGACGTTTCCCTCAGCGACAACAACGACCACTTCAAGATTGGCTTGTGGGGCGGAATGGCAGTCGACGGCGACTACAAGGAGGCTGACGTTTACGTCAACTACAACAACAGCGGCTTCAACGTCGCAGTGTGGGATTTGTGGAACTTCTCCGACGGCATTCCCGGCAACGGAAAGTACTTCACTTGGGATGCCCGCAAGACTTCACACCTTCTCGACGCAGCCATCAGCTACGACTTCGGCGTAAAGGCCGGCTTCCCACTCACACTCTCGTGGGCTACCCTACTCGTGGGACGTGACCGCGGTTCAGCCAACACGCAGAACGTCTATTCTACCTTCGTTCAGGCAAGCTATCGCCTCTACGACAGCAAGGATTGGGCCGTTGACGCTTCAGTGGGCGGAATCTTCGCTCTCAACCCATACGACAAGAGCAAGTACCCTGGCGAGGCCAACAACCTCTACGGAAACTCGGCAGGTATCAACGACATCCGTCTCGGCGGCACATACAAGCTGAAAGTTGGCAAATACAACATGCCTGTGTCTGCACAGATGATGTGGAACCCAGAGGCAAGCAAGGCTTACTTCAGGGCAAGCATAACGCTCATCAACCTGTAAACCCATTCTTAAACGCTTAATAGAAAAGCCTCAGCTTCAACGAGCTGGGGCTTTTTCGTGCATATCACTCGATGACACAAATGCCAAAAACTAATACAAAGCACGAAGACGGGCCTCAAAGCATAAACAGAAGTTAATTTATGTGATAAAAAGAGATTAATGTTTTGAAATAAAAGCCTTTTGTAATATCTTTGTAATCGATATGAAAACCAAGTGCGCAAACACGAAACCACAAAACATTCACCCGATTTAAAACAAAAACTAAAATAACATGTGGAAATTTTTAACGCCGCCAGCTTTCAAGGCTGAGCAAAGCGGCCCTGAGGCCGACGCACGCTACCGCCAATTGCGATGGCAAGTGTTTATTGGTATCTTCATTGGCTATGCCGGATTCTACATTGTCCGCAAAAACTTCTCCATGGCCATTCCAATGCTCGCACCCTTCGGCTTCGAGAAAGACGAGCTTGGCATCGTGCTGTCGATGAATGCCATTGCCTACGGATTCTCCAAGTTCATCATGGCAAGCGTCTCCGACCGGAGCAACGCGCGCCGCTTCCTCCCGTTGGGCCTTATACTCGCAGCCTTGTCAATGATGTTCATGATCGTGCCGGTGCAGTGCATCGGCCCCGAGCATAAGGCATGGGCAATAACCCTTATGGCCGTGCTCAACTTCCTCGTGGGTTGGTTCAACGGCATGGGCTGGCCTCCCTGCGGCAGGGTGATGACCCATTGGTTCTCAATCAAGGAGCGCGGCACATGGATGTCGGTATGGAACTGCGCCCACAACGTAGGCGGAGCCCTGGTAGGTCCGATGGCTGTGTATGGTGCCATGTGGTTCGGTTCATGGTTCTATGGAGCCGACGAACAGCGCTATTTCCTCATCGGCACATATCTCTTCCCCGCTTGCGTGGCAATTCTTGTGGCCATCGTTGCCTACTGCCTCATACGCGACACGCCACAGTCGTGCGGCCTGTCCTCAATCGAGAAATGGCGCGGCGACTATTCCGACACTTATTCCGACAAGGCAGAGGAAGTGTTGTCGACAAAGGAGATTTTCCAGACCGTGCTTTCCAACCGATTCCTGTGGTACATCGCTTTCGCCAATGCCTTTGTCTACATGGTGCGCTACGGTTGTCTCGACTGGGCACCGACCATCCTCACCGAGAAAGGCATAAACATCAAGGATGCCGGATGGGCATATTTCGCCTATGAGATGGCAGCAATCCCCGGCACCATCATCTGCGGCTGGCTCTCCGACCACGTGTTCAAGGGTCGCCGTGCCATTCCCACCATATTGTTCATGACCATCGTTGCTGTCTTTATCTTCATCTATTGGCAGAACCTCGACAACATCAACGTGGTCATAGCCTGCCTCATCGGCATCGGCTTCTGCATCTACGGTCCCGTGATGCTCATCGGCGTGCAGGCCCTTGACCTCGCACCGAAGAATGCGGCAGGCACGGCTGCAGGCCTCACCGGATTCATGGGCTACGTCCTGGGCACAGCCATTCTCGCCAACGTCGTCATCGGCTTTGTGGCGGAGCATGCAGGATGGAGCTGGACCTTCATCCTGCTCATGGCAGCCTGCGTGATGGCGATATTCTTCATGCTGCTCACATACAGCAAGGAGCAATATTTGGTAAAGAACAAGAAATAGACAAGAGGTAAACAGTATATATAACAGGATGCGAGATGGTAATTCGTAATAGTCAAAAGAGCCAGCATTATTGCCATTGACTATTACGAATACCTTTCAGCATCATTTAAGGGGTTATAGGCAAAAGCTGAATTTTCGCAATTTCTTTTTATAATCAATCCATGAAAACAAAACACTTTTCACTTGGGTTGGTGGGTATGGCTATGCTCACCGCTTTCACCGCCTGCTCCGATGAGCAGCAGTTCACTAATGAGAACACGGATGCCAAGCGCATCGACGTTCAGCAGTTATCATCAGAGATGGCAAAGGTGCGCGACTACGTGCCTCTCTACGCCTGCGTCGCCCACCGCGGCACTACCTATTGGGCTCCAGAGGAGACCGAGGCAGCCTGGAGATGGGCACGCACGATGGGTGCCGACTACCTTGAGTCGGACATGCAGGTGACAAAGGACGGCGTGGTGCTTGCCAACCACGACGAGAACATGAAGCGCACCACCAACATCGAGGTGATGTTCTCCGACGAGGTTCCCACTTGCAGAAAGGACTTCTACCGCAGCTTCCGCAACGCCGATGGCAGCCAGCACTTCTCTGAGGCCGACATTGACGCACAATACAAGCGCGACGTGGCAGACTTCCGTTCCAACTACGCCATGTCTTACTACTATGCTGAGATGCTGATGCTCGACGCCGGCAAATGGTTCAACGACGCAGACCCGGAGCAGGCTCGCGAATCATTCAAAGCCAAGAACAACGGAAAGGTTGTCTACGATGCCAACGGCGTGCCTTCAATACAATACTCTGACGGCTTGTATGTCTCGGCACTGCAAGACCAAATCAACTACGCCATGGGCAACAAACTCAACCGCGACGCCAACGGCAGGCGCGTTCTCACCTACAAGGTCAAGGACGAGTACAAGAACATGACATTGGAGGAAATCTACAACGCCGCCAAGGCAGCCACCAAGGTCGACGACCCAAGCTACGAGGCAAGCAAGGCTGCCAAGTACATGGACTTCGTAGAGTACAGTTTCGGCGACAAGAACGGTTCCACGGCCTACGTACACGACGAGATGGACAACGGCAACCGCCCTGGCATCTATCCAGAGTTCAAGGAGTCGTGGCTGAACCCCAAAGACATCGAGGTCCGCGTTTACAATATCCTCGACGAATGGGGCTGGAACATCATCACCAAGCCCGAGAGCGAGTCTACTCCTTTCTATAAGGACGGCAAGGTCAACGTCGGCAACACCAACGGCAAGGTTATCTTGCAGACCTTCTCATTCGATGCCCTCACGCGTGCCTACGCCGTGTACAAGGGCAAGGTGCCAATGGACTACCTCCTTTGGACAAGCGACCCACCATACGCCACCGACTTGGCCTACGACACACCCACCGGCTACGCCGCCTTCATCAAGTGGGCACAAGACCACGGAGCTCACATCATCGGCCCTTCAATCGCCGGAGCTCCCAACAACTATCCTGAGATGGACGCACCTTGGCAGGCTTACATGATTCGCAAGTCTGGAATGATCAACCACCCATACTCGTTCGACTCTTACGCACAGATGACCAAGTACATGGGCTACTATGTCAACGCTTATGGCGACAACGGCACAGAGTTCGACGACCTGCTCAACGTCACCGTGCCTGCCACACAGTTCACCACATTTACTGGTACACAGACACACCCTGTCTACATGGACGGTTTCTTCACCAACCACTCCGAGATTTCTCTGAAGTATATGATCGAGAATGGTTTCCGTTGCAACGCCAACCTCGACAACCCATTCCATGCCGGTCAGAAATACGACAACTCACAGGCTCCTTCCGTAGTGCCAGACGCCACGGAAACCTTGGAGGCGTTGGGCTATTAATGACACACATAGCGTGAAAAAGTAAAGAACAAAAACAGAAACAAAAGAATTTCGACAGTATGAAAAGATACTTTGTATTGCCAGTATTGGCAATGTGCGCATTGGCAACCAGCGCCCAGGACTTCGACTCCAAGCCAACCGTTACCATCGACAACCAAAAGGAAGACCTGCATTTCACCGTCGGCGCACGCTTCATGGCTGATGCCGCATATTACCACAACGACTTCACCCCGATGCAGTCGGGCGCGTCTATCACCGACGCACGCATCCGCACGAGCTTGACTTACAAGGACTGGTACTTCTACGCCGACTTCGGCTTCGGCGGCGGCAAGTTCTCGCAGAAGAACATCTTCATGCAGTACAGCCAGGAAGACAAGGCCGGCAACGTGCACGCCATCAAGGCCGGTTACTACAACGACCCCGCCGGTTCAATGGCTCGCAACACCTCGCTTGGCAGCTACCACTTCATCTCCCGCGCAGGCTCAAGCAACGCGCTTGGCGAAGGCCGTGAGCTCGGTATCAGCTACAAGTTCACCAACGACAAGTTCATGGCTTACCAAGGCGTGTTCACCGAGAACCAGTACAACAAGATTGAATCCGGCTTCAATGGCATCGTCCTCGCCGGCCGTTACCAGTATCGCCCAATCAACGACGGCAATCAGACCTTGATGATTGGCGGAAACATCCGCTACCAGCACGTGGGCGGCGGCGTGACCGAGAACAATGTCCTGAAAAAGACCATCAGCCTCGGCCAGAGCATAGAGACTTATGTAGACGAGGACGACCAATTCGTGAGCTGCTCCTTGCCTTGGGCCAACAACGTACTTGATGCCGGCGCAGAGGCCCTCTACCACAACAACAAGTTCTTCGCACGTGGAGAGTATATGTACAAGCACGTGACCAAGAAACGCGACTCCAAGACCCTCTTCGACGCAAGCAACAACAATGTCGACACATGGGGCACGCTCGACGCATGGCTGACCGCCAACCCATTGCGCAGCAACAATTTCCACGGTGGATACGTTGAGGCAGGCTTCCTCGTGTTCGGCAAACCTTACAGCTTCGACTCTCGCGAGGGCGTGCTGAAGGGCTTGTCTGGTCAGTCGCTCGAGATTGTCGGCCGCTTCAACTACACCGGCCTCAACGACATCGTGAAGGGCGAGTACTACAATGCCGGTCGTGGCCAGTATTATCCAAGCGGCGAGATGCAAGATTATCCTTACAGCTCAACAAGCGTGGGCGGCGGCAACATCCGCTCATACACCATCGGCGTGAACTACAGTGCCAACCGCTTCGTGCAGTTTATGCTCGACTACACCTACAGCCGCCTCAGCAAGGACTTCTTGCCATACGACAAGAACATCCATGCCGTACAGGCTCGCATGCAGTTCGTGTTCTAAACAGCAAATTGGATAACACCTAATCAAAATCAGGAGGAAAGGTCACCCGTGGCCTTTCCTCCTGTTCGTTTTGGCTTTACTATGAAATGCCATTGCCCTACCCATTTTGAAAAACGAAAGAACACGGCCACTGCTTTTTTGGGGGGGCTTCCGGATTATGGAGTGTTGGGAGAGTGAAGAATGAGAAATATTAATGAGAGATTAACGAATGATTAATGATGATTACACGTTCAAAACAAC
>CAZXGQ010000064.1:0-1734 GCA_964640415.1 uncultured Prevotella sp.
GGAAAAAGAAATGTGAGAAAGAAAACACCCACACGAATCAGCATAGAACCAAAAAAGCCCCTCAAGTGTGTTGCCGTGCGGCTCACTTGAGGGGCTCATTGCCTTTTTATGTACGTTGGTAAATCATTTTATCTTGCTCAGATACTTGTCCACGGCCTCAATGATGATGTCGTTGAGCGTGATGCGGTTGAGTTGCGTATCGTTGAGGGCCTTGTATTGAAGCATTCTGGCGTAAAGCGACTGGGGCATTCGGCAGCCGACGCTCTTTATAGGCTCTCCGGCAAACTTGGCATTGCGGTCGGGTACCTCGTGGCGCTGCGATGCGTTGAGGCGAGGTGCCTCTTCTGCTTTTTTTGCGCGTGGTCGGGCAGGCGCTGTTCTTGGTTGGTAACTTCTTGGCTTGGGTGCCTCAACCACTACCTCTTCCTCGTGCGGGAGTTCTTCAGTTGGCACCTGCTGGGGTTCTGGTTGTTGCACTATTGGTGTTTCTGCCTTCTCTTGAATGGGCTCTGGCTCAGGATAATTGTTGTTCGCTTGTGTGTTTGCTTGTGTGTTTGCGTGCAATGATGCATTTTGTGCAGACTGCTCAACAGGCTCATTATCAGAGGAATTATCTACATTTTCCTTGCCGGCAAGCAACATCTTGGCAAACTGGTCTTGCAGGCCGCTCTTGTTTCTTGTTATCTTCATTTTCTTGTTGTCTTGATTTTTGTTGGAGACATAGGGTGGGGGATTGCTCGTTTTTTTTCTTGAAAAGGAGGTTACTCCTCTTCAAAAATAGTCTTTGCCACCTTCATGTAGTCTTCCGCAGCACGGCATGTCGGAGCATAGTCGATGACGTTGGTCATTCTTGTCTGCGCCTCTGCCACCTTCACGGAACGGTGGATTGGGGTGGGGATGAGCGAGTCGTCGAAGTTGTTCTCAAGGAAGTCTTGCAGCTCATTGGTGATGACGAGCTGGCTGTTGACCATGGTGGGCAGGAGAAGCATGTTGGCGAGGTTGGGGTTGAGCTCTTTCCTTATTTGCTTTGCCTGCTCAATGATGCTTCCGACACCCGTCACGCTGAGGCCCTCCATCTGGATTGGGACAAGCATCGTCGTTGCCATGGCCATAGCGTTGCAGGTGCTTTGCGAGAGCGATGGAGGACAGTCGATAAGCATGTAGTCGAAGTCGGTGAATACGTTGCCTGTGGCTGTCTTCTCGTCGATGGCTCCGTTGGTCATGTTGAAATATCCCTGCATCACACACTTCGTAAGCACGAGGCGTGGGATGTTTTGGCCAAAAAGTGAAACGTCGATGTTCTGCATCTCCGACGAGCCGGGAACATAGAAGATGCCTTCGGGCGAGGTGTATACCGGAATCTTTGCCACTTTTGTCATGGCATCGTATATGGTCATGCGCGCATATTCGGGCAATGTCTTCCTCAAATCGTTCCATCCGAGAAGGAAAGAGAGGTTGCACTGGGGGTCGAGGTCTATCACAATTACCCTCTTTTGAGGATGAAGCTTGTGTAAACATGCGGCAAGGGTTTGCACCGTTGTGGTCTTTCCTACACCGCCCTTGAAGTTGGTAACAGACACTATGTCTGACAGTTGATGAATTGTTGTTTGAACTTCCATTATTTTTGTTCTTTTTATTATTGTCTGATATTCGCACGCTTGTGCATTTGTCTCTTTGCCCGAATGTCCGTTTGTGCGCAATTTTTATTGTGCCTTTGCGTGCAATCGCAGCCGT
>CAZXGQ010000064.1:1834-19249 GCA_964640415.1 uncultured Prevotella sp.
TTCATTGTGTGCAATATAGTTTGTATCATTGCGCACAATGGTTGCTTTTTGATTGCGTGCAATTTGATTTGCATTATTGCGTTGTTGCACGCAATCAACATTTACCTCCGGTCGGTGTCGTTGTACGTTTGCCTTATTGCGTGCAATGTATCAATCGTGCATCCGTTTTGCAAAGATACGAATTAATTGTGTAGTCGGGAAGGAAAAGCGAAACAAAGTTGTCGGACGCTAATAAAACGGCTGTGTTTTGTCAAATTTCTTCATAACGCGGCATGGTGCGTAAGAATAAATATTTTTTACCAACATTATCCAGCTTGCAACAATAGTGGGTTATGCCGTTTGACACCACAAGGTAGGGGGCATGCAACTGTAGGTTGTATGCCATGATTTGGTTGAAGACCTGTTGGGTGATAGGGACGGTGGGGGCTTTATATTCGATGATCATCTTTGGATGAAGCTCTCTGTCGTAGAGCACGCTGTCGGCGCGCAGCGTTTTCTGCCCGATGTGCAGCTGGACTTCGTTTGCAAGTAAGGCTTGGGGATAGCCGAGCCCGCTGGTTAGCCAATGGATGAAATGCTGGCGCACCCATTCTTCAGGTGTCAAGGCTACCCAACGCCGGCGTAGCGGGTCGAGCACTTGGGGCCGGCCGTCGGTGACGCGCGTTTTTATGTCAAACGAAGGAAGGTTTAGTCGAATCATTTTATTAACTTTGCAAAGATAATAAATAATCTGAATAGTAAAAGCCTATGGCAGAGAAAAAAACGGTGCCAACTTACGATGACATCATGCGTGACCTTAAAGGCAACGTCTTCGCATCTATATATATATTGATGGGGGAGGAGTCGTATTATATAGACCAGATCAGTAACTATGTCCAGGCTCATGCCTTGCCTGCCGACCAGCAGGCCTTCGACCAGACGGTGGTCTTCGGAGCTGACGTGTCAGGCTCCCAAATAGCCGACCTTGCCATGCAGTTCCCGATGATGGCTGCGAAGAGGGTGATCATAGTTAAGGAGGCGCAAGGGTTGCGTTCCATGGAAAAGCTTGAGCGTTATGCCCAGAATCCGCAGCCGAGGACCATACTCGTGATCTGTTATAAGAATGGAGTTCTCAACAAAAGGTCGAAGCTGGTCTCGGCGGTGGAGAAAAGTGGGGTGGTGTTTGAAAGCAAGAAATTGCGCGAGTGGCAATTGCCCGGCCACATACGGTCTTACCTTCAGACGAAGAAGATCAGCATCGACGACAAGAGTGCCGCGATGATAGCCGACAACATCGGCGCTGACCTTAATCGTCTATATTCGGAGCTCGACAAATTGGTCATCTCTTTGCCGTCTGGCGAAAGCAGGGTTACTCCCGAAATGGTGGAACGGAACATCGGCGTGAGCAAGGATTTCAATTCCTTCGAACTTCGCGACGCAATAGTTAACCGCGATGTCTTGAAGGCAAATATGATAATCAAATATTTTGACAATAACCCAAAGGCTGGTTCGCTGTTCTCATTCTTGCCTCTCCTCTTTAATTACTTCCAAAACTTGATGCTTGCTTATTACGCACCAAATAATAAGGATCAAAACTCTTTGGCGGCTTACCTGGACATGAAAAATGCCTGGGGTGTAAAAGACTATCTTGCGGGTATGCGAAACTACACTGGAAGGAAGACTTTACAGATTCTCCAGAAATTGAGAGAGATTGACGCCAAAAGTAAGGGTTTAGACAACCCTTCTACCTCGGTTGGAGACCTCATGAAGGAGCTGATCTTCTTTATTTTGCACTGAAAAACCACCTTTTTAGGGCTTTTTTCTTTCTATTTTGAGCGTCCTTGCGGACGCTTTTTTTTGGCTTAAATTGGTGAAAATACGTAAGTTAGCCTGAAATAACGCCCCTGAGAATCGATTATTTTCAGCGTTGTTGCCGCCTGTTCGGAAAAAATGGAGCCATGCGAAAAAAGGGAAATTTCGCCAATCTGATATTTATAATTAAGAGTTGTTAGGATTCGATACTATAAACTTTACAACGCTAAATTTAAACAATAAAGTAAGTGCGGTTTAGACAAACCAAACACATCTTTATATTTACAAAGCGATTTACGCACAATAAAGGCATTGTCCTAAACTTAAAACTTTAGCTTTACAAATACAAAGTGATAAATATGCATCTATGGTATATAAGCACAAATGGCGAATAATCAGTGTGTTGTGAAACAAAACACAGAAAACAAGGCGGACTGCATCGTCTAAATATCATTATTTCATATAAAAACTGCGCATATCTTGAAACTGGCATGATTTAATGGGCAAGATAATGAAATTACAGTCAATAATTTACTAAATTTCTGTGCTCCAATGGGTTAACTGATTTAAAGAGTGGTTTATTTATAAATTTAAATTTAGACACCTCAAAAGTAATAGCTAAATTTAAATTTCGCCTAAATTAATTTGTAAAGATAAAATTATAAAGCGTAAATTGTTCTTTAGATTGTTGCTTTTCTCAAAAATTTGATTTAACTTTGCAAATATAAAGTAAGACGGCACTGTTGCCCCCAAAATAGACTTGAATCATGGAAAACGAGAATTTGAAGGACAGAATAAAGGAGATCATGGATAGCAAGCATATGAACAATAAAGTGTTTGCTTCCGAGACAGGCATCAAC
This sequence comes from uncultured Prevotella sp., assembly GCA_964640415.1. Classification (GTDB taxonomy): domain Bacteria; phylum Bacteroidota; class Bacteroidia; order Bacteroidales; family Bacteroidaceae; genus Prevotella. Next base: position 4,486 of record CAZXGQ010000064.1, read on the forward strand.
GAAGGAACCCTCAGTTTGCTTCTTCGTGGTAAGACCCAACCTACCCTAAAACATTATGAGGCCATTCATACACGTTTCCCAGACATTGCCATGGAATGGCTCTTCGACGGTAAAGGTCCTATGTATCAAAATCAGGGCCCTGCAAAAACCGGTGCGGACGACTCTGCTACTAGTCCGCAGGCTGCAGCCACAGCTGCTTCTTCTTTATCTGAAGGTGCTGCGTCTTTAAATAATGTGGCTCAAGGAATGACAGGCTCTGCAGTCCATCCCTCTACCCTTTTCGATCAGGGCGGCTATAATAGTGGTTCGGCAAGTATGAATCGTGAGAAAAATGTTGTCAAAATATTAAACAATCATCAGCGCAAGATAACTGAGATAAGAGTCTTTTTTGACGACCAAACTTGGGAGTCTTTTGTTCCCAAAAAATAATTTTACCCTCCTTTTTTGGCATGTACGGATAAAACAATTATCTTTGTGGTTGTAAAGTTAAACCTTATATATAAGAGGGGGTAATTACTTTTGCCCCTCACTTAATTTACAACCATGAAAAAACATTGTTTAGACCTTCGCGTTGTATCTGCGACGCATGTTTCTGACCATCATGTCTTGTTGAAGTTGACTCATGACCAAACTCTTCCCGACATGATTCCGGGGCAGTTTGTAGAACTTCGAATCGATAATTCTCCAAGCACTTTCCTCCGTCGTCCGATCTCAATCAACTTTGTAGATTACGATCACAATGAGTTGTGGTTGCTTGTTGCCGGCATAGGCGACGGAACCCGTCATCTGTGTCAGTTGCATGAGGGCGACATCGTCAATTGTCTCTTGCCCCTTGGCAATGGTTTCAGTCAGCTTTCCCATAAGAAGGTTTTGCTTGTGGGCGGTGGCGTAGGTGTGGCTCCTCTCCTTTTGCAAGGTTACAAGTTGAAGCAAGAGGGAAGCGAGCCATCTTTTCTTTTGGGAGCCAGGTCAGCCAAGGACTTGCTCGAATTGGATTTTTTCAAGGAGATAGGTCCTGTCTACATCACCACAGAAGACGAGTCGGAAGGAGAAAAGGGTTTTGTAACCAACCACTCCATCCTGCAGCGCGAGAAGTTCGATTTCATTCAGACATGTGGCCCGAAGCCCATGATGAAGGCTGTTGCAAAGTATGCCAAGGCCAATGGCATCACCTGCGAGGCATCGCTTGAGAATATGATGGCTTGCGGCTTGGGAGCATGTCTGTGCTGTGTCGAAAAGACAGTAGAAGGCAATCTTCGGGTTTGCGAAGATGGTCCGGTGTTCAACATAGACAAGCTGTTGTGGTAAACAGAATAGTGCTTAAAATGTAAAAATAAATTACGCATTATGGTAGACTTAAATGTAAAGATAAATAATTTTTCGCTTTCTAACCCCATTTTGACGGCAAGTGGTACGTTTGGCTACGGTTTGGAGTTTCAGGACCTGGTACCATTGGAGGAACTGGGTGGCATAATAGTAAAGGGAACAACCCTTGAAAAGCGTGAAGGAAACGATTATCCACGCATGGCAGAGACAGCATCAGGCATGCTCAATTGTGTAGGATTGCAGAACAAAGGAGTGGATTATTTCTGCGAAAACATCTATCCAAAGATTAAGGATATTGACACAAATTTCATTGTCAATGTGAGTGGAAACTCTCCAGAAAACTATGCAGAATGTGCCGCACGAGTTGACACTTTAGACAAAATTCCTGCTATCGAATTGAACATTTCTTGTCCCAATGTCAAGGACGGAGGCATGGCTTTTGGTGTGACATGTGAGGGTGCGGCGAGTGTTGTTAAAGCGGTCAGAAAAGCATATCACAAGACACTTATTGTGAAACTTTCTCCCAATGTCACCAACATTGCAGACATTGCACGCGCATGTGAAGCAGAGGGTGCCGATGCCGTGTCGCTCATCAATACTCTCATGGGAATGGCCATAGACATAGAGCGTCGTTGCCCCAAACTTTCTATTGGGACAGGCGGCCTCAGTGGTCCCGCAGTGAAACCTGTTGCCGTTCGCATGGTGCATGATGTATACAAGGCTGTCAAGATTCCTGTGATTGGTCTGGGTGGTATAATGACCGCAGAGGATGCCATTGAGTTCTTCATGGCAGGAGCCACTGCGGTAGAGATTGGCACCGCCAACTTTATTGATCCAACCGTAACCTTGAAGATCAAGAACGGTATCGCCTCTTGGTTGGAGCGGCATGGTTGCAAGAGTGTCCTTGACATTGTTGGCGTAGTCTAATATAATAAATGTACGAGGACAGCTTTTACACTGATGAAGACCTGGACTTCTCCCAAGCTGACGATATAGGTTTGCCCGACGGTCTTGACAGCATCCACAGTTGGGATTACTTTGCTCCCGAAGAGACAGAGCGACGCAACGAGTTCAGCGATGCAACCATCGTGAGCAAAGCCAAACTAAGCGAACCGCTGGCTTCGCTTTGGCGGATGATCCGCGAGCAGCCGTGGCAAGTCTCGGGCGCGAAGGCGTTTTATGAGCAAGCGTTGTTCATGGCCGACTATGAGGCAGATGCCCCCATAGTTGGCTTCATGAGCTATTTCCCTTCCTTCCGCGACATGTCGGTAGCGCAGTTGCAGAGTTATTTTGCCATTCGGCGCCAGCTTCGTTTGGGCAAGTTCCCCGATGTATCGTTGAGTTATATCTTCGTTTATATTTACGAGACCCTGATGAAAGTTGGGGTCAATACCGCTGAAGAAGGCTATGAGATATTATGTGAAATCAACGAAGGCTATCGCAAGACAGAGCCAAAGTTGAGCAGGTATCTGACGCCGTGGATTCGCGATTATGTGGTTTACAATAATCTCTCCAGCCATTTCCCCGAAGTCTTCAAAGCCGAGTGCGAGCAGGACCACATAGTCAGCATCCTTACCTCTTGCGGTACTGTCGATGAGCAAACGCTGTTCTCTACGCTATGCGACCTTGGAAAATATGACCCGCGTAATGGCGCACTCTTCGCTAAAGAGGAGTCACGCCTTGTCAGTTGCACGGTTGTGGTTTTGAGACATATCGTTCCGCTTTTGGAAAAAGCCCTTCATCACCGCATAGGAACCCTTTTTGCTGGAAAACGAGTCAAGCGTCCAGCCACCATGTTCTCCAATGCGTTGTTCTATGATCCCTCCCCTGTAAGAAACGTGGAGATAGAAGTCTCGCCGCTTCACCGGTATTTTTGTCGTGGCGGATTGTGGACTCGCGACGAGTTTGTTGGGAGCGACAAGTCGTTTGCCAAGATTCTTGGTGCGATTCTTCGTGAGGTTGACAGCCAACTTCGAGATGCGCTCAACGTAAAGCCGCGTCTTAAACCATCGGTTGCGGTAATGCCTTATCGTGAGCAAGTACGCGACGCGGTCATGGCGTGGCTTGCCGAGGATAAACGCAGACTTGCTGAGGAAGAGGCGGAGAAGCGACGGGTGTCAATCGACTATGGAATGCTGGGACGCATCAGGAGCGACGCCGATGTAATCATGGACAAGTTGCTCGACGGCATAGCCCTTGAGGAAGAGTCTGCCCCCATTGAACCAATGCTTCCACCTGTCGAGAAGATACAGCCGTCTGCCGAGCTAACGCAACCGTCAGTCGTGCAGACGCAGCCGACCATTGAGTCGAAGCCGTCACCTGTGGAGAACGCCCCCAACCAGCCGCAGCATGAGGAAGAAAGTCGTGAGCACGCCTTCCTTCGGATCTTGCTTACGGATGGCGACTGGCGGCAGTACCTCCGCTCCATCCATGTGCCCGAGGGCGTGATGGTCGAGAACATCAACGATGAGATGATGGACCAGATAGGCGACATCGTTGTTGAGGACAATGGCAACGGCATCCAGATTATCGAAGACTATCGTGAAGACATTGAAAGAATAATATATAATAATGTGTAATTCGAATATAAAGATTCCGCGGCGCATAGCCCAGAGTGTCATCAACTCGCTCAAGGGAGGTGTGGTGCCGCGCATAGGCTTGCCGTTCGTCACCGTAGGGCGGCGCAAGGAGATAGAGGCGTTGCTTCACGATGTCGACATTGTTGGCGAGGGTGGCGCGTCTTTCCGTTTCATTGTCGGAAAATACGGAAGCGGCAAGTCGTTTCTCCTCCAGACCATCCGCAACTATGTCATGGACCGCCGTTTCGTGGTCGTGGATGCCGATTTGTCGCCCGAGCGTCGTCTCCATGGCACCCAAGGCCAGGGCCTGGCCACCTATCGCGAGCTTATACGGAACCTTAGTGTCAAGTCGAAGCCCGAGGGAGGAGCACTCACCATGGTGCTCGACCGTTGGATAAGTTCTGTCCAGACCGCCACGGCCGAAACGTCCGGCGTCAGCATGGACGATCCGCGCTTTGCCCCTCTCGTTGAGCAGCGCATCATGGCCATTGTCCATCAGATGCACGAGCTAGTGCACGGTTTCGACTTCGCGCGCTTGCTAACCCTCTATTACAGGGCTTTCACCGAGGGCGACGACGAGCTTAAAGGCAAGGTGCTGAAATGGTTCCGTGGCGAGTATGCCAACAAGACAGAGGCGCGTCAGGAACTTGGTGTGTCGGTAATCATTTCCGATGACGACTGGTACGACTATCTCAAGCTCATGGCCTTCTTCTTTCGTCAGGCAGGCTATCAGGGCCTTATGATTTTCATCGACGAGCTTGTCAATATCTACAAGATACCCAACGCCATCTCTCGGCAATACAACTACGAGAAGATTCTCACCATGTATAACGACGCGCTCCAGGGCAAGGCACAATATATAGGCACAATCATGAGCGGCACGCCACAGTGTGTCGAAGACCGCCACCGTGGCATCTACAGCTATGAGGCGTTGCGCTCGCGTCTTTCCGAGGGCAAGTTTGTGGCTCAGGGCCACCAAGACTTCCTTGGCCCCGTGCTGCGCCTGCAGCCGCTCTCCAACGAGGAGATGTTTGTACTTGCCGAGAAACTTGCCGACATCCATGCCTTGCTCTATGGCTACAATCGGACGCTTACCGATGCCGACCTCACCACATTCATACAGGTTGAGTATGGTCGCATCGGCGCCAGCGACAACATCACGCCCCGTGAGGTCATACGCGATTTCATTGAGTTGCTCGACATCATAATGCAAAACCCTGGCAGCAACGTCCAGGAACTTCTCCAGAGCGAGGCCTTCAGCTATGCCAAGCCCGCCGAAGAGGAGAGAAAAGACAATGTCAGCAGCCAGTTTGCCGAGTTCACCATTTAAGCCATGAATCTCTTCTCCCGTTATTCCCCTGCCATCCAGCGCTACATCTATTCCGAGGGCTGGAGTAAGCTCCGTGCCATACAGGCTGCCGCCGGTGATGCCATTTTCAATTCCGATGCCAACGTCCTGCTGTCAGCATCCACGGCATCGGGCAAGACCGAGGCAGCGTTTTTCCCCATCATCACGCTCTTGCAGGAGAACCCGCCTGCCACGGTGGGCTGCCTCTATATCGCACCTCTCAAGGCCCTCATCAACGACCAGTTCATGCGTCTCAACGACATCTGCCGCGAGTGCGATGTCGATGTGTGGCATTGGCACGGCGATGTGTCGCAGGAACAGAAGAAGAAACTTTTGCGCCGCCCCTCGGGCATACTCCAGATCACACCCGAGAGCCTTGAGGCTATGCTCCTGCACCGTCATTCCCAGATACCGTCGCTCTTCGGCGACCTCCGCTTTGTGGTCATCGACGAGATTCATTCCTTCCTGCGTGGCGACCGTGGCGGTCAGATGCTCTGCCTTCTCGAGCGCCTTTCGCGCATGGCTGGGGTCAACCCTCGTCGCGTAGGGTTGTCGGCAACCATTGGCGAGCCTGCGCTCGTTGGCGGTTTCCTCTCGGCAGGCACTGGCCGTGGAACCATAATACCTAAGATCCAGTCGCAGGGCACTAAGTGGCGAATATCCGTGGCCCATTTCTCCCTGGCGCCAGGTGGTTGCAAGGGCGATGCGGGCGGCACCTCGAAAGCCCTGCTCACCGACACGCCATCGTCCGCCATCACTGGCAGTATAAACAGAAGTTATGTTGACGAAGATGCGTTGCTTCACAACAATCCTTTCCAGAGCAGCGTGGAGCCTTCGCGCCCTTCCCAAGCTAGGAGCGAGATGAAGGGAGGCAGTCCGTTTGTCAGGCCTTGGAAAGATGAGGGCAAGGGCGGCCAGACCGTCAGCGACGCCTTCGACCCCTCAATAAGATACATTCTCGACAATACGCGCGGCCATCGCAGCCTTATCTTCTCCAACTCGCGCGAGGAGTGCGAGGTGGTGTGTTCCACTCTCCGCATGTATTGCGAAGCATTGCGTGAGCCCGACCGTTTCCTTATCCATCATGGCAACCTCTCCGTGAGCTACCGCGAGAGTGCCGAGGCTGAGATCAAGCGCGACGATTCGTTCATGACCGTCTGCACCACGTCGACCCTCGAACTCGGCATCGACATCGGCCGGCTTGAGCGCGCGTTCCAGATAGACGCGCCTTTCACGGTCAGTTCCTTTCTCCAGCGCATGGGGCGCACGGGTCGTCGTGGCGCACCGTCTGAGATGTGGTTCGTCATAAGGGAGGAGCAGGCCGAGCCCAGGGCCATGATGCCACAGACCATTCCCTGGAAGCTGTTGCAGGCCATAGCCCTCATCGAGCTTTACCTCAAGGAACGGTGGGTTGAGCCGCCGCGCATGGGCCGCTTGCCCTATTCGCTGCTCTACCATCAGACCATGGCCACGCTTGCTTCGGGCGGCGAAATGTCGCCTGCCGAGCTGGCCGGCCGTGTGCTCTCGCTGAGCTATTTCCGCAACGTCAGCCAGGACGACTACCGTGTGCTCCTGCGGCACCTCATCAAGATAGACCACATAGAAACCACCGAGCGCGGCTGCCTCATTGTGGGCATAAAGGGCGAACGGGTGGTCAACAACTTCAAGTTCTATGCCGTCTTCCAGGAGAACGAGGAATACAAGGTCAGGTGCGAGTCGAAAGAGATCGGCACCATCGTCAAGCCGCCACCAGTGCAAGACAAGATAGCCATTGCCGGCCGTGTGTGGGTCGTGGAGGAGGTTGACCGCAGCCGTCACATTGTCTATTGCCATCCCGTGAAAGGCATCGTGCCGGCATATTTCGGCGACGAGCCGGGCGACATCCACACCAAGATTCTGGAGAAGATGCACCATATCCTCGCCTCGCCTGTTTCTGCCGAGATGTATCCTTACCTTCTGCCTCATGCCCGTTTCCGCCTCTCTCAGGCCATCGACACGGCCGGCAAGTCGGGGCTCGGCTTGAAGTGGTTGCTGCCCCTTGGCGGCAACATGTATGCCTTGTTCCCGTGGCTTGGCAGCTACGCTTTTCTTGCCATGGAGCGCTTCATCCGTATCAGGTGCGGCGCACGGCTGGGGCTCAAGGGTTTCAATTCTGCCCGGCCTTATTACATGCAGTTCACCCTCGGCGTTCCTGCTACCGATTTCTTTAAGGTCCTGGCCGAGGAGATAGCCAAGCCTCTTGACCCCATGGAGCTGCTATATCCCAAGGAGACTCCCGTGTTCGACAAGTACGACGACCTCTTGCCTGTGGAGCTCACCCGCAAGGGCTTTGCCTATGGCGTGCTTGACGTCGGAAAGATGATGGAGCGTGTGCGCCAGATGTGCGGCTTGGAGCCTGTGAAGCAAATAAGGTGACAGAGCAGGCGATGAAAAATCCACACCTTTCTTCATACTTTTCTTATGGTTGGTCAGCAATATGGCTGTTTTTGTTTGCAAATTGTTACTTTTTCGGTAAATAATTTGCATGTTACCGAAATATGTTCTAATTTTGCTTGCGAAAAGTAACGGGAACGAATATTGGGACGTTGCAATAAGGTTAAACAAAAACATATTGGCTTATGATCAAAAAGTTTACTCTCATTCTTGTGGCAGTGGTGTGCTGCCTGTCTTCTCGCGCCGCAGTGACTTCTGTCGACGACCTTCTTGGCAGTTATGTTGCCACAGCCGGTACCGACGGCCAACAATATTTCTCTAGCGCTTGGGCAAGCATGCCTACCGGCCATGTGGCTACCGTCACGAAAGGCAGCAGTGACAACACGATTTACATCGACAACCTCTTGGGCTTTGGAAGCACTATCACCGCTACTGTAGACCTTGAAGCAAAGACTGTGACCGCAAGTCCGGTCAGCAGTTTCGAAACCTGGTATACGCTTGCTGGCACAACAAGTGCCACAACAGACATCGTGGGAAAAATAAATGACGACGGCTCTTTGAGCTTCGACGACTTTACTGCTTGGTACGGCGGTTATCAGTATATTTATTATGCATCGGTTTCCATTGCCAAGTTCACATCTACCAGTGGTAGCGTAACCGGAACAATAAGCTACTATGGCACTGACGACGCTACCGGCGATCCTGTACACACGGCTCAGACAACCCTTACCAAATATCTGTATGGCGAGAGCGTTTACTATGGACTGAAGATGGACGGTGCTAACGCTTCACCCGAAGAGTTGATATTCACCGTTGCCGACGAGGCCATCACCATCCGCAATGGCTATCCGTCGTACGGATACGCAGGCTCATACTTGTATTATTGCTATGACGATGACTACTACACATGGTTTGACACCTCAGACGGCTACACTTCGTTCCCTTCAACCAACAGCGAGACGGCCGGCACTCTGAGCATTTATCATTACGACTACGACAGTAAGGGCAATAGCATTGCAACTGGCACCATGACCTTCACTTGGTCGTCAACCGGCCTGTCGTCTGTCAAGGCCGACGAAGCTGCCAAGAATGCTCCAGTCTACGACCTGATGGGCCGCAGGGTGAGCGCTGCCAAGGCACACGGAGTGTATATCCAGAATGGAAAGAAGTTTGTGAAATAATCCGGCGCAAGGCCGCATAAGGTTGCAAGTTGTAGCATCTGTCTGCGCAGTCAGCCTATATTGAACACACGAATAAAAAGGGAGAACCGTCCAATGAGCGATGTTTCTCCCTTCTTTCGTTTGTAGACGACGAAGCATGGGCAGATTGCCCCTGTTTCTCAAAAGAATAATTAAATTTGCACCTATATTAACTTATTGCAAAGTAAAAGGAAAAAATGAAGATAGTTGTTTCAAAAGAGATCGAGTCGGTGTGCCCATTGTTTGTTGGCGCATGCGTTGAGGCTCAGGTGACAAACAGCGAGTATTGCCAACCGTTGTGGGATGAGATAAACGCCTTGGGCGAACGTTACCGCCAAACGCTTACCACAGAGTCGTTGAAACAGATGTCGGGCATAGCCGCCACGAGGCGCGTCTACCGTGCCTGCGGAAAGGACCCATCGCGCTACCGCCCGGCATCAGAGGCGCTTATCCGCCGGCAGCTAACGGGCAAGAGCCTTTACCAGATAGACACGCTGGTAGATTTGATCAACCTCGCAAGCATAGCCTATGGCTACAGCATTGGCGGATTCGATGCCGACAAGTTTGAGGGGGACACACTGACGCTTGGCATCGGCCGTGAGGGCGAACCCTACGAGGGCATCGGTCGTGGCATGATAAACATAGCCGGACTGCCTGTCTACCGCGACAGCAAGGGTGGGGTAGGCACGCCCACGTCTGACAATGAGCGCACGAAGATAAGCCTCCAGACAACCCGTCTTGTGGTGCTCATCAACGGCTACGACGGCAACGAGCAGCACGTAAGGGAAAATGCGGAATATATACAAGAACTGCTGAGAAAGTACTGCGGTAGCGACGGCGGTAGTTTTTTCATGTATTAAATACACGTTTGTTACCATAGTGTCACGCAGATTTAGTAAATTTGCACACAGTAACGAGTCGGCCATGCAACAGGGCGGCGATAAACTCCATCAACAATAACACGCTAAGCAGAATGATAATAGGAATAGACGTTGGCATAAGTACGACAAAGATAGTAGGCATAACCAATGACGAGGGCGTTGTTTCGCCCATTCGCATACGTGCCACAGACCCCGTAACCTCCCTCTACGGAGCGTTTGGCAAATATCTGTACGACAACCAGATAGCTTTGTCCGATATCGAGCATGTGATGATTACAGGCGTTGGTGCCGCCTATGTCAATTCGCCCATCTACGGTTTGCCGACCGACAAGGCAGAGGAGTTTATCTCCGACGGTCTTGGTGCGCGCTATGAGACGGGGCTCGACCGCATGATTGTTGTGTCCATGGGCACTGGCACGAGCCTTGTGCAGTGCGATCACCAAGGCATCCGCCATATAGGCGGCATAGGACTTGGCGGCGGTACGCTGTCGGGGCTCAGCCGTGTCATACTGAAGACCGACGACATGAAGCAGATAATATCACTTGCCATGCAAGGCGACATATCCAACATCGACTTGCAGATTGGCGACATATCACCCGACCCTCTGCCTGGTCTGCCAAAGCATGCCACGGCATCGCTCTTTGGTAAGGCGAAGAGCAATGCCACGCGCGAGGATATTGCTGCGGGCATCATCACCACCGTGCTTCAGACCATCGGATCGAGCTGCATACTCTCATCGCTCAACTCCGGAATACGCGAGTATGTGCTTATCGGCAACTTGACGCTCTTGCCACAGTGCAAGGTCGTGTTCCCGGGTCTCGAGAAGCTCTACAAGGTTCGTTTCATCATTCCGAAGCATTCAGAATTCTGTACGGCCATAGGAGCTGCGCTCAGCTACTGGCACGCATAATCCTTCTTACCACTATAAAAAACGTCAAGACGCCTTTGGGTAGATGTCCCAAAGGCGTCTTGACGTTTAATCCAGACCGGTCGGTCGGGTTTGTGGGGGATGGCTATATATAACCGTCCTTTATTCGTATTTCATACTCTTGGCCGGATGGATGTGCGAGATGAGGTAGCTTGGCCCTATCAGCACTATCACGCTCACGATGAGTGTGGCAACGTTGAGTGCCACTATCAGCGGCACGTTGAACTCTATCGGCACCGTGCTGACATAGTAGGTGGCAGGATCGAGCTTCACGATGCCCAGGTATTTTTGCAGCAGGCATACGCCTATGCCGATAACGTTGCCTATCAGCAGTCCCTTGCCTATCAGGAAGGTGGCAAACCACAGGAAGAGGTGCCTTATCGTCTTGTTGCGCGCGCCGAGGGCCTTCATTATGCCAATCATTGTGGTACGCTCGAGAATGATGATGAGCAGGCCAGATATCATTGTCACGCCTGCCACGGCGGTCATCAGCGCAAGTATGATCCACACGTTCATGTCGAGCATGTCGAGCCATCTGAATATCTGCGGGTTAATCTCCTTTATCGTCTGCGACGAGTAAGTGGCGCCGTATTGGTCTTGCCGCTTGTTTACCTGCTTTATAAACTGCCTCTCTACGTCGTCTACGTGGTTGAAGTCGTTTACGGTAGCCTCTATTCCCGACACCTGGTCTGGCTGCCAACCGTTCAGCTTCACGGTAGTGTTGAGGTCGGTGAAGCACATGTAGGAGTCGTACTGGCTCAGGTTTGTCTGGTAGATGCCTTGTATGGTGAACCTTCGTGTGCGCACTCCGCTGTCGTCGATGAAGTATGCAAAGACGCGTTGTCCTTGCTTCAGGTTCAGCTTGTTGGCAATGCTTTGCGAAATAAGGATCTTGTTTGACGATGAGCTGTCAGAGAAGTGTGGGATGCTGCCTTCCACCATGTTTTCATGTATGAAAGTGGAGTCCCACTCGCTTCCCACGCCTTTGAGCATTATGCCGAGGAAGTCGCTGTCGGTCTTCAGTATTCCCTGCTGATAGGCGAACCTCTCGGCGTGCTTCACACCGCATATTGAGCGTATGGCCTTCATCATGCTGTCGCTCGCGGCAATGGGATACTTTTCCGACTCGGTCTGCGCCACGAAGTTGGTCACCTGTATGTGTGCCCCGAAGCCTACGACCTTGGCCTGGATAGTGTGCTTGAAGCCCAACACTACGCACACGGAGGCAATCATCACCGCCAGGCCTATTGCCACGCCTGCCGTAGCAATGGAAATGGCAGGGCGCGACACCTTGTGCTTGTCGCCCTTGTCTCCGTATATTCTTTTTGCTATGTAGAGTGGAAAGTTCATCAACTTACATTAATTACAGTCACATCTTTACAGTCTCTCGTCGCCACTCACATTGTCTTTCCCGGATAGGCTTCAAGGGCCTTGCCCAAGACTACGAGCGCTCTTCTGAGGTCTTCCTTCTTGAGCACGTAGGCAAGACGAACCTGGTTGCATCCCGCTCCGGGTGTGGTGTAGAAGCCGGAGGCAGGGGCCATCATCACGGTCTCGCCCTCATAGTTGAACTCTTCAAGGCACCAGCGGCAGAACTTCTCTGAGTCGTCTACGGGAAGTTGCGCCACGGTGTAGAAGGCTCCCATAGGTATTGGCGAATATACTCCGGGAATGCGGTTCAGTCCATCGATGAGGCATTTGCGCCGCTCCACATACTCATCGTAAACGTTGCGGTAATACTCTTCAGGAGCGTCGAGCGACGCCTCGGCTATTATCTGTCCGATAAGAGGCGGGGAAAGGCGTGCCTGGCAGAACTTCATCACGGCCTTGCGGACCTCAGCATTGTGGGTTATCAAGGCACCGACGCGGATGCCGCACTCTGAATAGCGCTTCGACACGGAGTCGATGAGTATGACGTTGTCTTCGATGCCCTTCAGGTGCATGGCGCTGATGTATGGGCTGCCGGTGTAGATGTACTCGCGGTACACCTCGTCGGAGAAGAGGTAAAGGTCGTATTTCTTGACGAGGTCGCGTATCTGGTTCATCTCGCGCCGTGTATACAGGTAACCCGTTGGGTTGTTGGGGTTACAGATCATTATGGCGCGGGTCTTGTCGTTGATGAGCTCCTCAAACTTCTCCACTTTCGGCAGAGAGAAGCCCTCGTCGATTGTGGTGGCAATGGTGCGTATCTTGGCTCCGGCAGATATGGCGAATGCCATGTAGTTGGCGTAGGCCGGCTCCGGGACGATGATCTCGTCGCCGGGATTCAGACAGCTCATGAAGGCGAAAAGCACAGCCTCAGAGCCGCCCGAGGTAATGATGATCTCGTCGGGTGATACGTTGATGTTGAACTTGGCATAATAGTCTACGAGCTTCTCGCGATAGGACAGGTAGCCCTGCGACGGAGAATACTCCAGCACCTTGCGGTCGATGTGTTTCAGTGCGTCAAGACCGCACTGTGGGGTGGGAAGGTCTGGCTGACCGATATTGAGGTGGTAAACCTTTATGCCACGCTGTTTTGCTTGCGCTGCCAATGGGGCAAGCTTTCTTATGGGTGATTGTGGCATCTCAAGGCCACGTACTGATATTTCAGGCATTGTATGTTGTTGTTTACAAGGCGCAAAGATACCTTTTTTTATTGATACGGCAAACGTTTTGGCTTTTTAAGTAATTGCAGAAAGACAACTTTTCAGCTGTTTTTCCTGCCAAAGAAATATTGCCCTTTGTTTTTTGTCAATGAGCCATAGTCTATGGCGTGTTTTGGGCAGTGGTGGTAGCAGGCGAAGCAGGCAAGACACGAGTCGTGCTTCCATTGTGGCTCAAGGTCCTTGCCGCCGACTAAGTTCTTGGTGGGGCAGACTTTCGCGCAAAGGCCGCATCTTATGCAACGCTCGCTGTCTACCTTGAACTTCTTGTCGGTTATGAGAAACTTCTCGAAGAAACCGCCGAGCAGCCGCGAGTTGGTGCGGGGCCAACGGCCGACGACGAGGTGGCTCGCCGCCTGGCAATCAGCAATCTCGCGGATATATTCTTTCAGTTCCGCAGCAGCCTTGTCCTTCTTCTCTTTCTCTTTCTTTGCGTTGTCGACGTTGAAGAAAGGCAGTCCGAGATATGATTCCGGCATGATGAGCGAGAACTCTGCATCCAATGGCAAGCCCTTGGTCTTCAGGCAGTAGCGCAGAATATCCATCGTCTCGCCAATGTTGTCGCCCGCCGTGCACAGTGCGTAAACGTAATGGTCTTTGGCGTTTGTTATGTTGAGGCGTTCGATGAACTCGCGCACTATCATAGGTGGCCTCCAGCCGTGCACCGGGAAGCACACGCCAAGGCGTTCGCCCTCGCCAAGCGTAAACTCGTATTGCCCGGAGCGCATCAGTTCAGGAATGAAAAGCAGCCTGTCGCCGGTTGCTTCTGCTATTGCCTTGGCAGCCCATCCCGTGTTGCCGGTGTCTGATAGGTACAGAATCATTTTGTGTAGAAGTCTATCACGCCTTGAATGGCCTGCTTGCAGGCAGGGCAGAATTCTGGATTCTCGTTGGTGCGCATGCGGCAGTCGGCGTAAGGGCGATACACGCCCTTGGTGCTGTAGCCTGCTCCCTCATAGAATCCGGCTTTGGGGTCCTTGCCGATGAGGTTCTCCCATTTGCCCTTGAAATCAACCTTCGTGGTGATGTTTTTCTCCCATGGCTCCACATCGTGCGGATACTGTGTCAGTTCCTCTTCCTCGTAAGCGTATTCGTCGGCAAGTCCGGCGAAGCTGTGTCCGAACTCGTGTACCAGTACGGGGCGGAAAGTGGGGTGGTGGGCAGCGCACAGGTCGTAGCTGTTGAGCACACCGCCGCCACCATAGCGGTCGGTGTTCACAAGCACTATTATATGCTCGTAGGGGACGCCTGCCAACCAGTTGTGAAGGGTTTTCAGGTGCAGGGTGGTGAGATAGCGGTCGCTGTAGAAGGTGTCGTAGTTGGAAAGTACGGCGGTGTTCTTCCAGATGCCCTTGTCGGGTATGCTGACGCCGCTCTCCTCTGACGGTGATTCCACCGCCACTACGTTGAACTTGCTCTTTGAG
>CAZXGQ010000065.1:0-13731 GCA_964640415.1 uncultured Prevotella sp.
ATATTTGGTTAGTGGGAATGATTTCTTGCCACGGAAGTTTTAAACTGCGCCGAAATCAGAAACTCCGTAGGGGACCTCTTTCACATTCTGTACCATAGCCGTCTCATTTGAATTTGTCTAACACCACAAAGTTAACGCTAAAAAACGATATCGTCAAATTTCTGGCAAATATAATCTTCAAATCAGTATATTTCAAGACTACCATCACCACTTGCTTTACCTATGTTGTCACCTTAGTTTCCAGCAAAAAAGACAGATAAGCTCTAAGGCGTAATGCCGCAAAGCCCTGAATAAAAAGAAAACAACAGCTCGTTGTATGCCACATGTTGACATACAACGAGCTGTTACTATCTAAATGCGCAGGGGGGTAGTGGCTTATATTTAAAAGTCATGCCCGCATTCCCAATAAAAATGAATCTCTTCATTTTCTTCTTTGGTCATTTCTCCTTTCTTTAGCTTTTCGTCACATTCATCAAGATAGCTAGCAATTTCTTTTTCCCTTTTGTCTACTCGTTTCAATATAAAATAAAATAGAAGGAGTGCTGTTGTTATACAAGCAATGATAATAATAACCATCCACATTAGTATGCTAGGAGGCAAAACATAATGCGTCATTACCATGCCAACTATGATGTTTACAATTATTATATATCCTAAAAGTTTTTTCATCACTTCCAATTTAACGTTTGAAATTTATCCCTATTCTTAGTGAGTTGCGATTCTAGTGTTTTCTTTGGTGCATACCAATAAATTGTTTGTTCAGGAAGTTTAGACTCTTGTGTAAAGGGGATGCCCCCCAGAGCATCAACTAGTTCTACATTCTTTATATTATGTGCACCTTTAGAAAGTATTGGCAAGTTTCTTTTTTCTATTCCGGTAAGAGATTTTGTAAATTTAGGAGCAAAACTTCTTTCCTCCATAATGGGCTGAACGTCCCAAGTATCCATAAATGTGACGTCACCGGTACTAAAATGAGTCGGCAACTCTCTACCAACATTTGGATGGCACGGCGAATCTATAGAATGAACCTTGTTAGGATTAAAGATATAAGCTCCATAGCCACCATTTATGGTGATCCGGTCGTTAGCAACCACTCTACCATCTGAAGGAGAAGCCCCTTCGACATATCTAATGGATTCCGGGAAATCTGTAGGCAGGAAAGCTTCTGCTCTACCATCAGCATTAGAATTGTTCCGCTTTATATATCTAATGTAATCCCAATCTACATCATAATTTCCATTTGTTTTCTTAACATATAAAGAATGCCATTTCCCATCTGGAAGTAATTCTTGGTGAGGGTCTAATCCCATACTTAATCTATGAGCATCATTTCTGAACATCTCAAAGACAGTTGGATTATTTCTGTCTATGAACCACTTTGGTCTATAATTAGGATCAGTAACTTTATTCCTAAAAAGCTTCGGCTTTATTATATCTTTAACCATATCGCCTATCTGGCTATACCTTGACGATGCAAAAGTATCATTATTAGCATACCCTGACGGTCTAATATTATTGTAATAAGCTTCTCCAATGTAGTTTCTTACCAAAGGCTTCATCCAATCTCTTGACTTGCCTGTAAGAGTTGTCAATGCAACATCCGCACCAGCGAGAGTTCTTGGATTAGCCAAAGCTCCAGTCAAGTTCATCGCTGTCTCTGGTGTAAACTTACCCTGCAAGGCATCATAACCAGCCATGCCAGCAAATCCTATATTTGCAGTATAATTTGCCATGTCTACTATAGGATTAGCAATAAAAGATGCTGCTCTACTTCCAACAGCCTGACCTAACGCTGTACTTGCTACTTCTTGGCCAGCTGCAACAGCAAATGGATACGCTGCTATTCCAAGAGCAGCAACGGAGGGGACATACCCCCAAGAATGCAGGTTAGGATGTTCCTGAGTCCAAGTATCGTGGGATACAGCTCCTCTTTGTGCATTATCATAAAGATGAGGATTATATCGTCGATGCAAAGTGTTGTTTGCCTTAGTTCTGTCATTGCTTATTGTGGAATAATTAGACAGTGCTTTATCCAACATTTGCTGAGGACTTGGAGCATATACATGAACATCATCCAACTGTACGGGATGGTCAAAGGTGTTTTGACGCTCTACATAATACGTATGTCCATTACCATCCATAATATATGCCCTGTTATTGTCATCTTGATATACAGGAGCATTGAATACCTTTCCATTGGACCCCATAACAGGGTAGCTATCTTTTGTTCTTTTCTTTGCCATACTAATAAATTGTTTCTTGCAAAGATAATGCTTTTGCAAGTACAAGAGCACGGCCTAACACATCTATTTATTCTTTTTAAACAAATGGCTTAGACCAGTTTTGCGTTTACACTAGAATCGCAACACGTTTACAGCACAATCTCGATTACGAAAGCACCGCAAGCATAAAGCCCAGCCCTTCAACGCATTACAGCGTCATGCCGCAAAGCGTTGGACGTCTGGGCTCATCGTAGTTGTCTGGCGCACGGGACTTAACTCTGCCTATTACGGTTTCGCCCCCATAGCCACCAAATAGGGCTATGGGGGCGATGCTTTTACCGCACACTAACGGTCAATCATTTGAAAAGCTTCTGTGCAAACTCCGTGAGATAAACTCTCCAGTTGCGCCAGATATGACCGCCCTCAGTCTCCATATATGTATAAGGATAACCCTTCTCATCGAGGTATCGGCGCAGGTCAGCGGTGCTCTTGTAGAGGAAGTCTGTCTTGCCAATACCAATCCAGTAGAGCTTTATCTTTCCGTTGAAGATGGTGGCAAGTTGCTTCTGTGCCTCGGCATTCTTCTGCAGTCCGGCATAGAAATCGCTCTGATAGTTGTCGTTGCCCACACGCAGACCGGCAGAGAACAGGCCAACATAGTCGAACTTGTCGGGGAAGCGGCGCGAGATGTCGAACGAGTGGCCGCCGCCCATCGAGAGTCCGCAGATGGCGCGGTGAGCCTTGTCCTTAGCCACCTTGAAGTGGCTCTCCACATAGTTCATCACGTCGGGGAAGCTCTCGTCCATCGAGGCCACAGCCTTTGCGCCCTGATAACCCATGAAAGAAGGCACATACATGCCAGCCGACCACTCGCCCGGAGCAGCCTGGCAGTTGGGGTTGCCGTTGGTCATGACCACCACCATCGGCTTCACCTTGCCTGCAGCAATGAGGTTGTCGAGAATCTGTGAGGCGCGTCCCAGTTCCGACCAGGCATTCTCGTCGCCGCCGGCACCGTGCATAAGATACATCACCGGATAGTCCTTGCCCTTGTCGTAGCCGGCCGGAGTATAGACCGTCATGCGGCGCTGCATCTTCAGTGTCGGACTGTCGTACCACACCTTCTGCAGGTTGCCGTGAGGCACCTCGTTCACGCTGTAGAGGTCGCCGCAATCGCCCTTCTTCTCGGTAATGATAAACATGTTGGTCTCCGACGTGATGTCGCGTTGGATATAGACGCTGCCCGGGTCCACTATCTTCACGCCATCAAGCACGAGGTTGTAGGAATAAAGCTCTGGCGAAAGCTTCGGGCAGGTATAAGTCCACACGCCTTTCTCGTCCTTAGTCAGGTCTGCCACACCCGGCTGTTCCATCTTGCCAAAGGGGGTGTCCACAGTCTTGGGAGCGAGGAAGTCGCCCGTTATCTGCACCTGCTTGGCCTGAGGAGCGGCAAGGCGGAATGTCACCGTGTTGTCCTTGTTTATCTCCGGCGAAACTACCGGCACTTGGTTGAATAGAGCCTGTTGGGCAAAGCTGCTTGCGCTGACAAACAGGGCACAGGCGACAATCATGATTTTCTTCATAATCTTAGATTTTTCTGTTTTGGTTATTTATGGTCAGTTTGTCTGCTGATTGATGCACAGTATCATTTGCATGAAATGAACTTCACGTTGAATGATCCGCTTGTGGTGACAGTGTTGCCGTCGGCAGTGGTCGTGCCTAAGCCTGATGCAGAGATGCTATAGAGCGTGGTGCCGTCGGTGGCAGTTGCCGTAGTGACGGTTATCTGTCCGCTGGTGATATACTGCACCGTGCCGCTGGCATCCACATAATAGCTGCCGCCTGCCATGCCGTAGGCCGGGTAGGTCCATCCGTTGTCGCAGAACCACGGCTCGTGCGAGCTGCCCTGAACGGTGTAGGTGCCGGCAAGCGAAGGTGTGGCGATGTTCTCAGCATTGACGAGGTCGAGGTAAAGCGACGGTGCACCTGTGGGCGAGGTCACCGTGAGAGAATACTTTGACACTCCCTCGTAGACAGTGGTCTGGCCTGTTGACCAGTCGTATGCCGACACGGCCGATGTCTGTATTGCCATGGTATAGCCCGATGGCTCGGGGTCGTCCACGCCCACCGTAAACTCCATCGTGCCCTTGTAGTCGAGCTTATAGCGCTTTCCGCCGGCATCGGTAAAGAGAGCGCTCACATAGTATTTGCCGTCGATAATATTCACGTCGGCATCTCCGCCTGTCATCTGGGTGCCGTTGACCGTGGCCGTGCACTTGCCCGAGGCAATGTCGCTGGCAATGGTGTAGGTGCCGTCCTGCAGTATCCACTCTGAAGAGCGGAAGCCCACGGAGAACGTGGTGCCGGCATTGGCAAAGTCCACATTGAGCGACTTTATGCCCTTGCCAAGCTTTGTGGTGTTCTGCACGGAGGCCGTCGTGGTGTTGCATATCGTCATGTCGGAGTATGTGCCCTCCAGGTCGTCGATGGCGTCGTTGCCGCACGCCGTCAGGGAGATGACGGCAAAGGCTGCGGCAAGCATTTTCATATATCGTTTCATTTGCTCTGTGTTTTTATTTGTTTGTAGACATTATCACCAGCCTTCGTTCTGGTTGATATTGGGATTGAGTTCAATCTCCTTGAGAGGTATGGGCAGGAGCTTGTGCTTAGCCTTGAACCCGCAGTCGGAGTTGGAATAGTCCCATGACACTCCCGTCGACGAGAACACGGGTATCTGCTTGCCCTGCGAAGCGAGCGCCGTCTCGGCATCGCCCCAACGCACGAGATCCTGATAGCGGACACTCTCAAGACAGAGCTCGAGCCTCTTCTCGGTCTTTATGTCGTCGAGGGTGACCGTGGCGAGCGGTGTCTCCTTGGCGCGTGTGCGGATAAGGTTGACATACTCGGTGGCCTTCTGCGTGTTGCCGCTCTGCAGATGGGCCTCGGCAGCCAGCAGAAGCACCTCGGCATAGCGCATGATGCGCTGGTCGGTATACTGCAGCACCTGGAAGCCGGGGAAGTCGTTGACGCAGTCCGTCTTGAGCGCGCGGTTCTTGTACATGAAGTAGCCCTCATTGCCATAGGCATTCACGCCAGCCTGCATCGAGGCACCGTAGTCCTTCAACTGGTCATAGGTGAGCATGGTGTGGCGCAGGCGGTAGCCGTCGACGCCCTCCGCCTTGACGAAGGCCTCATAGAGCGACTTGCGTGGATTCATGAATCCGTAGGTACCGGTGGCAATCTCCGTGGCAGCCGTTCCGGTGAGGTTCATGTTGCTGGTGCGCCATCCCTGCATGATGTAGAGCATGGAGAACTCCGACCAGGCCTTTTCTGCGTCGTTGCGCAACTGGCACTCGAGCATAGACTCGCAGTTGTTGTTGGCCAAGGCATGGAACTGCAGGTCGTAGTCGCCCTCATAGAGCTTATATTTGCCTGATGCCACAACCTTGTCGAGCATGGCGGCTGCCTCGGCATACTTTCCCTCGAAGAGATATGCCTTGCCGAGCATGGCCTCCGCCACCTCAAGAGTGACATGCGTGCCGGTCTCGCTGTCGTCGACCGACGACTTCGACTCCAGCGCGCCTGAAGAGACGGCTTCGTTGAGGTCGCTCTCAACGATGGCCCACAGGGCTTCGGGGGTGCTGTTTGTCTGCCGGTATTCGTCAGACTGGAGCAGATGGTCAACAAGGGGAGCATTGCCGAAGAGAGTCACCAGCTCGAAGTTTGCCCATGCGCGGAAGAAGCGGGCCTCTGCCACCGAGCGGGCCTTGATATGCGTGTCGGGCTCCACCTTTTCTATAATGAGGTTGGCATTGTAGATGAGCGTATACATGCTGCTGAAGAGACTTTGCACCATGCTGTTGTCGGTGCCGAAGGTATACTCGTTGAGCTGCTCCATCTGGGCGTTGTCGCCACGCTGACCGCCACCGCTCCACACATCGTCGGAAAGCAGGTTCTTGGTGAAGAACCAGTTGTAGTAGAGGTCGCGCACGGAGATATACATGGATGCCGTGGCACCGAGAGCCTCATCGTCGGTCTGGTAGAAGGAGTCCTGACTTCCCATGTTGCCGTGTTTCTGTATGTCGAGCCTGTCTTCGCATCCCGCAAAGACGCATGCGAGCATGAGGAGAAGACTGTAGATTATGTTCTTTTTCATATACTTGTGTTGTATTTATCGTTGATAGCAATGTTGTGTCAGAACTCTATGTTGGCGCCAATCACCACCTTCTTTGACATGGGGTAAGCTCCCTTGTCGATGCCCATGCCTGAGGTTGCATTGACAGATGCCTCAGGGTCGAAGCCCGGGTAGCTGGTGAAGGTGAAGAAGTCGTCGAGCGACACGTAGACGCGGAGGCTGGAGACTGCAATCTTCCTGAGCAACTGCTTGGGCAGGGTGTAGCCGAGCTGTATCTGCTTGATCTTGAAATAAGAGCCGTCGTAGACCATGGCGCTTGAGCAGGCATACTTGTCCATGTTGTCGGCACCTGCGCGCGGACGTGTGCCGGCATGGTTGGCCGTTGTCCAGCGGTCGTCGTAGAACACCTCCTTGAGCTTGTTGGTCATCGGGAAGTCGGGACGGTTGATGCAGTTGAATATCTTGTTGCCATACGAACCTGTGCCGAAGACGGTGAGGTCGAGACCCTTGTAGGCTGCCGTGAGTGTGATGCCATAGGTGAAGTCGGGAATGGCGTTGCCGATGTCGGTGAGGTCGCCGTCGGAGATGTCGCCACTGTTGTCAAGGTCGGCAAAGAGCGGGTTGCCTGTCTCGGGGTCTATGCCCGTGAACTGGTAGCCGCGGAAATAGTATACGGGATAGTTCTGCTCGAAATAGGTTATGGTGTAGGTATGGAAGGTGCTTCCGCTGAGTCGTGTGATTGACGGGTCGATGTAGGTCACCTTGTTGCTGAGTGTGGCGAGGTTGGTGCGCACGCTGTAGTTGAAGTCCTTGATGTGGTCGCGCCATCCGAGCTCAAACTCGAAGCCCTTGTTCTCCACATTGCCGGCATTGATAGGCGAAGTGGTGCCGCCGATGACAAGCGAAGGTGTAGTGCCCGAAACGAGGAGGTCCTTGGTCTTCTTGGTGTAGTAGTCGGCAGAGAAGTTCAGGCGACCGTTGAAGAGATATGTGTCGATACCGAAGTCCAGCTGCTCGGAAGTCTCCCACTTCAGTTTGTCATTGCCCATTGTCGACGGTGCCACGCCCGTGGTGTAGACATTGCCAGGTGCAAAGGCATAGATGCTGCCGTTGGCCATGTCGGTGCTGTAGAGATAGCCGGAGAGGGCTGCCAGCGAACCGTTCTGTCCCCATGATGCACGCAGCTTGAAACTGTTGACCACATTGCGCAGGGGTTCGAAGAATTTCTCCTCAGACACTGTCCATCCTGCCGACACGGCGGGGAAGTAGCCCCAGCGGTTTGTCGACGGCAACTGTGAAAGGTCGGCGGCATCTGCACGGAGCGATGCCTGCAGCATGTAGCGGTTCTTGTAGTCGTAGCCTATGCGGCCGAAATAAGAGAGCTTGGATGTGCGGGTCTTCTCGCCGCTCACGCCCTTGGTAGATGAAGCTGAAGCATAGTTGAGATAATAGAACAGCGGGTCGTTCTTCTTGAGTGCATCCTCGCCGTTGGCAGAGAGTGAGCCGGTGACATAGTCATAGCTTGACTCCTGGTACGACATACCCACCATGGCGGTTATGGTGTGGGCGTCGGCTATGCGGCGTGTGTAGTTGGCGAAGTTCTCCCACTGGTAATAGATAGTGGTTGAAGATGTGTTGCTCTGCGACAGGTAGTCGTTGCTCTGCACGGCATTGCCATAATAAGGCAGCGTAGTCGACGACGAGCGCGTGCCCGAGAGGCGGTAACCGAGGCGTGAAGTGAAGACAAATCCCTTGAAAGGCTTGAAATCTAGATAGGCTGAGCCGTTGACGTTGAATCCGCTGCTGCGTGCTATGGAGTTGTCGCGCATGATGAGCGGGTTGAAGTTCTCGCCGTTGTAGAAGCGCGAAATGCCATAGTAGTTGCCGTCGGCATCGGTCAGGAGACTCTTGCCAGAGGCCAGTGCGGATGCCATGTGCGACGGCAGATTGTCGGGCGAATAGGTCACGGGAGTCAACGGATCCATGAGGAGCACTGCGGTAAGGGTGCTGCCATACTCGTAGCTGCTGGAAACGGAGCGGCTGTTGTATTTCTCTATCTGGTTGGTGGTGCCCACCTTGAGCCAAGGCTTGATGTTGTATTCGCCGTTGACGGTACCGGTAAGGCGGCGGTAGACATCCTTGTCGCCACGCACGATGCCGTCGTTGTTAAGGTAGGACAACGACACATAGTAGTTGCCGTCCTTGTTGCCGCCAGTGAAACCTAAGTTATGTTTCATCATGTGGCCCTTGCCATAGGTGGCGTCTATCCAGTTGGTGTTGGTCACGCCGTCCCAGTTTTTCAGCAGATAGTCCTGGGTGAAGGTGCCGCCTTCTGTCATATAATTAATGTATTGCTCCGAGTTGAGCAGCTGGGGCATGTGGGCCAGCGACTCGGTGGTATACTGGAAGTCGTAGGATATCTTGCCTTGTCCGGCCTGGCCTTTCTTTGTGGTTATGAGCACCACGCCATTGCCTGCCTCTGCACCATAGATGGCAGCCGAGGCGGCGTCTTTAAGGATTTCCATTGAAGCTATGTCGTTGGGGTCGATGCCGGAGATGTCGCTCAGGCGGACACCGTCAACGACATAAAGCGGATCCGACGACACGTTGGACGAGAAACCGCGTATGCGAACCGTGGGCGAAGAACCTGGCGACGACGTGTTGCCTATCACCTGCACGCCGGCGGTCTTTCCCTGGAGTGCCGACTTGGCATTGGTGATGGTACGGTTCTCCATGTCCTCGGCCTTTACCTGCGAGATGGCTCCCGTGACTGAGCTTTTCTTCTGAATGCCGTAGCCCACCACAACAACGTCGTCGAGGACCTTAGAGTCTTCTTTCAACACTATCTTCATCTTTGGAGCGGCTTTCAGGTCCATTGTGGAATAACCCACATAGCTCACCTGGATGGTGGACCCGCGGCTCACCTCAATGACGAAGTTGCCGTCGAGGTCGGTTACCACTCCACGCGACGATCCTTTCTCCTTGACTGTTACACCTATCATAGGCTCACCTGTGGCATCGACCACATGGCCCGTCACTTTGAAAAGTTGTTGTGCCCACGTGGGAAGCCCCAACAAGGCAAACAATACAAACAACAATAAACGATTCATTAGTTTTCGCATGTCTTTAGTCTTTGGGTTTTGGTTTCTGGTTTCTGCTGCAAAGTTAGCAAACCCTTTCCTGCAAGGCTTTCTCAACAATCTTTTTGTGTTTTGCATCCGTTCAAAGCACTTTCATCCTCGTTAAAATTCTTTCCAAAATGTTCAAAGGTGCACAAAACTGTCTGTTTTCTAGTAAAAAAGACCTATATTTGCAATGAAAACAATATATGCTTAACCCATGAGAAAATCTGCCCGTCAATCTGCAATTCTCTTTGTGCTCACCATAATGTCCCTGGCATTTTATGGTTGCGGCAAACAATGCCAGCACCCTACACTCATTGACGAGGACAATGCTATGGTAATATCCGACGACATCTCAAACCAAGACATCAAGGCTTTTGCCGAAGACCGCTATGGGCAGATATGGATCGGCACGTTCAGGGGACTCAACAAGTATGACGGCAACAAGTTCTACCAATATTTCTGCACCGACGACTCCACAGGCCTGCCCGACAACAACATCCAAGACGTAGTTCGCGATGCCAAGGGAAGTCTATGGGTCGCCACTGTCAATGGCGCATGCCAATACACTTCCGCAAACACTTTCGAGCGCATACCCGCAGAAAGCAAGAACCACAACATCTTGCAGATGGCTTGCTCACAAGACGGCAGGGTGTTTGCCTTCAACGTCTTTTCAATACAAGAGTATGACGAGAAAAGCAAGCACTTTGTTATACGGAAAGACAATCTCGACCCGCTAAAGACGTTCATGGGCAGCATTGCCATAGACTGCGACGACCATCTTTGGCATATCTACTGCAATAGCCTCTCCTGCTATTCTGTCGACGGCATACGCCTCTTGAAGAAGGTAAACTTGCCCAGCGGTTTCTTTGCCGCAAGTGCAGATCTGCTCGATGGCAACCGGCTATGGATTAAAGGTAGTGGCGGTGTGCTCTGTTTTGACACCCACCAGTGCCGTTTCATGCCTTTGCCCACATCAATCTCCGAGAGTCCAAGCATCTTGGGCGGTGTTACCAAGGTGCACAGGTACAACAAGTCGACCATATTGTTCTGCACTTATCGCGACGGTCTGCTCGCCTTTAATGAAACAACGGGGCAGATGTCTGCTCCCGGACAACCTTCGTTTCCTTTCAGGCAACCGGGCTTCAAGGTCACGAAGATGTTCACCGACAGCCACCATAACCTCTGGATGGGGTCCGACGAGCAAGGGTTCGCCGTGGACTACCAATACCGTGCATTCTTCAACAGCAATGCATACCTTGACAAAACCATTGGACACCAGTCGGTGCTCGCCATAGCCACCGACCGGCGCGACAAGGTGTTTATCTCCACGAAGATGAGCGGGCTGTATGTCTACGACCTCTCCACCAATGTCATAAACAACATATCGACCGAAAATATCTTCCCCAATGAGAAACACGCTGAAATAAAGAGCTTGCTCGTAGACAGCCACGGCTTCCTGTGGCTGACAAGCGGGCTGACTGCGGCAAAAACCCGTTATGACGGCTCGCGGCTTGAATTAGTGCATCGCTACAACACATTCTATCCAATGTCTCTCACCGAGAGCAGCGACGGCACCGTATGGGAGTCGTTGGCAAGCTACCAGGCTGCGGCTTTTCTCCCCGACGGCACCATGAAAACGATACAGGTATACCCCGCCACTTTTTGTTTCATGCCTTGCATCAAACAGTTGCGCGACGGCAGAATGCTCACTGCCGCATTTGCCCAAGACCTTACAACGATAAACCCACGCACTTTCAACGTCCAACGCCTCGCAATATCGGCCGACAGCATGAAAAGGGCTGTGAGACGGTCGGTGTTCATCCCTACCGACGTGCTTCAAACCAACGACTCCACATTATATATAGGCACCGTGAGCAACGGATTGATACGCCTCTCTCTCCGTTCCGGACACATGGAGCGCATACACGGACTGTCGTGCTCTGACATTGGAGCCATCATCATAGACCGGGAACACAATCTGTGGGTAAGCACCATGAACGGTCTCAACCGCATTGACTGCAAGACGGGGAAGGTCACGCCTTTCTTCAAAACCGACGGGACAGGAGGTAACCAGTTCAACGACCGCGCCGCATGCTCGCTCCCTAACGGCGAGCTCATCTTCGGCGGCACCCACGGTGTCACCATCTTCAATCCCGAACGCAAGCAGACCGTGGAGAAGACGCGTCTCGTGTTCGAGGCTCTAAAGGTACACAACCAAGTGATGAACCCAAAGAAGAACGGATGCATCGACAGCATAATGGAGAAGCGACCGGTTATTAGGCTCAAACATTACCAAAACAGTTTCAGCATCACCTATGCGGCATTGGCCTACAGCGACTACGAACGGGTGAACTATGCTTATATGCTCGATGGCTTCGACAACGACTGGATTGATGCCGGCAAACGGCATGAGGCCTACTATGCCAACCTGCCTGCAGGTCACTACACTCTCAGGGTCAAGGCCCACAGCAAGGGCTATCAGGGCTTCCAAGCCGAAGACGAGATAGAGATCATCGTGTGCCCGGCACCATGGAACAGCTGGTGGGCGTGGGTGGTGTATATCGCCATTGCCGTTATGATATTAGGCAGGATAAAGGCTATAAGAAGCCGCATCATGCAAAACAAGCTCGAAATGCTGAAGGCGCAACAGGAGAAAGAGCACGAGAAGAAGATCAACGCCATGAACATGAGTTTCTTCTCCAACATCTCGCATGAATTCCGCACACCGCTGACGATGATAGCCGGACCCGTGGGGATGCTGTGCGACGACAAGACGCTGACAAGCGACAAGCGGAAGCTCCTGCTGATAATACAAAGAAGCGTGGCAAGGATGCTGCGACTCGTAAACCAGCTCATGGACTTCAACAAGCTGGAGAACGACACGCTCAAACTGAAAGTGGCACGGGCAGACATCATAGGCCAGCTGCAACTCATAAGCGACGTTTTCAAGGTGAATGCCGAAGAGAAGGACATCACCATGAGGACAGAAGGCTTGGAAGACTCTTTCCTCATGAAGCTCGACTGTGACAAGCTCGACAAGATTGTCAGCAACATCTTGTCCAACGCTCTGAAGTTCACACCTAAAGGCGGCCACATCTGCCTCAGCTTCGATGTAGAGGAGGGCAACGCCGTGATACGCGTCGGCGACTCGGGCCCCGGGATTCCGCCAAGCGAGTGCGAGAACATATTCAAGAGATTCTACCAGCTCAACAACAAGCAAGAGGGCATATACAACTGGGGCACGGGCATCGGGCTCTACTTCTCCCGTCAGCTCGCCAATCTGCACCACGGGTCTCTGACGGCTGGCAATGCGACAGACGGTCACGGTGCAGTGTTCACGCTGACGCTGCCCACCGACGAGACGATATACTCTCCCGAAGAGCTGGCCATGCCCGACAGCCAGCAAACGGCATTTCCTCTCAACGAGCAGTTGCCGCAGATTCTCGACGAGCAAGCGGAAAACCAGGACAAGCCCACGGTTCTCGTCGTGGACGACGACACCGAGGTGGTGAACTACTTGCAGACGCTGCTCATGCCGTATTATAACGTAACCTACAAGTTCGATGCCGACAGTGCATACAAGTCGATATGCGAAAGCGAGCCGGACATCATTCTCTGCGACGTTATAATGCCGGGCAAAGACGGTTACGAGCTATGCCGGGCGGTCAAGCAGAACTTGCAGGTGTGCCACATACCGATGATTCTTGTCACGGCCAAGGCTACGGTGGAAAATCAGGTGGAGGGCCTCAACACAGGAGCCGACGCATACATCACCAAGCCTTTCGACCCCAAGCTCATGCTTGCCATGATACACTCTCTGCTCGACAACCGCGAGAAGCTCAAGCAACTCCTCACCCACTCCACCCAAACCACAGACAAGATTGAGAAAGAACTGTCACCTCAAGACAGGGCCTTCATGGAACAGCTCTACCAGGTCATGGAGGAGGGCCTGTCAAATGCAGAGCTTGACGTGGCGCATCTCACGGCCAGCCTGCACGTCTCGCGCACAAAGCTCTACTACAAGATGAAAGGACTCACAGGGGCTAACCCAAGCGCATTCTTCAAGACATACAAGCTAAACCGTGCCGCCGAACTGATAAAAGAGGGGAAATACACCATGAGCGAGGTGGCCGACATGACCGGCTTCAGCACCCCGAGCCATTTCTCCACAAGCTTCAAAAAGCAGTTTGGCGTCTCGCCGAGCGAGTACGCATAGTTCCGGCAAGGTCTTTTCACGCAGAGCCGCTGAGAT
>CAZXGQ010000065.1:13831-19226 GCA_964640415.1 uncultured Prevotella sp.
TGAGATAAACGTCTTGGGCAAAGCCGACATTTTTTGTCTTTGAAGTTTCATGCCGGTTCGTGCCCTTCGCGGACAATAAAACGCACACAGCTGTCACTCCATGCATTATACGCGACTTTACCCCATCAAAAAAAGCGAAGTTCCCGTTTGGGAGCTTCGCTTTTTTTGAAGTTTATCTAAATAAGATTATTTTGCAACATCCCACCATACGCGAGAGTCCATACGGTCGCCACCTGAGAGGCGGCTGACAGCTGCGTTGTAGTTGGTTGAGTTGACCTGGCTCTCTGAAGTCGGGTAGCGGAAACGGCGTGGGATAGAACCGCCGTTTGTAGCGCATAGAGCGTCCTTGGCAGCCTGACAGTTAGGAACGAGTGTCGGGTAGCCGCTGCGGCGCCAGTTGGAGAACACTTCGTACTCATCACCGAAGGAGTTGATGTAGTACTGGGTATTGATCTGCTCCAGAGCTGTTGCTGCATTGTAAGGATTTTTTGCGAGATAAGCCTCTGCAGCAGCCTCAAGCGAGCCGTACTTGTCGGTCACGATCTTGATGGCAGCAGAACCGTTGCGGAACTGTGTGAACTGCTCGAAGGCAGCCTTCACGCCGTTCTCGTAATGAGTCTTAGCGTCGCCCGATACATATCTGCGAACCACAGCCTCGGCAAGGAGGAGCTCCTGCTGGGCATAGGTGAGGATGAATGTAGGAGTTGTCGGGTCAGCATAGGTGCAGCGGTTTGGTGAAGAGAAGTTCTTGGCATAGTCGCTGCGCCAAGTCTCGTCGTTGAACTTAGACCAGATAGAGCCTGCCTTCTGTGCTTCAGGGCTCTTGCCGATGAAGTACTGGCTTGAAGGACTGTCGCTGTAGCCGCCCTGGAGAAGTCCCTGCTGAGCGTCGAACGACATGTCGCCGTAGTCGTTGGCAGTCCATGTGCCGCTGGCGTTAGACTGGATGTCGGTATACTGGCCGCTGCTAGCGTAAGGAGCAACAGTGGCGATGAGCGACAGACGTGGGTCGTTGGTTTCCTTGAGCATGTTCACGAAGAAGTCGGAGATGAAGAACTCACGGTCCTCATGAGCGATGATCTTTGCCCAAGGCTCGCAAGAGTCGTTGCCGGTAGAAGCGTCGGCAGAATGCTCGAGCTTCACGTTGTCGTCGTTGCTTGTGAGCAGGCCGTTGCTGACAGCCTTTGCAGCATAGGTCTTTGCTGTAGACTCGTCAACCTTCACCAGGCGCATTGCGAGGCGCAGCATGAGCGAGTTGGCAAACTTCTTCCACTTCGATGCGTCGCCGCTGAAGTAGAGGTCGGCGGTGAGCATCTTTGCTGTGCCGCTGCCAAGGTTGGCCTGAGCCTCGTCGAGCTCCTGGAGCATGCTCTTGTAGATGCTCTCCTGGGTGTCGTATTCAGGATAAGAATACTGTGAAGGGCGTCCAGCCTGAGAGTAAGGGATGTCACCGTAGAGGTCGGTCATCTTGCTGAAAGCATAGACACGCATTACGCGGGCGATGTTCCAGTCGGTCTGCATGCCCTCTTCATCCTTCCACTTGTCGTAGACAGTGGTGACGTCGCGCATGGCACCGCGGTCGCTGTTGTATGTGTCCCAGTAAGAACCAGAGTAGCCGTCGCTCCATGCATAGCGGCCGTAGTCGCCCCACCAGTTGATGGAGACGAGCTGCTGCACGAACTGTGCAGAGTAGATGCAGCCTGTACGCCACTGGTCCCAGTCGGAACCGAGCGCCTGGTGCTGGGCGTTTGAGAACAGCATCTCGTAGGGCACTGTTCCAGCGTTAAGGCTCTCAGGGTTGTTGTTGAGGTCGCCGAAATCGCCGCAACTTGTCATTCCCAATGTGAGAGCAGATGCTAACAATATACTATAGATTTTCATTGCTGTGTCTTTTTTTTTGAGTTTTTTAGAACTTAACATTCAGGTTGAAACCGACGTTGCGGGTTGCTGGATAGCCGTTCAACTCAAGGCCCTGGGCGTTGGTGTTGTTGATGCATGACTCCGGATCGATGTTCGGGGTGTGCTTCATAATGGTCCAGAGGTTACGTCCTACGATAGAGAGACTGAGGCTCTTGATGAACTTAGCCTTCCTCAGCATGGTGCTTGGGAAAGTGTAGCCAAATGAGAGTTCGCGGAGCTTGATGAAGTCGGCGCTGTAAACAAACTCCTCGCCGATGTTCTCGCTTGCGATAGCTCTGAAGTAGTCGTAAGAAGTAACGGTTGTGGTATTCTTCTGGCCGGTTGTCTCGTCGATACCGTCCATGCAGATAGAACCTGCAGGGTTGTCCTTTGTACGTCCCTGGAGAGTGTTCTTGTGGAGACCGTTCTGATAGAGCTGGTGGTTGGTACCTGAGAAGATCTTGGCACCGAACTTGAAGTCGAGCAGGAAGCCGAGGTTGAAGCCCTTATATGTGAAGGTGTTGCGCCAACCGCCTGTCCACTTGTAGACAGCGTTGCCGAGGATTTCCTTCTCGTCGGAGTGCTGTGGCAGACCGTTCTTCAGCAGGAGCTGGCCCTGGTCGTTGCGCTTGTACTTGTAGCCCACGATCTGAGCGAAAGGCTGGCCCACAATCTGGTAGATGGTAACGTCGCCGTTGCGCGACTGACCACCGTCAACAGTGATGCGGTCGGTGCCGTCGGCAAGCTTCTTCACCTCAGAGTTGTTGTAGGCGAAGTTGAGCGTGGTGTTCCAAGAGAAGTCCTTGTTGCGCACTGGATAAGCGTCGACCATGAACTCAAAACCTGAGTTCTCGATCTCACCCATGTTGGCCTTCATTGCTGAATAGCCTGATGCTGAAGATGTAGACACAGAGAGGATATCGTCTGAAGTCTTCTTCTGGTAGTAGGCCATGTCGAAGCTCAAGCGGTTCTGGAAGAAGGCAAGGTTAAGACCGACCTCGAACTCTGTAATCTTGATAGGCTTCAGGTTCTCGTTGGGATAAGTGTCGCTGTTGTTCTGTGTGGCTGTCTGGTTGCCGTTCACGCTGTAGTTGCGCAGCTTGTAGAGCAGCAGGTTCTGGTAGGCTGATGTTCCGTTTGATGCGAAAGCGTAGCCTGCGCGCACCTTACCGAAGTCGAACCACTCAGGCAATGACTTGCGGAATGAGTCGGTGAACACCCATGACAGTGTTGCAGATGGATAGAAGTAGCTGTTGTTCTGCGGAGAAAGTGTAGAGAACCAGTCGTTACGTCCGGTGAGGTTCAAGAACACCTGGTTGCGCCAGCCGAGGTCTACTGTTCCGTAGAATGAGTTCACCTGATAGCGTACAGTCTCCTTCTTCGGGCTCTGGCCTGTAGAAGAGATGTTGTTCACTGACCACAGACCGTTCACGGTGAATGGGCGTGCGCCGTCGGCTGTGTAATAGGTGCGGTATTCGTTGTACATCTTGTTGCCGCCGAATGTTGCGCCAACGCTGATGTCGCCAAACTCCTTGCTGAATCCGATGAGGAAGTTGTAGTTGTTCTCAGCGAAGTTCTTCTCATACTCGTTCAGGTAACCGTTGGGGTCAGCAGCGGCGCCCTTAGGCTGCACCTGCTTGTACTCCAGGCTGTAGCCGTCGTGCTGCACGGCGCCCTGTACATAGAGCCAGTCGGTGATGTCGTATTTCAATGTGACAGAACCGATCAGACGGTTACGCCTCATGTTGTTGGTTCTGCGATACTGCAACCAGTAAGGGTTGTTGAAGTAGACGTTTGTACCGCCGATCATCTCCGAGCCGTCTTCGTTGGTACCCCATCCTGCAGAAGTGCCCTTCATCCAGTCCATGTTGAATGAGTTGCCGCGGTAGAGCAGTGATGCGTTGGTGTTGCCGTTACCGTCGGAGAGGTTAGAACGTCCGTTCGAGTTGTCGAAGGTGTAGTTGGCTGTCACCATAGCCGAGAGGTTCTTCAGAATCTGGTAGGTGGTGTTCATGTTAAGGCCGAGCTGACGGTTGCCAGAGTTTGGCAGGATGCTCTTCTCCTTGTTGTAAGAAGCACCGAAGCGGTAGGTCACTTCCTTGCCAGAGCCGGAGATGGCCACTGAGGTGTTGGTGGTGACACCGGTGCGGTAGAACTGCTTCCAGATGTCGTTGTAGGCATACTTGTAGGTATCGCCCTTGAAGTTGACAGCGTCGCTGCCGTCGAGATATCCACCCCACGACTGCGACTCGCCCTTCTGTGCGTCGGTAGCTGTGATTGGCTTGTTTCCCTGTATACCGAGACCGTACTCCTTCTGGAAGTCGCGGTAGTCGTAGATGGTGTTGAAGGTAAGGTTCTCGTTCACCTCGATGCTCACGGGCTTGCCCTTCTGGCCGCTCTTTGTGGTGATGAGGATGGCACCGTTACCACCGCGGAAACCGTAGAGGGCAGAAGCGGCAGCACCTTTCAGCACCTGGATGCTCTCGATGTCGTCGGCATTGATGTTGGACAGACCGTCGCCAAGGTCGGCACCACCCCACTGGCCTGCTGAGCCCTGGTTGGTGTTGTCCATAGGCACACCGTCGACAACGTAAAGTGGCTGGTTGTTACCGGAGATAGAGGCGTTACCACGGATCACGACACGTGAAGAACCCATCGAACCTGTACCATTGCCTGCAACCGACACACCGGCAATCTTACCTGAGAGGGCGTTACCCACGTTCGGGTCACGTGCAAGCTGGAACTCGTCGCCACCCACCTTTGTGGTAGAATAACCGAGCGAACGTGCCTGGCGCTTGATGCCGAGGGCAGTCACCACGACCTCGTCGATGGCCTGGCTCTCGTCCTGCAGGGTAACGTCGATAAGGCTCTTGCCGTCTACCGACACCACCTGTGTCTTGGCACCGAGGTAAGACACTTCGAGCTTGGCCTTAGGCGAAGGAACCGTAATGGTATAGTTACCGTCTATGTCAGTGACAGCAGCACTCTTTGCGTCGCCATGCACTTTGATAGTGGCACCGATTACCGGTTCTCCAGTAGCATCCTTTACAGTACCTTTGACCACTGTGCTCTGTGCGCTGGCGACAGTCGCCGACAACACAAGCGCACCCGTCAAGCATACTCTCCTAAGGGAGTGTACATTGAAACTTTTCTTTTTCATTGCTTTTAAGGTTGTTGAGATTATATGAAAGTTTTGTCTATCAGACGTAACATTTGTTTCATATGTTTTTAATAGGTGTGCAAAGTTAATTAAAAAACCACACTGTCCCCCCCTAAACTGCGGCAAAAAACTTTAAACCTTACAAAACAAAAGAAAAATTAACAACTCTTATTAAAAAACAAACCGTTTTTAGCAATGCATAACTACCGCTCATGTGCCACTACATTGCCGACGAACTATGCGAAATTGTAAGATTGTAGAGTGAAAAATGAAGCGAGCCCACACTACCGAACTCTCTAAAGGCCAAAGGCCTCTCTTAAAATCTCGGTGCTTCAA
>CAZXGQ010000066.1:0-15647 GCA_964640415.1 uncultured Prevotella sp.
GCATCTGACTACGGATCAGAAGGTTCCGGGTTTGAATCCCAGCGGAGTCACAACATCACAAGATGGCAAAGAGGACTTTACTTCGGTAAAGTCCTCTTTTTTTGTTTATACCCGGTTGTTTATGACACATCTGTTTATTCACATTTGTGTTTACACAGCCGTCTATACGCAACGAGGCGTGTCCTGGGACACGCCTCGCATACTATTACCATATTATATCGTTTACTGCATGTTGTATGTATGTACGCTTGCGCCTTGGGCTGACGGAAGATAGTTTATTCCCCACCAGCACATCTGCAAGAGCGCAAAGTTGATGACCAGCATCCACATGGCCACTTCAAGGCGACAGTTCTTGCGCAGGCGGAAATGGATGTAGGTGAGGTAGGCAAGCCACGTGGCAGCAGCCCACGTCTCCTTCGGGTCCCAAGCCCAATAGTGTCCCCATGCGTCTTTTGCCCACAGTGCGCCCGAGAGCATTCCCAACGAAAGGAAAGCCCAACCTATATATACGAGATTGTCGGTTATGTCGAGCTCTTTGCTTACGTCGGCCTTGTTTTTCTTGAAGAACAGCAGATAAACCGCCATGACGAAGGCGCCGCCCAAGAGGGCATAGGCAAACATATAGATGATGACGTGCGGGGCAAACCACGGGCTCTGCAGCGCCGGCATCAGGGTCTTGCTGTGTATCTCGGGCTTGAACAGGTTCACGCAGATAAACACCAGCGAGAGCACTGTCGAGAACGACAGCAACCACTTATAGTTCCACCGGCTATACACAATGACACCGGCAAGAGGCAGGAAGAACGAATACCACAGACGCGTTTCACCCATTGTGCGCAACGGAGGACGGTCGAGACTGACCCACATTACAAGGATATAACTGAAGAAGACGGCCAGTCCGGCCAACGTGCCGGCATATGCCAGCGTCTTCTTGTCTTTCCATGCGGCATAGGCACCGACAATCCAAAGCAGCACGGCGCTTATAGCAAAATATACGAAGTAGTTCCAGAATGCAGTCATTTCGCGTCCTCCTTTCTCTTTCTACCGGCCACAATAAACACCAAGACGGATCCTGCCAGCAACAGGCCTATGCCCGCGTATACGGCGGGCAACCAGGGGTCGCTCACAAGCTCGTAGACGCTGAGCGTGCTCCATTTGCCCTGTTCCTTATTGTAGTCGAGCTGGTAAATCTTCCACGAGGCAAACGAGTAAGGCTTGTTGACCTCTATGTGTGCCTGCTCCGTTTTGCCGTCCTGGCTGTAAAGGTTCACGTCGGAAGCATAGCGCAGAGGTTCCCTTGACGACATGGCAATCTCTGTGCGCCGGTCAAGTTTCAGGCTCGACATCGGGAACATATAGCTGCCCGAGCTGACCCATCCTTCTTTTACCGTCTTGCCCTTTTGCGCCTTTACGAGAATGGCAGTAGCGGCACCTTTGCCCTTGTACTCCACAAAACCGCCGGTGTTGACGCGCATGCCCAAGTCGTCCATCTTCATCATCTGCATCATCTTCTCGGGCATGCCTTTCATCATCTTCAGCATGGTTGCCGGCATGGCGTCTTCGATGTATTTCTCTATAGTGACATGCCATCCCATTAGTTCACCCGACTTGACACCTTGCTCCACAACAATGTTTTGCGGCTTGTCCTTAGGCAGCGGAGTGCCGCTCTTGCTGTCGAACAAGGCGAGCTTCGGCGGATATTCGTCGATGGTAAACTTGCGGAGCTCGATGGCAATAGGCAATTCGTGCACCTCACGGAAGTTGTCGAGGGCACGCCATTCGGGCTTCCCCTCCTCGCAATACATCTTCAGGCGCTGCATGTCGGCAGAGCCAAGCACACCGCAGGTAACGAAGACGAACAGTCCCAGATGGCAGAGCAGCGAAGGGAGGCAGCGCATCCGGAAATGCGCTATCTGGAAGATAGCCACCTCAGCAACAATTACCACATTCCACAGGTAAACCAGCACGAAAGGCCAGAACGACAACATCTTGCTCAGCCCCACCGGGTCAATGGCAGGATGGCCTTCCGCCACCTGACGCGTAAGGCCCATGACAACGGTCAGCAACGAAGCCGTGGCCAAAGCCGGCACCGCAGCCTCGGGCTGGCACATGAAGCGGAACAGGTAAACCCTTGAGCGCAGCACATACACGAGCACCAACACACACACAAGCAGACCCAGCGCCACAATGTTTGCCGGCCACATAAACATAAGCCATTCCACTGGCCCCATCGATACTTGCAAAAGGGCTCCTGTAACCAGGAGCCCTATGCAGATGGCAATACCTTCAAGATATTTCCAAGGTTTATTCCACATCGTTCAATTTTTTCCCATTACAATTCTTTGGTGATGAAACGGCCTTTCTTCTTGGCTGTCTCAACCCACTTGGGCACTACAGTGTCAAGGAACTGTTTCTTCTGCGCCTTGAGTTTCTTGACATCGAGGCCGATATAGGTCTGTGCCTTCTCCTTGGTAGAGATGTCAGGCATAGGAACGTTTCCGGTGAAGCCGTGCTTTGCCAAAACCTTGGCAATTTGGAAACGGGCGTGGTTGGCATAGCCCAATGCGTCGCCCAGCAGTCGGCTGACTTCCTGAGGAGCATGGAAGCTGGCACCATGGGCGGCAACAGCATAGTCCCAACGCCACTGACTCTTGCGTATGTCTTTCAGAGCCTCTTCCATCTCAGCCTCTGTTGCGCCCTTTTCCCATGC
Source organism: uncultured Prevotella sp. (assembly GCA_964640415.1). Classification (GTDB taxonomy): domain Bacteria; phylum Bacteroidota; class Bacteroidia; order Bacteroidales; family Bacteroidaceae; genus Prevotella. Next base: position 2,711 of record CAZXGQ010000066.1, read on the forward strand.
AAACTTAGCCTCGATGTGTGCAGCGGCAAGTGCCTTCTCCACCTGGTTGCGGGTATGGAACGCCTTCTCCTGGCGCTCATACACGTTCTGACGCAAGGTCTCTGCGTCCTGACGGTGACAAGTCTGGCAAGTGCGGTCGATGTTGCGGAGCGGTGAAGTGATGTGGTGGTCGGTAAACTTCACGCCGCCTTCCTGCTTGTAAGGCATGTGGCAGTCGGCACAGCTCACGCCACGCTGTCCGTGGATACCCTGCTTGTAGATCTCATAGCCGGGGTGCTGGGCCTTCAGGATCTTGGCCTTTGACAATGGGTGCACGTAGTCGTAGAAACCGATAGAGTCGTAGTATTCTTCTGCAGCCTCACAGGTCAAACCCTTGTCTTGCGGGAACTTGAGATACTGTCCGTTCTCCTTTTCAAAGTAATATTCGGTGTGGCACTGTGCGCAGACCAGCGAGCGCATCTCCTGATGGCTTGCCTTCTTCACGTCCTTGCCGGCGCGCTGCCATGCCTCATAGAGAGCAGGACGGGCGGGACGCAAGTCCATGGTGCGGGCGTCGTGACAGTCGGAACAGCCCACGGTGTTCATAACCTCGTTGCCCCAGTCACTCCATTTTGCTGCATAATATGCATTCAAGCCTTTCTCGCGCATCAGGCGAGGCACGTCCGGGCCTTTGCAGGTCCAGCATGTACCGGGCTGCAGGTCCTCCTGACCGTCGACGCCAGGACTTCCGGTGCGCAGAATCTTTCTAAGGTCCTCGACGGCATGACGGTGTCCGCGCGGCGTATTGTACTCGCGCGAGAAGGCGTAGCCTGCCCACAGCACAACCATCTCGGGACGCTGGGCCAGCACGTCCACTTCCTGTGAGGAGTTGTATTTGCTCACAAACGAAGTGTCTTCGGTCATCGACCATGTTTGATATTCACGGGGGAAATCCTCAGCGAACTTCTCGTTCTGGCTCACGATGCTGTCTGTCATCACAGTGCGCCGATTGTTGAAGACCGAGGCAACTTCTGCCCTACGCTCAAGAAGCGACGAGCACAGCATACCCAAAACAAAGATGATGACCATTGCCCCGCCGAAGAGCAGCCATCCTTGCCATTTCTTTAATTGCTTTGCCATATTATCAGATATTTAATATTTTCGTGTTTAGGTTTTCTATTTCTGCAACAACTTCTGCAGCCATTCGGGAACCGGAGACGAGGGTATTGGCACCTGTGTCTCTGCACCTGGGGTTGCGCTCAGCGAGTTCACACCGCCATGAGGCACTTGGCGGTGGCAGTCCCAACAGGCTTTGCCCTCGCCACGCTTTGCCAGCATGTAGTCTATCTTTCCCGTTTTCACAAACTCGGTGTTGAGCTGCTTATGACAACGTATGCAGTTGTCCATGATAACCTCTGCCGAACCGTCTTCCGCCATTATGGCCTGACGCTCGGAACGGGTAACGAAATAACCCACGTGCTTCATACCGTCCATGCCCTTGAAAAAATATTTGGCAAACAGGCTGGAGTGCGGCACATGGCAGTCGTTGCAGGTGGCATCGCGGCCGTGGCTGGAATGGCTCCACGTGGCATAATAGGGTGACATGATGTGACAGTTGACACAAGCTGCCGGATCATCGCCTACCACATAGGTATGCACACGCAGGAGATACATGAACAGTCCTCCCAATCCTACGATGATTCCAGACAAGACTATCAACGTAACCTTCTGCCCATAGCTGAGAGAAGGCAACATAGATTTAAGCTTTTGCAGAAAATTCTTCATGCCTATAATAAGGTGTTAAGATTGCGTAATAGATATCGATTGCAAATATAATGGAAATTCCCACATGTCTTATACTTGCTTGGAATATTTTAAGGATTGTTATGTATTTTGATGAAAAGATTGCAATAACTCCTCCTTCTTGAAACAGGTATGAAACATCAAGATGGAACCAAGAAATCAGTACGTAAATCAAATTTATAGCAGCATCAGGCTTAAAGTTCTGAAAGGGCTGCACAAATCCGAAACTTGAGTTAATTTTATATCCCTTTATATTTGCCAACTCAGACAATTCGCTTAATTTTGCAAATACTTCGGTTGCCCTTTACATTATTATATAAGTGGAGACGGCAATAGAAATACGACAAACCAAAAAAGGCTTTACAATGACAGGAAAAGCGATAGTGACAGGTGCCACGTCGGGCATAGGAATGGAGGTGGCAAAGCTCTTGGCTGAGCGGGGGTGGCAAGTGGGCATTGCAGGCAGAAGGACAGAAAGGCTCATGAATCTGCAGCGTAGCCATGAGGGCATAGTCTGCTACCGGCAGATAGACGTCACATCGCCCGATGCCCCTCAACTTCTCCGCCAGCTCATCGGTGAGCTTGGCGGCATGGATCTTTATTTCCACAGCTCGGGCATAGGTTGGCAAAACAACTCGCTCGATGTTGACAAGGAGCTGCAGACCGTGGAGACCAACGGAGTGGGATTCGTGAGGATGGTCGACACGGCGTTCAACTGGTTTGCCGAACATGAAGAAGCAGCAGGTCCGGCATCCGGCACTTTGCGCCACCGCATTGCCTGCATCACTTCAATAGCCGGAACCAGAGGTCTCGGGGCTGCGCCTGCCTATTCCGCCACCAAGCGTTTCCAAAGCCACTACCTCGAATGTCTCAGTCAGCAGGCCCGCATGCGCCGTCTCCACATGTCCATCACCGACATACGCCCGGGCTTTGTCAAGACCGACCTCATAGCGGGCAGCAACTATCCCCTCCAGCTCGATGCCAAAGACGTGGCGAAGAGCATTGTGCGGGCAATAGGATGCGGCAAGGATGTCAAGGTCATCGACTGGCGCTATGCCATCCTCGTGTCCGTATGGCGGCTCATCCCGCGATGGCTCTGGACAAGAATGAAGATATCGTAGGCGCAGGCCTAAAAGAGGACATTACTTCCACTCTCCTTCGAGGTCTACGTCACGAGCTTCGAAAGGATTCAGCAGTTGGTCAACAAGCACTGCATAGTCGCCACGTGTAATGGCCTCGGCAGGAGCTATGCCGAAATTCTGCAACACTCTGTTGACGGAAAGGTCAAACGAATCGCCTTTCCATATTTTTTCAATGAGTCGCAACACATCATTTGTCGACACAGTGGCACGTGAACAGTCAAGGTCTGAGACACCATAGAAGTCGGCAAAATAGCGCAAATCCTTACCGCTCAGCACGCTGTCGGCTTCAAGCCACATCTCGTTTTTCCAGTCTTTGTGCTTGCCCACCCCATGAAGCAGGCCCGTTACTCCGATGCGCTGATAGCATGCAAAGCGCGGGCTCGACTTCTCCACGTCAAGATAAGGCAGAAGATAGTTGCCGGAGGAGAGCAGCTGGCGTTGCACCGCACGCACGCTAAGGTCCTTGGGCAAGCAGCCTTCCCTGACTGCCATTGCCGCGAGCGCACCCGCCACCTGGCCAATCTGCATCGACACGGGTTGCAGACGCGACGTGCCGTTCACGAGATTCGTCACGGATATTGCTTTCTCCGCAAGCAGCAGGCGGTCTTCCGTTTTCGGGAAGAACACGCCAACGGGCATGCCCCACGACGGAATAGGCGGAATCTGCAGATCCTTCACCGGCATCTCGTTGTGGTGCTGGTCCACGGGATAGTCGCCAACCACCACCGCCGTGCGGTAGAGTTTGGTCTGCTGTTCGTATGGAGCGCGTATGTCGTTGAGCGTGAACAGCACACGGCCTTCAAAACGGCGGCCCTCACGGTAATAGGGAATGAACGGCAGACCGTCTTCCGTGGGATACTCTTCGGCGAGGCCAAGGGTGTCCATGCCGAGTTCGTGTTGCATGAAATAGAGAAAGCGCCACGTCTTTGCCTTGGCAGCCTTCTCCGCCTTCAACCGCTTCTCCGGCGTGAGGTCAACATCGTTCAGATAATAGTCGTTGCCGAACATCGGCCAGTTGATCATGTATTTCCCGCCCGGAAGCCGTCCGTAGGTCATCATCATCTGCTGCGACCACGGCTTCTGCGAGGTCTTGCTGTCGTTCAATGGATTGATACAGCAGTTGCGGAACTCCTGCGGATTATATCCCTTTGGCCGGCGTATTGTCTGCGGTGTCTTGTGGAATTTCAGCGTCACGACATACGTCATGTCCTGCACTATGTCGCTGGCCTCGGCCAGAGCCTCCGGCTCTCCCGTGTCAGCGCGCGCATCAAGGCCAATATGGTATTTCAGTCCGGCAGCCTTGGCCGCATCGCCAAGCTCAGTGCCGTCGATGACGTAGGCGCATGTTGCCGTCTGCATCTTGCCGTCCTTCAGGTAGGTCACCTCCCAACCGCTGTCCAACCGCTTCAGATTCTTGAACGTGGCGTTCGGCTCATAGGTAAGTTTCTTTTCCGCCTTCACCCATTTCTGGAATATCGCGTTGCCCACCGAGGGCTCAAACTGTATCATGCTGACCCATCCCGTGGCAAGAGCCTGGAAAGACCCGTAGTGGCGCACCAGTTCCTGCTGGAAGTCGCCCCACAGTCCCGACGGCAGCTTGAAGTTGCCGTCGGTGCAGCTCACGCCAGCCTGCGTCAGCATGCCGCCAAGCCAAGGCGTAGGGTCTATGAGCAGTGTGCCGGCTCCCAACCTCGCGCTCTCTACGGCGGCGCATACACCACTGGTGCCGCCTCCCACCACTACAACATCGTAACGCTCGGCACATGCCGGAAGGAATGTGGAAACAAAAAGCAATACGGTCAACAGATGTCTATACATAGGTCTTTTACGTGAATTCAATAAACATGTGCAAATTTAGTCAATTTGTTCGTAAAAGGCTCCCTATTGATACGGAAATTTAATTAACATACCCAATGTAATAACATTATACCATTAAGTTTTTTTAATATTACGGGAAGGTATCAAATCGAAATGATTGTTTAATTTTGCAAAAAAGAATAGATGTTCTTTAAATAGTTGTCTTGTCGCCTTTTAGGTGAACACAGATGCTATTTATATTGAGCCACTGTTGTTTTTTACCACATTGTTTTGGGTTGAGAGGTTATATTTTTTATATTTAATAAAAGTGTTATGAAAAAACTGTTAAGTCTATTGTTACTGTTGATGGCCTCCACCGTCATGTGGGCGCAACAGCTCGTAAAAGGAACAGTTGTCGACGGTTCGGGAGAACCGCTGATAGGAGTAAGTGTCAAGGAAGTGGGCAATTCCACCAACGGCGCCATTACTGACGCCAACGGCACGTTCTCAATCAATGTAAAGAACAGCAGTGCCACGCTGCAGTTCTCATACGTTGGATTCACCGCACAGAATGTGAAGGTGGGCAACCGGCAACACATAAAGGTTGTCATGGCCGACGAGAGCACAACCACCGATGAGGTGGTGGTCGTGGCGTTCGGTAAGATGAAGCGCGAGGCTTTCACCGGCTCGGCAGGCGTGATGAAGAGCGAAGAGCTGGAGCAGGTGCAAGTCACCAACCCTGCACAGGCACTGGCCGGACGCGTGGCCGGCGTGCAACTCAACAACTCATCCTCGCAGATAGGCTCTTCGCCGCAGATCACTATACGCGGTGTGGGTTCTATATCGTCTGACACGCAACCGCTGATCATCCTCGACGGTATGCCTTACGACGGCAACCTCAACACCTTAAACAGTTCCGACATCGAGTCGATGACAGTGCTGAAAGACGCTGCATCTAACGCTCTCTACGGTGCGCGTGGTGCCAACGGTGTGATCATGATAACAACAAAGAGCGGCAAAGCAGGCGGACAAGCCAAAATCAAGGTCGATGCCAAGTGGGGATGGAACACTAACGGTCTGAAAGACTATGAAAAGCTGGATGCCCGCGGTTTCTACGAGACCTACTACAAGATGCTGTACAACTCTTACGTGAGTGCTGAGAACGATGGTGGAGCCCTCTCCGCCAACGACGCATGGCTCAAGGCCAACAGCGACCTCATGAACTCAGCATCGGGCAAGGGTCCGGGCTACATGGTTTACACCGTACCAGAGGGCGAGCAGTTCATACAGCAAGACGGGACAATGAATCCCAACGCTACCCTGGGCGCTCTGTACAAATATGGCAACCAGGAACTGTGGCTGCAGCCGGACGACTGGGCCAAAGAGGGATTGCGCACCGGATTGCGCCAGGAATACAATGCTTCGGCCACAGGTGCGACGGACAAGGTTAACTATTACACGTCACTCGGCTACCTCAATCAGGACGGTATCCAACTTGGCTCAAACGAGAACCGAATCACGGCACGCGCCAAGCTCAACTACCAGGCCAAGAAGTGGTTGCGTCTCGGCGCCAACGTGAGCTACACACATTATAAATACGCACAAACGTCAGAGGGAACCATCGGTACCGGAACCATCTGGAGCACCATCAAGACGTTGGCACCAATTTATCCAGTCTACTACCGCGACGCCGACAAGAACATCATGATAGACGAGTATGGCGAGCCAATGTACGACTTTGCCCGACTCTACAACCTGAGCCGCGCTGGCGGCGTGGGCGGCAACTGTATCTTCGACAACAAGTATACAAGCACAAGGTATAATGTTACTGACTTCACAGTGAACGGCACGGCCGACTTCATCATCACGTCCGACCTTACGCTGACGCTAAACGCCAACACGTACAACAACGACAAGCGCTACGACTACTCAAGCTCACCGTTTGTAGACCACTACACTGATTCGTCCAACAACGGTTACCTGTCTAAGGGCGACTACAAGATTTACTCGTACAACCTGCAGCAACTCTTGAACTACAACCACGACTTCGGCAAGCACACCGTAAGCGGACTGATCGGACATGAATACTACAACTACAAGTATTCTGACATGAGCATGTCGGGCAAGAACTTCGGTATCGACGGAGCCAGCGAAATCGACCAGCTGCTTCAAAAGAACTATCCTTCGTCTTACTCTACACGATACAACAACGAGGGTTACTTCTTCCGTGGCATGTACGACTACGATGACACCTACTACGCTTCGGTATCGTTCCGTCGCGACGCATCGTCACGCTTCTCCAAGAAGCACCGTTGGGGTAACTTCTGGTCAGGCGGACTTTCTTGGGTCATCTCAAAGGAAAAGTGGTTCAACGTCAGCTGGGTCGACAACCTGCGCGTCAAGGCGTCAGTAGGCTCACAGGGCAACGACAACATCGGTGAGTTCCTCTACACCGACACATACAACATCAAGGACAACGCCGGCGAGCCTGGCTACCAGTGGCGACAGAAAGGCACAGACGACATCACATGGGAGACCAACACCAACTGGAACGTGGGCGTTGAGTTCGACCTTCTCAAGAACCGCCTGAGCGGATCAATTGACTTGTTCTACCGCAAGACGTCTGACATGCTGTTTGCGCTGACCACCACACCGTCTATCGGCTACACAAGCCAGTATGTGAACATGGGCGACATGCGCAACCAGGGTGTGGAATTTGTGCTCAATACCACACCAGTCCTCACCAAGAGCCTACGCTGGGATGTGAACCTCAACCTCACATACGTGAGCAACAAGGTGCTGTCGTTGCCGGAAGGCGTAAAAACCAACAGCATCGACGGACACGCCGGATACATACGCCACGACAACTCGTTCGCAGAGAAGTACTGGTACTTCGTGGGCGAGGGTCTGCCCCTTTACACATGGCACATGCCTAAGTATGCCGGCACCGACAAGGAAACCGGCGAGGCCCTGTTCTACAAGGACGTTACCGACGACAACGGCAACACGACACGCACCACTACAAAGAACTGGAATGAGGCCACCGAGTATCTGTGCGGTGACGCCATGGCTCCCGTGAACGGCGGTTTTGGCACTTCGCTGGCAGCCTTCGGCTTCGACTTCAACGTCAACTTCAGCTTCCAGCTTGGCGGCAAGGCTTACGACTACACTTACCAGACGCTCATGCACTCGGGCGGCGAAACCGCTACGGCATGGCACAAGGACATTTTGAACTCATGGAGCGCCGACAACACAAGCAGCGACATACCACGCCTGCGCTTCACTGAGCAGTACTCGCAGAATGCACGCTCCGACCGCTTCCTCACCAACGCCTCTTACCTGAGCTGCCAGAGCCTCAACTTTGGCTATACCATACCAAAGACACTGACCTTGAAGGCCGGCATTGAGAATCTGCGCGTCTACTTCTCGGCCGAAAACCTGTTCTACGTGTCGGCACGCCAGGGCTTTGACCCGCGCTACAACATCGGCGGATATACCAACCCCGAATTGTATTCGCCCATGCGTACATGCTCATTCGGCATTCAACTTTCATTCTAACCCAAAAAGAGGACATAATTATGAAACTACATAGCAAGTTCATTGCGCTCGCACTGGCTGCCACAAGCCTGTCAAGCTGCATCGACGAGGTGACGCCCACAGAGTTTGTCACCAAAGACCAGATACAACAGTCGGAATCTGCCATCAAGGGTATGGTCAACTCCATCTACACCACCATGGTGGGATATGAGAACGACGATGGTGGAATAGAGTTGATCTCCTACGGCTCACTGCTGGCCATGCTCGAGTCGGGAACGACAGGAATGTCGTTTACCGGCATCGGTGGATACAACACCCTTGGTGCATGGGCCTACGGCTCCATCAGCGCCACAGGCTCCAACCGCGGCATTTACCCTTCTTACGTGTACTATGGCTACATCAAAGCCGTAAACGACATCATCGGCATGGTCGACAAAGACACCGAGGACGCCAACCTGCGCGCCTATCTGGGCATAGCATACGCATACCGTGCGCTGTACTACTCAGAGCTGACGCAGATCATGGAATACAAGAAGCCCACCGACTCGCGTTTCACTTTCACACAGCCCGAGAACGACCTCTCAAACCTTGGCGTGCCTATCGTGACCGAGGAGACGACCGAAAACACGAACAACCCACGCGCCACGGTCGACGAGAACTTCAAGTTGGTACTTGCCGACCTTGCCAAGGCCGAGACCTACCTTACCGGCTACACACGCACCGACAAGGTGCAGCCCGATCTGAGTGTGGTTTACGGTCTGTACGCACGCGCCTACCAGTTCCTGGCATCGCACACCAAGATTTCAGCCGAGTATAAGGACGAGAGCGCACTCTGGGCCAAAGCCGAGGAGTATGCCAAGAAGGCCATCGAGGCTTCAGGGTGCCAACCTCTGAGCGAGGCCGAGTGGACTGACCCGACAACCGGATTCAACAGCCGCACGTCGCAGAACTCATGGATGCTCGCCACGTCAATATCAGAGAGCAACACTTACGCCGCACACGGTGGCGAGTGGGGTTCGTTTGGTTTCGCCATGCTCTTCGGCACCGAGACCGACTTCTCTCCTTACGGATGGCGAGTGGGCCGCTCGCTCGACCGCAAGATGTACGAGCGCCTGCCCGACACCGACTTCCGCAAGAAGTCGTGGCTGGGTCCTGACTTTTTCTACAAGTCGACAAACCAGGTTGAGGGTCAGAAGTATCTCGTAGAGAAAGATGCCGACGGCAACTACTTGAACAACAAGTACAACACCACTGGCGACAACCTCGCCACCGATGAGTCGGCATGGACCAGCGACTACGACGGACGTGTGAGCGACGGTGCCAAGTATCAGCTCACGAGCAATGCTGCATGGATCCGCTCGCGCATCAACAAGTCGCTCGGCTTCAAGGCATGGCCTTACCTCTATGTGAACATCAAGTTCCGCCCACACAACGGCAACTATACCAACGAGGACATTGGCGGAGCCACCGACTTCCCGATGATGCGCGTCGAGGAGATGTACTTCATCAAGGCTGAGGCTGAGATGCACACCAAGGGCGTGGGCACTGCAAAGACCACACTTGAGAATCTGATCAAGACACGCAACCCGCAATATACTTGCAAGGCAACGTCGGAGGCCGACTTCATTGAGGAACTGGTATATCAGAAGGCAATAGAGTTCTGGGGCGAGGGCAGAAACTACTTCGATGCCAAGCGCCTTGAACTGGGTATACACCGCGGATACAAGGGCACAAGCGCCGAACGCTACAACAACGCACAAGACATGAACGGCGTCTACTGCGGATGGACACCGGGCTGGAACACCGGCGAGCTTAACACCAACAAGGCGCTCACGGGCTACAACAACCCGTACACCAACCCAACAACATTCCGCACGGCCGTGTTTGCCGACAACTCCGAACTGGCCAACTATTACGGCTGCGACCTCGACAACCCCGACGGAGAATAGAAAAAACGAGCTAATACTATTTGAGGGTGCGCCAAAAGCGTTTCTTTTGGCGCACCCTTATTGAATAAGGAAACACTTGAACCAATACTTCTATACATGAAAAAACTACTTGCGTCTGTCGTCATGCTTTGCATAATGCTCGCCGTGCGCGGAGCCGAAAGCAACGTGGACGTGGCACGCGGGCTTGTGCACCGCATCGCGCCACAGTATGAGAACCTTATCGAGTTCCACCAAATGCAGTCGTCCACCGACGTGTTCCGTCTCGAATCGAAGGGTGGCAAGACCATCATCAGCGGCAACGATGCCAATTCGATGGCCGTAGGACTCAACCACTTTCTGAAATACTACTGCCATGCCGACGTGGGATGGCTCAAGGCGGACACTTATACCCTGCCAGCACAGATGCCAAAGGTGCCGAAGGCCGTGACGGTAAAGGCACGCGTAAAGAACCGCTTCTTCCTCAACTACTGCACCTACGGATACACCATGCCGTGGTGGAACTGGGACGAGTGGGAACACTTTATCGACTGGATGGCGCTTAACGGTGTCAACTTGCCGCTGGCCATTACCGGACAAGAGTCGATATGGTACAAGGTGTGGACCGAGCTGGGACTGACCGACAAGGAGGTGCGCTCCTACTTCACCGGGCCGTCGCATCTGCCGTGGCACCGCATGCTCAACATCGACTATTGGGGCGGTCCGCTGCCAATGACGTGGCTCGACGGCCAGCTTGAACTGCAAAAGAAAATCACCGCACGCGAACGCCTGTTCAACATGCGCCCCGTGCTGCCGGCATTTGCCGGACACGTGCCGCGCGAACTGGCACGCATCTTCCCCAAGGCCAAGATTACACGTCTGGAAGCCTGGTCGGGCTATCCCGACGACTATGCATGCTCGTTCCTTGACCCAATGGACTCGCTCTTCACCGTAGTGCAGAAGAAGTTCATTGAGACCGAAACCGAGCTCTACGGCACCGACCATGTCTACGGCATCGACCTGTTCAACGAGCTGATGCCGCCAAGCTGGGAACCCGACTATCTGGGACGCGTCAGCCGACAGGTTTACGAGGCTCTGGAAAAAGCCGACAAAGACGCTATCTGGCTGCAAATGACATGGTTGTTTTGGAACGAGCGCAAGTATTGGACCAACGACCGTGTGAAGCCGTACATCACTTCTGTGCCTGCCGACAAGCAGCTGCTGCTCGACTACTACTGCGACCGCCAGGAGGTGTGGCAACGGACCGAAAAGTACTTCGGCGTGCCCTACATCTGGTGCTACCTCGGCAACTTCGGCGGCAACACTATGCTTGTGGGCGACCTCAAGGAGGTGAACAAGCGCCTTGAAAACACGTTCAAGAACGGTGGCAAAAACTTCGAGGGCATCGGCTCTACGCTCGAGGGATTCGACTGCAACCCCTACATGTATGAGTATGTGTTCGAAAAGGCGTGGGACTTCAAGACTCACCACGACGTCACGGCATGGACACGCGCCATGGCAGACCAACGCGTGGGCAAAGCCGACGCCAATGCACGCCAGGCATGGCAACTGATGGTTGACAGCATCTACGTGGCCCCGACTAAGCCGGGACAATGCCCCCTCATCAACATAAGGCCTACGTTCGGCAAGTACCGCACCTACTATGCCAACCCGCGCATACAGTACGATAACCGCACGCTGCTGCAGGCCACCGAGCTTTTGCTCAAAGCCGATTCTAAGGAGCATGCCTACGAGTTTGACCTGACCAACATGACGCGCCAAATGCTGAGCAACCACTTCCTAACCGTGTTCAAGAAGTATGAGCAAGCATACAACAAGCGCGACCGCGCCACCATGACCAGTCTGGAGAAGGAACTTATGGGCATAATAAACGACGTGGACGACATGGTGCAGACACAGGAGTTCTTCCTCGTGGGCAAGTGGATCAAGGACGCACGTTCGTGGGGCGGCGACTCGCTGGCGTCACAACGATACTTCGAGCAGAACGCTCGTAACCTTATCACCACATGGAGCGACAAAGACCAATTGCTCAACGACTACGCCAGCCGCACATGGGCCGGACTCACCAAGACATTCTACGGCAAGCGCTGGCAGATGTTCTTCGAACACGTGAACAAGGCTCTCGACGAGGGTAAACCTTTCGATGAGGACCGCTATAGCGTATACCGCGACGCCGTGACCACCTTCGAACGCTACTGGTGGCAGCAGTGCCTGGGCACCTTCACCGACAAGCCTGTGGGCGACAGTAAGCAGATTGCAAAAAAACTTGTGGAGAAATACCGCGACGAGATAATGGCAGAATAACAACTGGGAAGCGGCTTTTCGACAAAAAGCTACTTTGCTCTGAAATATGTTTAAAACGAAACGGCACGAATGTTGTACGCATTCGTGCCGTTTGCTTTGGATACCGTTGACTTTCTCTATTTGCATTCATTACAGTATATTACTCGAGTCAGGAACAAGAACGATATAAAACTACAAGACGCACTCATATTGGCTCCGCAAGATACAAGTATGACGAGATAAATTGACAGTCGCAAAAAGGGTAAGAAGCAGATATAGGGCGTGAAGAACGACGGCATAGTGAGGTAAAGAGCGGGTACGGCTTCGCCTTCCCACCTTGGTACTTCGGCATGTTCTACTTAGCTAATATTTGCAGGTGCAACCGGGCGGCAAATCCACAAATAACCGAACAAAACCGCCACAAATAACCGAACAAAACCGCCACAAATA
>CAZXGQ010000066.1:15747-19189 GCA_964640415.1 uncultured Prevotella sp.
ATAACCGAACAAAACCGCCACAAATAACCGAACAAAACCGCCACAAATAACCGAACAAAACCGCCACAAATAACCGAAAAAGTCCTCAAAAACATTAGATACTTAAAATATTATTTGTAATTTTGCCCTCAAAACCACGCAGTTATGGCAAAATACAAGCATCGCATAGCAGACCGCATCTTGGAACGCAAAGTTCTTGGAAAAGGAGCCGTCTTGATAGAAGGTCCCAAATGGTGCGGCAAAACAACCACAGCCAAGCAAATAGCAAAGAGTATCCTCGACTTGGGAGACTCTTCTGTACTCATGCAAAGTTCACAACTAATAGAAATAAGCCACCAAGCCTTATTGGAAGGAAAAACGCCACGACTTATTGACGAATGGCAGGCGTTGCCTGCCATTTGGGACTCCATCCGCAGCGAGGTTGACAGACGGGGAGAGCCTGCACAGTTTATTCTGACAGGTTCATCAGTTCTCCCCGAAGCCACCGAGACTGTACATAGCGGAACTGGCAGATTTGCTTATGTCAAGATGAGAACGATGAGCCTATATGAGTCAGGGGAGTCAACAGGCAATATCAGTTTGGCGGATTTATTTGACGGCAAGACTTTTGGCGTGTTGCAGAACGAAATGGACATCGACGAACTGGCACACCTCACTTGCCGCGGGGGCTGGCCTTGGGCCACATTAATTTCCCCAAGTGTAGCCCTTGACCAAGCTTTCGACTATGTTGACTCCGTTATCGAAAAAGACATTCAGCGTGTAGACAAGACCAAGCGAAACCCGGACAGGACAAGATTGCTGTTACGCTCGTACGCAAGAAACATCTCGCAACAAATATCTTACAACACTATTCGTAAAGATATGCTTTCCAACGACGCGAGCACATTGGACGAAGACACGGTGGCAGACTATGTAAAGGCATTGAAACGGCTCTTTGTCATCGAAGACCTTGCCGCTTGGAATCCCAACATCAGAAGCAAGGCCGCCATCAGGACAAGTGACACCCGACACTTTGTAGACCCGAGCATCGGCACCGCCGTTTTGAGACTTGGTCCCAAAGACCTGGTGAATGACTTGCAGACATTCGGTCTGTTCTTTGAGGACTTGGTGGTAAGGGATTTGCGTGTATATGCAGAAGCCCTGGACGGAGAGCTCTACCATTACAGAGACAGCAACGGGCTTGAATGCGACACTGTGCTACATCGTCGCAATGGCAGCTATGCTCTTCTTGAAGTAAAGATCGGTGGCGAGGAACGGATAAACGAAGGGGCCGGCAACCTCTTGGCATTGGCCAACAACATTGACACCGACAAGATGCCTGCTCCTTCATTCATGGCGGTCATTATTGGTGTCGGCAAATATGCTTATCGGAGAAAAGACGGTGTGTATGTCATACCAATTGGGTGCCTGAAGGATTAATGGCAGCAAATATGCATAATCCCTCAATGAAGGATTTTCCCGCAGGAAACCATACTTCATTGAGGGATTTTTGGTATGTTTGCCACGATCTCGAGGACTCTGTTCCCCCGGATCGGGCAAGACAGGATTGCCCGGCTATGCCACGTGCGGGCGGTTATTCGCCAACTATCTGGCGGGCACGCTTAAGGGCTATGTCGATATGGCTGCAGATGTTTTCCTGACCTACCAGGTCGTAGAAGCGGGCTTTCTGCAGTGCACTGTGCACCTTGGGGCTTACACCCGAGAGAACGACCTCAATGCCTTCCTTGCGGCTCATGATACACAGGTTGGTGAGGTTGTGGATGCCGGTAGAATCGACAAACGGCACCTTGCGCATTCTTATGATGCGCACTTTGGGTCTGTCGCCGAAGGATGCCATTATCTCCTCGAAGCGGTTTCCGGCACCGAAGAAGTAAGGGCCGTTGATCTCGTACACCTCTACGCCTTCGGGTATGACGAGATGCTCGATGTTGCCGCTGCTCAGGTCAGACTCCTCGCTTATCTCGTCCATTATGACCTTGACGTCGGTCGTTTCCGACATACGTTTCATGAAGAGCAGGCAGGAAATGACAAGTCCCACCTCGATAGCCACCGTAAGGTCGAAGATTATGGTAAGGAAGAAGGTTATGAGCAACACGCAGACGTCGCTCTTGGGATTCTTCATCAGAGCCGCAAACGAACGCCATCCGCACATGCCGTAGGCCACTACCACCAACACTCCTGCGAGACAGGCCATGGGGATGTATTTTGCCAGCGGCATCAGGAACAGGAAGATGAGAAGCAGCACGCAGGCGTGGATGATGCCCGCTACAGGGGTCTTGCCGCCGTTGTTTATGTTGGTCATGGTGCGGGCAATGGCACCTGTTGCGGGAATGCCGCCGAACAGTGGCGACACAATATTGGCAACGCCTTGGGCTATGAGCTCGGTGTTGGAGTCGTGGTGGTCGCCGATGACACCGTCGGCAACTGTTGCCGACAGCAGCGACTCTATGGCTCCCAGCACGGCAATGGTGAGGGCAGGTGCCACAAGACCTTTAATCGTCAGCCAAGTCATGGCCGGAACATGAGCCTCGGGAATGGAACCGTTGACGGAGAAGCGGTCGCCGATGGTTTCGATGGTCTCAATGCCCATGAAGTTTTTCAGAAGCAGAGCTGCAACGGTCATCACGATGATGGTCACAAGCGATCCGGGAATCTTCTTGCTGAAACGCGGAGTGACGGCAATGATCAGCACGCTGACAACGCCGACCACCGAGCTCCACAAGTCGGCAGTGTGGAAGTCCTGGATATAAGCCACCCATTTCTCAAGGAAGTCGGACGGCACAACATCCATCGTCAGTCCGAAGAGGTCTTTCACCTGTGTGGTGAAAATTGTCACGGCGATACCGCTCGTGAAACCCACAACGATAGGATAAGGTATATATTTGATGATAGTGCCGAGATGCAGCACACCGAACAGCACAAGAAACACGCCCGCCATGAACGTGGCGACGGCCAGTCCGCTGATGCCATACTGCTGTATTATGCCGTAAACAATGATGATGAATGCTCCGGTTGGTCCGCCTATCTGCACCTTGCTGCCGCCGAACATGGAGATGAGGAATCCGGCAACGATGGCGGTGATAATGCCTTTTTCGGGTGTTACGCCAGAGGCTATACCGAAGGCGATGGCAAGAGGAAGAGCCACGATGCCTACAATGACACCTGCCATGAGGTCAGACGCAAAGGTCTTGGTGTTGTAGGTACGCAACGAAGAGAACAATTTGGGTGTGAATACCGCTGTTTTCATTTAGAAGTAATAATGCTTGAAGTTATCCTTATATTTATAAATATTGTAATCACTCGACCATAAAAAGACCGTGCAAGCGGAGAAGTTCCCCCAGCGCTTTTGCACTTCCATTTGCCCGATAATAAAAAGAAAGTGCAAAATTACTAATTTTCCACAAGAAAGTCAAAAAGTTGTGCATCAATTTTTAGCGCCGAC
>CAZXGQ010000067.1:0-19115 GCA_964640415.1 uncultured Prevotella sp.
AAGAGACGCATCATCTACCACAGATGGTGCGTCTCTTGGTTTACCTATGTACCATTCTTAGGGCCAATGTGCATAACGCTGGTGACCGAAGGGAACCTGCGGATAGAGCTCCGGATTATAAAACCGTCCTCGAAGAGGGCGAACTTTCCGTGCAAAATGCTCTGTGAGTGTGTTCGCCCTCTTCGAGGACGCCCATGGACTTGCCGTATTCAAGTCCGCAGGTTCCGTTCGCTACGCTCGCTCCACCTGCGGTTATGGAGAGTTTGCCCCCTTCGGGGACACTTGCTGAATGACAAATCCGAAACTTACACTTGCTGAATGACAAATCCGAAACTTGAGTTAGTCTTTTAGCAAAAGTCACAACTTACCGGACAACAATAAGCCCCGTGCAGGATGATCGCATCGCAGCACGGGGCTTTTCCGTTTATAGATATATGGTTGGGCGGTTATTCCGCATCCACTTCCTTCTGGCCGTTGGCTGTGATTTCATTTTCGCCAAAGCCGCTGATAAGGCTCTCGGCAACCTTGTTGTTCACCCAAGTGTTGACGGTGTAGTTTTCACCCCATGTGCCGAAGTCGGGATAGGCTGTGGTGATGCGTGTGAGCTCTACGGGCCACTGCCAGTCGTAGGGCAGGATGAGCATCTGCGGAGCCGATCCCTTCTCTGGGCCGGTCACGGTTGCGATGGTGCCGTCGGCACGCTTAACCTTTATCTTGAGACCGTTAGCCTCTTTGCTGAATGCGCTGATGCTCCAATCGGTTGACAGTTTGTTCAGGCGGATGGTCTTCACTGCATGCTCCTCAGCACCCTTGCCGGTGTTTATCATCACGCCAGACTCGTAACCGTTGCCGAAATACGAATGCCACTCGTCTGATATAGCCTTCTCGTTGTAGAAGAGCTGGGCAGGCAAGGTGCCACCGGCAGCCACAGGTATGAGTATTGCATAGTCGTTGCCGGCAGTGTGGCGCACACGGAACACAATGTCGTTGAAGTCGTAGTCGAACGTGCCGCCGAGGTCCTCGCAAGCAATGGTCCACTCCGTCTCATCGTGAGTGACGGGAGTCATCTTCTGCGGTGTGTAGAGCACGAGGTCGTTGTAGTCCTTGTCGCCCTCGTTGCCGTTATCGTCGGGGTCATCGAAGCAGATATAAGTGTAGGTGGCGTCGGTGCCGTCGCCGTTGTTGACAGTCTTCTCGGCAAAGAACTTCTTGCCGTTGTTGAGCGTTGCGTCCGAATAGTATTTCTTGCCGTCGACCTCTACATAGATGCCTGCTGCAAGATTGGTAGTAGGTGTGATGGTGTAGGGACGGCTGCGGAATTTGAAATTACGCTCGTAACTTACGCTCCACTTGCCAAGAAATGGGCTCAAAATGCTTGTTGTATTCGTGTATTGCCAACAGTTTTCGGCATTCGTTTCGACAGGATAAGGAATCAAACCTTCTGCTGATGTATAGAAGCTCAAATCCTCCTTGTCGGCATCATCAATATATGAGTCTGTCTTGTCGGCATACATTGGGATATGCACAAGCTGACCGGTGCTGGCATCGTTATAGTATATTCCGGCAATGTGATTCTTCTTGGAGTTCCAGTACAGTGGATAGAAGCTTATGGGGTTGCCTTGGCTAATCAGTCCACGGTTGCCTGCAGCAATCTCGGTGACGGTGCCTTGAGATTTAGCGGTATTCTTGCCATTGTTTGTGGCCAGCACCTGCATGGTCACATCTGTTGACGACAAAGTGATTATCTTCTTGTCGCCACGTGCAATCCAACTGGTTCCTTCAGGAATCTTTTTGGCGCGCATTGGTCCACTCTTTGCGGCAGCGGCTGAGCCCACGGTCAGCGTTCCTCCATTCTCCACAGCGTAGGCAGCATCGTCGACAAACACGAGGAACGGCGTCGCGTCACCTTCCGTGCCATCGAATGTGATGGTCTGCTTAGTAACCTCATCATAGTCGGCGGCCAAACGGAACTCGTCGCCCTGCTTCTCGAAAATCTGCACATGTGAAGCCTGCGGCAGATCTACGCTGACGCTCTTCTGTTCCACTACGCTCCAATCCTGGTTTGGATTGATTGTACCAAACAGCTTGACGAAGTTCCGGGTGTAATCCTCGTTCACCTTTTCGGCAACAGTGTCGTTGTCCTCTACCGAGCATGAAGCAAGGCTGCCGGCAGTCAACGCAATGCCAAGAATCGTTTTAATGTTCATAATGTCATTTAATATTTATTGTATATTAAGCATGTAGTTTTATCACTATATATAAGGTGTATTTTCTTCGGTTTCATCTAGCGGCTATCTGTTTGTTTCTGTTTAGCTACGCAGTTCAATCCATTTGACATCTTATTTCTGCAAAGATAGGCATTTTTTTCTGAGGTAGAATATGTTGTATTTGTTTTTTTTACACTCTTTAACATTTTACTTTGCTTGACATACAAAAAACGCCTGACTTTAAGCGTTCTGCATAAAGTCAGGCGATTGTCATATCAGCAATCCTTGTCTGTCCGCATGCTCGGAGATGTGGCCGTGCGGTCAGCGGGCATCTTGCCGACGGATTGGCAGTAAAGGCAATTGTCACTGCAAGTGAGCCGAACGGTCACTTGCGGTTTTTCCAGTACATGCTTATTTCCTCAAGCGTCTTGCCCTTGGTCTCGGGCACAAGACGCCACACGAACAATGCGGCGATAACACATATTATGCCGTAGAGTCCGTAGGTGAACCAGTGGCCGAAATTGTCGCCTTGCGTAAGATGCATGTTGAACATGGGCACGAAGGTAGAGCTCACAATGAAGTTGAATATCCACTGGAACGCTACGGCTATCGAAACGGCCGCGCCACGTATGGTATTGGGGAATATCTCTGCGATGTAAACCCAGCATATCGGACCCCACGAGAACATGAACGAGGCACTGTAGACCATGATGGAGAGCATGGTGACGATGCTCAGCGATGCGTTGCCGAACGTAAGCGCCACACCGAAGGCACCTATGGCCATGCCCACGCTGCCTACTATGAGCAGCGGCTTGCGGCCGAACTTCTCTACGGTGAACACTGCGACGAGCGTGAACAGGATGTTGACAACACCCATCACCACGGTCTGCACCATCGGGTTGTCCATGCCCATGTCGCCGAAGATGCGCGGAGCATAGTAGAGCACGGCATTGATGCCAATGGCCTGCTGGAACACGCTGAGCATGATGCCTATGAATATGCACATGAAGCCGTAGGAGAACAGACGCTCGGTCTTCGTCTCTACCGTGTTCTTGATGTCATCAAGTATATGTTGGGCCTTTGAGTCGCCGTTGATGCGTGCCAGGACATGGAGAGCCGCCTGGTCCTTGCCTATAAGCACAAGATAGCGTGGTGTCTCGGGCACGAAGCATATAAGGATGGTGAAGAGTCCGGCCGGTACCATTTCGCTGCCGAACATGTAGCGCCAGCCCGTTGCTATCGTCCAAGGGTCGCTGCCGGCAACCACCTGAGAGAAACCCTGGCCTATCTGTGTGATCACAGGGTTGGTGTGGTCGCCGAGGATCATGAAATTGACGAAGTAAACCACGAGCTGGCCGAAGATGACGGCAAACTGGTTCCAGCTCACGAGCATGCCGCGTATCTCGCTGGGCGCCACCTCGCCGATATACATTGGGCAGATGGCCGATGCCATGCCCACGCCGATGCCGCCGAGTACACGGTAGAAGTTGAACACCACGAGCAAGTTCCATGTGGGCACACCCTTGGCCATGATGTAGCTCTCAGGGCACATTGAACCCCATGCCGACAGGAAGAAGCACACGCCCGCAAACACGAGCGACTTCTTGCGGCCCAGGCGTGAGGCGAACAGTCCCGACAGGGCACTGCCGATGATGCAGCCGATGAGGGCCGACGACGACGTGAAACCGTGCATGAAGTCGGTATACTGGAAGTCTTTGGCCCCAAGGAAGAAAGCCTGCAGACCCTTCTCGGCACCCGATATGACTGCCGTGTCGTAGCCGAACAGCAGTCCGCCAAGCACGGCCACCATTACAATCGAGACCAGATAGCTGCGGCTACCTGTGTTAGTTTTAGATTCTGATTGCATAAAAAAGATAGTAGGTTTAAACAAAGAGGGCAAGTCAAAACTCCAGCCGGGGTCTTGACTCGCCCTCTTTCAGTTTTCATTAATGTTGGTTTGGCAAACGGCCGTTATTTTGCGTAGAGAGACACGATGGTCTCATACTTCTCCTGCTTGCCGCTTACCTGCTTCGGCTCGCCGTTCTGCTTGGCGTAGTCTACGACCTGCTCGAGTGTGAGCTCGCCGTTCTCGAACTTCTTGCCCATGCCCTCGTCGAAGCTTGCGTAGCGCTGCTTGAACATCTCCGGCAGCTCGCTCTCGGTGAGAATAGCTGCAGCGTTCTCCAAGGCGCGTGCCATGGCGTCCATGCCTGAGATGTGTGCGATGAAGATATCCTCAGGGTCGGTGCTGTTGCGGCGAAGCTTGGCGTCGAAGTTGGAACCGCCGTTGCCGAGACCGCCGTTGCGGATGATCTGCATCATGGCCTGTGTGAGCTCATAGTTGTCGATTGGGAACTGGTCGGTGTCCCATCCGTTCTGGGCGTCGCCGCGGTTGGCGTCGATTGAACCGAGCATGCCGTTGTCGACAGCCACTGCCAGCTCGTGCTCGAAGGTGTGGCCGGCGAGTGTGGCGTGGTTCACCTCAATGTTCACCTTGAAGTCCTTGTCAAGGCCGTGTGCGCGCAAGAAACCTGCCACGGTCTCGGTGTCGACGTCGTACTGGTGCTTTGTAGGCTCCATTGGCTTTGGCTCGATGAGGAATGTGCCTGTGAAGCCCTTGGCGCGTGCGTAGTCGCGTGCCATGGTGAGCATCTGTGCCAAGTGCTCCTTCTCGCGCTTCTGGTCGGTGTTGAGCAGTGACATGTAGCCCTCGCGTCCGCCCCAGAACACGTAGTTGGTGCCGCCGAGCTTGATGGTAGCGTCGATGGCGTTCTTGATCTGCACAGCGGCACGTGCCACAACGTCGAACTCGGGGTTCGTGGCAGCGCCGTTCATGTAGCGCTTGTGGCCGAAGACATTGGCTGTGCCCCAAAGAAGCTTGATGTTGGTGCCGTTCATCTTCTCAAGTGCATAGTCGGTGATGGCCTTCATGTTGGCCTCATACTCGTCGATGTCGTCAGACGGGTCTACCAGGTCAACGTCGTGGAAGCAGAAATACTCGATGCCGAGCTTGTCCATTATCTCGAATCCGGCGTCCATCTTGTCCTTGGCGCGCTGCAGAGCGGTGTCGGCATTGTCCCACTCGTAAGAGCGTGTCTGACCGCCGAACTGGTCGCTTGAAGCCTGTCCGAGTGTGTGCCACCATGCCATGGCAAACTTGAGCCAGTCTTTCATCTTCTTGCCCATTACCACCTTCTCAGGCTGGTAATAGTGGAATGCCATTACGTTCTTGCTCTCAGGTCCCTCGAAAGGAATCTTGCCAATCTGTGGAAAATACTGTTTTGCCATAATAGTTTACAATTAGTTTATCAGTTTATAACATTTTGTGTATATATTCGTATGTTTTTTTTCTACGAGGATTACATTTCCTTCTCCAGCATCTGCTTCCAGCGTGCGTATGCCTCCTGGTATTCTGCCGCACGTGCCGTGTCGGGTTCTATCACCGCCAGGCGCTTGAGCGATGCGAAGGCCTCGTTGTTGTCGCGGTATATGCCGCAGCCCATGCCGGCACCCTTTGCCGCACCCACGCTGCCGTCGGTCTCGTAGAGCTCTATCGTGGCCCCGCTTGTGCTGGCGAGCGTGTCGCGGAACAGCGGACTGAGGAACATGTTGGCCCGTCCGGCGTGTATCTTGCTTATGTCCATTCCCATGCCGCGCATGACCTCCATGCCATAGCAGAAAGAGAACACTATGCCTTCCTGCGCAGCACGCAAGAGGTGGGCGCGGTTGTGCTTGTTGAAGTTCATGCCGTGGACTGAGCATCCCGTCTCGCTGTTCTCGAGCACTCGCTCGGCACCGTTGCCGAAAGGTATTATCGTTACGCCCTCGCTGCCCACCGGCACGGTAGCGGCAAGGTCGTTCATGGCCGGATACGACAGGTCGGGAGCCACATTGCGGTGCATCCACGAGTTGAGGCAACCCGTGCCGTTGATGCACAGCAGCACGCCGAGTCGTGTCTGCTCTTCGGTGTAGTTCACATGTGCGAAGGTGTTAACGCGGCTCTTGGTATCGTAGCCCACGCTGCCCAGCACACCGTAGACCACACCCGACGTGCCTGCCGTAGACGCAATCTCGCCGGGGTTGAACACGTTGAGCGATAGGGCGTTGTTGGGCTGGTCGCCCGCACGGTAGGAGATGGGAGTGCCCTCGGCCAGTCCGGTCTCGGCTGCCGCAGCTGCAGAGACGCGGCTCTGCACGGCAAATGTAGGCACGGTGTCGGCAATGAGTTCCGGGCTGATGCCCATGGCGTCGAGCAGCGGAGCCGACAGCTCGCGGTTCTTGAAATCCCAGAAGATGCCTTCCGACAGTCCGCTCACGGTGGTGTTGACCTGCCCCGAGAGCTTCAGCGCCAGATAGTCGCCCGGAAGCATAATCTTGTATATCTTGTCGTACACCTCGGGCTCGTTCTGTCGCACCCATGCCAGTTTGGCTGCTGTGAAGTTGCCGGGCGAGTTGAGCAGGTGGCTCAGACAATAGTCTTTGCCAAGCTTGTTGAAAGCGTCCTCGCCGTATGGCACGGCGCGCGAGTCGCACCAGATGATGCTGTCGCGCACGGGTTTCAGGTCGCGGTCCACGCACACCAGGCCGTGCATCTGGTACGAGATGCCGATGCCGCGTATGTCTTCGCCTTTGGCGCCTGTGCGTTCCATGATGTCGGCAAGCGCCAGCTTGGCGTTGGTCCACCACATGTCAGGGTCTTGTTCGGCCCAGCCGGCCTTCACTGCCTTTATGGGCGCTTCCTCGGAAGGATAGAAGGCCGAAGCAGCGCACTGGCCGTTGTCAATGTCTACGAGCGACGCCTTGACACTGCTGCTGCCAACGTCGAATCCTAACAAAAAATTTCTTTGTGCCATATTTGCATCAAGTTTATAGGTCGTTGTATAAGACTATTTTATTCAGTTACAAAAGTACGAAAAATAATTGTGAACCGTATAAATAATCCGTGCTTTTTAAGGCTTTTGTTCATGTAAAAAATGTCAAATCTGTCTTCGGCCGTCATTCGTCGCCCATGCAAGAAACGTTGTCTGGACACTGTACTTCCGATACACACCCGTGAAGCGTGATTCACTCTTCACTCTTCATCTGAATTCTTCACTCTTTGTTCTTCACTTTTTTTGTGCGATGAAAAAACTCAACAAAAGGCTCTCTGAAAATCGATTTTTTTGAAAAACTTTTCCTCTTGTGCGGATTTGAGCGATTTTCGCGAAAATCACATAATATCCTGACTGACAGGCGGATAAGTTTTTTATGGTTTTAAACATGGCCTAAAAAAGAGCTTTCGAATCGGCTTTACGCTAGGATCGCGACGCCTTTACGTTAGAATCGCGGTGCCTTTACGTTAGAATCGCGACGCGATAGTGCTACTATCGCGACCCGATTTCATGAGTTTTGGGCCAAAAATCGGGCCAATTGAACTCTTTTTAACACTTGGCAGCCACCTTGGCCGTCCTAGATGGTGTGTCCCTCAAGTGTTAAAATCTTGCTAAAAATCTTTACTCTTGCGGTTCGTAATGCCTGCTTCCGGACACAGGTAAAAGGAGGCTTCGGCAGACGCAAAAAGCGCCCGGGCTTGGTCATGCCAAGCCCGGGCGCTATATTATAAATCGGGAAATCCCTTACAGCGGCGTGGTGAAGATGAACTCGCGCATGACATAGTAGCAAAGGATGCCGGCGATGTAACCCACGAAAGCAATCCACGACACGTGCTTCATATACCAGCCGAACGTGATTTTCTCAAGACCCATCACTACGACACCGGCGGCAGAGCCGATGATCAGCATCGAGCCGCCAACGCCTGCGCAATAGGCAAGCAGCTGCCAGAACACGCCGTCGGTGGCGAAATCGCCCACGGCCTGCACAGGATACATGCCCATGCATCCGGCTACGAGAGGCACGTTGTCGACAATAGACGAGAGCACACCGATAATGCCCGTCACCATGAAATGGTTGCCGTTGAATGCCACGTTCAGACCCTTGCCCATTGATGTGAGTGCACCGATCTCCTCAAGACAGCTCACCGCCATGAGGATTCCGAGGAAGAAGAGAATGGTGCTCATGTCGACGTTGCGGAGAAGACTCACCACGCGTTTCTTTCTCGAGCCCTTGTCAGTCTTGAGGTTTGCGTAGAACACCTCGGTGACTGTCCACAGAGCACCAAGCACAAGCAGGATGCCCATGAACGGCGGCAGATGGGTCAGACTCTTGAACACGGGGACGAAAATCAGGCCGCCCACACCGACCCAAAACACAACCTTGCGCTGGAACTCGCTGAAGTCGTGTTCGGCCACGGCGCCAGCCTGTGCGTTGTCGTCGTCGAGATTGCCCTTGAGTCCAAACTGGATGATAAAGGCAGGGATGACCATCGACACCAACGACGGTATCAATATCTCGCTTATCACACCGGCTGCCGTGATAAGACCCTTGTTCCACAGCATGATGGTGGTCACGTCGCCTATTGGCGAGAATGCGCCGCCGCTGTTGGCCGCGATGATGACCAGAGAGGCATAGAGAATGCGGTCTTTATGTTGCGACACCAGTTTGCGCAGAATCATGATCATCACGATGCTCGTGGTGAGGTTGTCGAGGATGGCGGAGAGGATAAATGTCATGAACGCTATACGCCACAGCAACACACGCTTGCTCTTGGTGTGCATGACGCGCTTCACCCAGTCGAAACCGCCGTTCTGGTCAACTACCTCGACAATGGTCATGGCGCCCATAAGGAAGAACAGTGTAGTGCCCGTGTCGCCGAGATGGCTCTGGATAAGGTCGGTCACGTATGTCATGACAGGGTTAACTGTATCGCCCAGCTCGGGATGCTCCAAGCTCAGGATATCCATAAAATGCGGATGCATCAGTGAGACAAAATAGCCGGGATTGAGCATGTAGAGCGTCCATACGACCACGAACATAAGCAGTGCCACGGCTGCCTTGTTGACCTTGGTCACGCTCTCTAAGGCTATGAAGAGATAGCCTACGACAAAGGCGATGATAATCGCGACTGATAGTGTTGACATTAGCGTAATGAAAAGTGTAAAAGTTGTGTTCAATTGATATTATGTTACAAAATTACGAATTATACTTTAAAGTTGACAATACTTTCAAAATAAAATCAATCTTTTATTTGAATTTTCAAGCCCTTTTCATTATCTTTGCAGAAGATAAGGCGCTGTCCTTATACTAAAAAACTCACAAACCACAAAGATGAACCCACAAGAAGCAAACAACGTAAAGCTCAGCGAGAACATCATCCTCGCCGACGCCGACTATATAGATTATGTGGCATTTCAGCTCTCGGTGCAGTTTGAACGCATGATAGGCCGACGCATAGGCAAGGCCGACATCAGCCAATGGGCTGTGGACATAGCCTTGGACGGCGGACTGCGCGAGGACGGCAAACCACACGAGACACAACTCGTGCTCGTGCATGATAAGCGCGTGTCGCATTTGGACAACTTCACACCCTCGGTCTTTGAGACCGAACTCAACGGGCAGGCTTTCAACGACAGGAACCTCGGCGAGTTTCTTGTCAACTCGTATGCCGCGGGCGACACGTTCGGCAAGGACGACTACATGCTCGACACCATAAGCCTGATTCTTGAGCACGACGAGGTGAAACGGCTGATGGTTGTCCCCAACGGCGAACAGGGCTCTATATATGAGGATATAGCCAGACTGCTGCGCAACGCCCCGGAAGACAAGCACATAACGCTCTTCGCCATGCAGCCTATGCCGGGCGGCAACTTCCGGCAAGAGATATTGGGCTATTCGCTGCTGAACGCCTTGGGCATCAGGGGCGAAGAGATAAGCGCAAGACAATAACAACCGAAAACATAAATCACACAACATAAGAAATGAGCAACAGAGTTTTAATGATTGGAGCCGGAGGTGTCGCCACGGTGTGTGCCTTCAAGATAGCACAAAATACTGACGTGTTTGGCGAACTGATGATCGCATCGCACCACAAGGAGAAATGCGACCGACTGGTCAACGCCATCCATGCCAAAGGCTACGATATGGATATAAAGACTGCCGAGGTGGATGCCGACAGCGTGGAGCAGCTAACCGAACTGTTCAACAGCTACAAGCCCGACCTGGTAATCAACCTCGCCTTGCCCTATCAGGACCTGAGCATCATGGACGCCTGCCTGGCTTGCGGCTGCAACTATCTCGACACTGCAAACTATGAACCAAAAGACGAGGCTCATTTCGAGTACTCATGGCAGTGGGCCTACAAGGACCGTTTCGAGAAGGCAGGTCTCACGGCCATCCTCGGATGCGGCTTCGACCCGGGCGTGTCGCAGGTGTTCACCGCCTACGCCGCAAAGCACCATTTCGACGAGATACAGTACCTCGACATCGTAGACTGCAACGCCGGCAACCACCACAAGGCTTTCGCAACCAACTTTAACCCGGAGATCAACATCCGCGAGATAACGCAGAAAGGCCTCTACTATGAGGACGGCAAATGGGTGGAGACGGCACCGCTCGCCGTGCACCGCGACATCAACTATCCCAATATCGGCCCCCGCGACAGCTATCTGATGCACCATGAGGAGCTGGAGAGTCTCGTGAAGAACTATCCCACCATCAAGCGCGGACGTTTCTGGATGACCTTCGGACAGCAGTATCTCACCTACCTCGACTGCATACAGAACCTTGGTATGGGCCGCATCGACCCCGTGACCTACGAGGCACCGCTCGCCGACGATCCTACAAAGACGGTAAAGGTGAACGTGGTGCCGCTGCAGTTCCTCAAGGCCGTGCTGCCAAACCCGCAGGACCTTGGCGAGAACTACGATGGCGAGACAAGCATCGGATGCAGAATCCGCGGCCTGAAAGACGGCAAGGAGCACACATATTATATATACAACAACTGCAAACATCAGGAAGCCTACAAGGAGACCGGCATGCAGGGCGTGAGCTACACCACGGGAGTGCCGGCAATGACTGGCGCCATGATGTTCCTGAAGGGCATATGGAAAAAGGCCGGTGTGTTCAATGTGGAGGAGTTTGACCCGGATCCGTTCCTTGAGGAGCTCGGCAAGCAAGGCTTGCCTTGGCACGAAGAGTTTGACAAAGACATAGAATTGTAGACCGACTATTTATAGACCGACTATTATGGCAAAGACAGAAGAACAGACAGCCGCTGCCAACCAAACCGACAAGCAGGCAGAGCAGCTGAAGGCGGAGAAGATGGCTAAGATGAAAGCCCTGCAAGCCGCAATGACAAAGATAGAGAAGGATTTCGGCAAGGGTTCCATCATGCGCATGGGCGACGAAAAGGTTGAAAACGTGGATGTCATACCCACTGGTTCCATCGGCCTTGACCTCGCCTTGGGCGTGGGCGGCTACCCCCGCGGCAGAATCATAGAAATCTACGGCCCCGAGTCGTCGGGAAAGACCACTCTGGCCATCACGGCCATAGCTGAGGCACAGAAGAAGGGCGGCATAGCAGCCTTTATAGATGCCGAGCATGCCTTCGACCGGTTCTATGCCGAGAAACTCGGCGTGGACGTCGACAACCTCTGGATATCACAGCCCGACAACGGTGAGCAGGCCCTGCAGATTGCTGACCAGCTCATCTCTTCGTCGGCAGTAGACATTCTTGTGGTCGACTCCGTGGCTGCACTTACGCCAAAGAAGGAGATTGAAGGCGATATGGGCGACTCCGCCGTGGGTCTTCAGGCCCGCCTCATGAGCCAGGCCCTCCGCAAGCTCACAGGCACAATATCGAAGACCAACACATGCTGCATCTTCATCAACCAGCTTCGTGAGAAGATTGGCGTGATGTTCGGCAACCCCGAGACAACGACGGGCGGCAACGCCTTGAAGTTCTACTCAAGCGTGCGCATCGACATACGCCGCGTGACGAGCCTCAAGGACGGCGACAACGTTTACGGCAACCACGTGCGCGTAAAGGTGGTGAAAAACAAGGTCGCACCTCCATTCCGCAAGGCTGAGTTTGACATCCTCTTCGGGCAGGGCATCAACAAGGCCGGAGAAATTCTCGACCTCGCTGTGGAGAACGACATAGTGGCCAAGAGCGGCAGCTGGTTCTCATACAACGGCTCGAAGCTCGGCCAAGGCCGCGATGCGGCAGTCCAGCTTCTCAAAGACAACCCCGAACTTTGCGAGGAGATTGAGAAACAGATCGTTGACAAGATCAAGGAAGTGGAATAACAACCCTGATTTTAGACAATACAAACAAGAAAAAGACAATCCTGCCGGCAAGACGTTTGCCGATAGGATTGTCTTTTTCTTGTTTTAACATATTTATAACTTCTTAGACAAATTAGCCACGCACTGTTGGCTTGTTTCAATTATAATATGTATCTTTGCATTACGATTGAAAACCTTACCGTTGAGAATCGCATTGAAACAATACAAAACCATGCAAATTACAAACAAATAATAACAAAACCATGATATCCTTTGTTCTCAGTTTGATAGCATTGATAGTGGGCTATCTGGCCTACGGTAAATTTGTGGAACACGTTTTCGGTCCCGACAACCGACCTACGCCAGCCGTGGCACATGGCGACGGCATAGACTATGTGGTATTGCCTGGCTGGAAGATCTTCATGATCCAGTTTCTCAACATCGCCGGCACCGGCCCTATCTTCGGAGCCATAATGGGAGCGTGGTACGGTCCTGTGGCGTATCTGTGGATAGTGTTTGGCTGCATTTTCGCCGGAGCCACCCACGACTATCTTAGCGGCATGCTCTCAGTGCGCAACAACGGCGCGAGCCTGCCGGAGCTGGTTGGCAAATATTTGGGCAAGAGAACGAAAAAAGTCGCGCTTCTGTTCACCGTGCTGCTTCTGATGATGGTTGGTGTCGTGTTCGTTTACAGTCCTGCCATCATCCTTAACAGTTTGTGCGGATCGCAAACGCTGTGGATTGCAGCTATCTTCATCTATTATGTCATCGCCACGATGCTGCCTATCGACAAGATCATAGGCAAGATCTATCCTTTGTTCGCTTTCTCGCTGATGTTCATGGCAGTGGCACTGATGGTGGACCTGTTCATCAAGATGCCTGACCTTCCTGAACTGTGGAGCGACCTTGGCACGAGCAACTTCAACAGCAATCCAGCCTGGCTCGGTTCAGAGAGCTATATGGCCAAGAATCCGCTCTTCCCCTGCCTCTTTCTCACCATTGCCTGCGGAGCTATAAGCGGTTTCCATGCCACCCAAAGCCCACTCATGGCCCGCTGCATGAAGAGCGAGTACCAAGGCCGTGCAATCTTCTACGGAGCAATGGTAACCGAAGGTATCGTCGCCTTGATATGGGCAACGGTGTCCATGTATTTCTTCTATTACGGCGGTTGGCGCGAGGTCGTGCCTGCAAACGTGGCACATGAGTTCCTGGATCAAGTAGACGGAGGCAAGTCGCTCGTACAGTTCTTTACCGCGCCTAAGGTGGTGCAGTTCATTTGTACCAACTGGCTTGGCGTGTTTGGCGGCGTACTGGCGCTGCTCGGAGTCGTGGCTGCACCTATCACCAGCGGCGATACGGCTTTCCGCAGCGCACGCCTGATAGTGGCAGAGGCCCTCGGCATTGAGCAACAGTCAAAACAGCGCCGCCTCTACGTGTGTATACCAATGTTTGTTGCTGCCATGCTGTTGCTTGTGTGGCAAATGGAGAATCCGGATGGCTTCAACGTCATATGGCAGTATTTCGGGTGGGCCAACCAAACGCTCAGCGTGTTCACGCTTTGGACCATAACCGTTTACCTCGTGAAGCATAAAAAGTGCTATGCCGTAACCCTTATACCCGCCCTGTTCATGACTACTGTTTGCTCAACATACGTTTTTGTATCCAAACAGTTTCTCGGACTGCAAGGCTGGGTCGGCTATGGCCTTGGCATAGTGGCATTCGCCGTAGCCTGCGGTTGGTTCGCATGGTGGAAGATCAAGAGGTCCTCTATTTGTTCTTGTTCCAAAAAGCAGGAGTGAGCACCACCAGCACCGTGAATATCTCCAAGCGACCCACAAGCATCATGAACGAGCAGAGCCACTTGATGAAACACGGCAACTGCGACCAAGACATCGTTGGCCCTATCTCCGTGCCCAACGTTGGTCCCACGTTGCTCAGGCAACTAAAGCATATTGTTATGGCATTGGTGTTGTCCACGCCTGCCGCCACGATTACGAAGGCAAACATGAAGAACAGCATGAGATAAGCCGTGACAAAGGCCAACAACGACACCCTCTGCCTGTTTTGCACGTTGATGTCGCCAATCTTCAACGGCAACACGGCGGAAGGGTGGATGCGCTGTATCAGCTCGTTGCGGAGCAACTTGAATATCATAACGCAGCGCACGCATTTCAAGCCTCCTGTGGTGGAGCCTGAACAAGCCCCGAAAAACATGCAAACCGTCAACACGACCCATGTGGCATGAGGCCAAGCCGCTGCATCGTCGTTGAACAGGCCCGTGGTTGTGATGAACGACACCACTTGGAATATTGCCGAACGGAAGGCATGCTCTACGGCATAATGGTTCTCCACGATGAGCTCAGCCATTATGAACGCCGTGCATGCTGCCACCATGCAGACATAGAACCTGAATTCAGTGTCACGGAACAACGACTTCACCTTTCCCTTGAACATTGACAGATAGAGCAATGTGAAGTTGGTGCCCGAAACGAAACAAAAGAACGTTGTGACATATTCCAATGCCGGCGACTGGAAATGCTCCGTAGAACTGTTGTTTACGCCCATGCCTCCCGTTGCCACCGTTGTCATGGTGTAGTTGGCAGCCTCAAACCAATTCATGCCAAACACCATGTAGCTCACGAAGCACCAGACACTGAGGACGAGATATACGAGCCAAATGAAACGTACACTCGTTGAGAGTTTTGGCTGAAGCTTCGACTTGAACGGTCCTGTCGACTCTGCACCAAACACCCTTATGCTGCCGCTGCTTCCCGCCATGGATGGTATAAAGGCTATCACGGTGAACACTATGCCCAAGCCTCCTATCCACTGGGTAAGCGACCGCCAGAAGAGTATGCCGTGGGGCAATGCCTCCACATTGTCGATGATTGTGGCGCCTGTCGTGGTAAAGCCCGACATGGCCTCGAAATAGGCATCCGTAAAACTGTGGATGTAGCCACCCAGCATGAAAGGCAACGTACCAAAAAGGGAATAGACAATCCATACGAGCGTCACCAGGAGATAAGAGTCGCGGCGCGAGAACCCGTTGCCGGCATTCTGGCCGAAAAACTTCAGCACCAGGCCCGCAATGATGGTTATGAGTGCGGAAGAGGCGAAAAGCAGGATGTCGTCTTCGCCATACCACAACGCCACGCCCATACAGAGAAGCATGGAGACCGCTTCTTGAAAAAGCAAGCCTCCAAGGATTTTATATATAAAACGGAAATTGATCATAACGACAACTTATTCAGCAGCTCGCGGGCTATGGCCGAAATCTTCTTCGGCGGATTGAAATATTTTTCCAATGCCTTCATGTTCACGCCATGGCAGAACACCACCACGTGGTCGCCCGCCTCGATGCGCGTGTTGCCATTCACCAGCATTCCCTCGTTGTTTCGCACGAGTCCGCCAATCGTTATGTCGGACGGCAGTTTGAGGTCCTTCACCGGCAGTTTGGTGACCTTTGAGTCTTCTTTCGCCACAAACTCAGCCACGTCGGCATTGGCCGACATAAGGAATGTGACGTTGAGCACGTCGGCATCGAGCATGAACTGGTATATACGGCTGGCGGCAATGGCTTTCTTGTTGATTATTGTGCCGATGTCGAGACCTTCCGCCATCGCCGCGTAGTCGATGTTCTCAACGTCGGCCACCGTCTTGCGCACGCCGAGCCGCTTGGCCGTGAGACAAGCGAGGACATTGGTCTCGGCATTGCCTGTGAGTGCCACGAAAGCCTGTGTGTTCTTTATGCCCTCGTCTTCAAGCAGCGAGGTGTCGCGCGCATCGCCTTGTATGACGAGCGTCTTGTCGTCTACGAGCTGGTTCAGTTCTTCACACCGGTCGGGGTCTATCTCTATGATTTTGGAGTTCATGTATTCGGGCATCGACTGCAATGTGCGCACCGTGGTCATGCCTCCCCCCATGAAGATTACATTGCGCACGTCGGCATAGCCTTCCTTGCCTGTAATCTTGCGTATATAAGGTATGTATTGTTTGGTGGTCATGAAATAGGCGAGGTCATAGCAATGGAGCTCGTCGTTGCCACCTGGGATTATCGTCTCCGTGCGGCGCTTTATCGCCACCACGTGGTAAGGGTCGTCGGGGCCGCACAGCACTTTGAGCGGCTGGTTCAGAATCTGACAGTTCTCGCGAAGCTTTATTGCCAGCATCACCAATGCACCGCCGTGGACATCCCATCTTTGGCGCACCCACGACATCTTCAAGCCATTGATTATCTCCCTTGCCGCCAATATCTCCGGGTAGATGAGTACATCCACGCCAAGGTCCTGGTAGAACAGGCGTATGTTTTCCTCCACATACTCGGCATCGTTGACCTTCGCCACAGTCTTCTTCGCATGAAGGGCATGGGCAAGGATGCAACTGTTTATGTTCTCGTTTTCATCGGGCGACACGGCGATGAAGAGGTCGGCGTTGCCTGTTCCCGCCTCGATAAGGGTCTTGACGCTCGAAGCCGATCCGCACAACGTGAGCAAGTCGTAGTCGGCCCCAATCTTGTCGAGGCGTTCCTGGTCTTCGTCGATGATGGTTATCTCTTCCTGGTTGCGTGAGAGAAGTCGCGCCAGATGGGTTCCTATGGCATATGCCCCTGTTATGATAATCTTCATAGCGTTTCTTCAATCACTTTGCGCATGCTGTCGTTGTCGAGCCCGCAGACCTTCCGCAACTCGTCCACCGTGCCGTGTTCCACGAAGTCGTCGGGCAGGCCGAGACGCTTTACGTTGGGCGAATAGCCATGGTCCGACATCCATTCGAGCACGGCGGAACCCATTCCGCCCATGCGGACGCCGTCCTCCACAGTTATTATCCTGTCGAACTTCTCGCCTATCTCCGTCAGCAGCTTGTCGTCCAAGGGCTTCAGGAAGCGCAAGTCGTAATGCGCCACCTTGGCAGCTTCGGTCTTGTCCATGCTTGAGATCACGGCTTCCATGTCGTTGCCTATCGGGCCAATCGTTACCACGGCCACCTCCGAGCCTTCGTGCACGCATCGTCCGGTGCCCACGGCTATCTCCTCGAGTGGGCACCGCCAGTCGCTCTCCTTCGACACCGGGTAGACTCCTCTGCCGCGAGGATAGCGTATCACGAACGTGCCTTTGCCGGGCAACTGTGCCGTATACATCAGCCGGCGCAGCTCGTGCTCGTCCATGGGAGAGGCGATGGTGAGGTTGGGCACTGGCCTGAGGGCTGCCATGTCGAACGCTCCGTGATGGGTGGGGCCGTCCTGGCCGACGAGTCCCGCACGGTCGAGGCAAAGCACCACCGGCAGATTGAGTATGGCTACATCGTGGATGATATTGTCGTAGGCGCGCTGGGCAAAGGCGCTGTAGATGTTGCAGAAGGGCTGCAACCCGTCTTTTGCCATGCCTCCCGAGAAGGTCACCGCGTGACCCTCGGCAATGCCCACGTCGAACACGCGTGCAGGCATCTCCTTTGCCATGATGTTCATAGAGCAGCCCGTAGGCATGGCTGGTGTCACACCTACGATATGCGGGTTCTGCCTTGCCAGTTCCAGCAAGGTCTGTCCGAACACGTCCTGGTATTTCATGGGCTGGCGGCCGGAGGCATCGCTGATGCGCTCTCCCGTGGCCGCGTCGAAGCGTCCGGGTGCATGCCACACCGTGGCGTTCTTTTCGGCCGGAGCGTAACCCTTGCCTTTTACGGTATGCAGATGCAGCAGCTTGGGGCCTTTCATGTCTTTCACACGCCTCAACACACGCACCAGTTCCTCCACGTCGTTGCCGTCGAAAGGCCCGAAGTAGCGTATGTTCATGCCCTCAAAGATATTCTGTTGGTGCGACAGTGCGCTCTTCAGCGCATTGTTGAGCCTTATTATTCCCTTGCGCCTGTCGTCGTTGAGATAGCCCTTGCCGTGAAGCCATTGCGATGCCTTGAAACGCAAGCGGTTGTAGGTCTCGTTGACATCGAGGTTGATGAGATACTTCTCCATTCCGCCCACGGCACGGTCTATCGACATGTCGTTGTCGTTGAGGATGATAAGTATGTCGTTTGGCGTAGACGACACGTTGTTGAGACCCTCAAAGGCGAGGCCTCCGCTCATGGCGCCGTCGCCTATTACCGCCACCACGTGCCTGTTGGGGGTGCCGTTTTTCTTCGCCGCCACGGCCATGCCGAGCGCCGCCGAGATGCTGTTGGAGGCATGGCCGCACGTGAACGTGTCGTACTCGCTCTCCAGCGGTGTGGGGAACGGGCGTATGCCGCCAAACTTGCGGTTTGAGAAGAAGCTGTCGCGGCGTCCCGTGAGAATCTTGTGGCCATAGGCTTGATGGCCCACGTCCCACACGATGCGGTCGTCGGGCGTGTCAAACACGTAATGCAACGCCACGGTGAGCTCGACCACGCCAAGACTGGAGGCGAGGTGCCCGGGATTGACCGACACTTCCTCGATGATGTCTTGCCGCAATTCGTTGCACACCTCAGGCAACTGACCCACGCCGAGTCTTCTCAAGTCGGCAGGATATTGCAAATGGCTTAATAGCGAAAATCTCTTTTCATCCATTCGGGACTGTTTAGACATTAATTCTTGCAAAGTTAATCATTTATTTCAAACTTTCATTAACTTTCCCGATAATTCGTTGCAAGTGAGGGTTTGACGTCATCTTATGGACATGCTAATGCGAAAGCAAGAGGCGCATCCGACAAATTTTGTGGTGCCCATAAATAATGCCTATGCGAATCTGCAAGGGCAATGAAAAATCACAACAAAAGGCT
>CAZXGQ010000068.1:0-19078 GCA_964640415.1 uncultured Prevotella sp.
TGTTAAGCACATTGGCCCTCCTCGAAGCCCCTACACACTATAGTTGAAAGCCCTACACGCCAAGAAGTAGTATAAAGGTACCACACTTAACATCTTCATTGATATGAGGAAATTTTACCGGGCACCAATTAATTCAAATAAGGATTGAAGATAAAACAGATGAAAAATCACAACAAAAGGCTCTCTGAAAATCGATTTTTTTGAAAAACATTTCCTCTCGTGCGCATTTGAGCGATTTTTGCGGATATTATATAATATCTTGACAGATAGGCTGTTATGTTTTTCATGGTCTTGAACATGGCCTAAAAAAGAGCTTTTGATTCGGCTTTACGTTAGAATCGCGGTGCCTTTACGTTAGAATCGCAGTGCCTTTACGTTAGAATCGGGTCGCGATAGTGCTACTATCGCGACCCGATTTCATGGTTTTTGGAGGTAAAAATGGCTTGAAAGTGCCCTTTTTAACACTTCGGAGCCTCTTCGGCCGCTCTGGATGGTGTGCCCCCCAAGTGTTAAAATCTTGCTATAAATCTTTACATTCACAACCCACACACAGATGTTTTGTTTTGTCCGGCACACCACTCCAAATGTCGGATGAAGCTTATTTCTTCTTCACGGGGTTCATCAGCGTCTTGCCCTGAGCCTGCTGGAAGAACGGCAGGTCTTGCAGCGTCTTGCCCTCTTTGGCAAGTTTCTCCTTGAGCTCCACTATCCAGCCCGAGTTCCATGCCGTGCGGCCCTCGAGGCGTGTGCCCTTAGTGGTGTTTTCCCACCATCGTTGCATGTCGGCCTTATATGCCTTTGCCTTCTCCGGGTACATTTGGGCGAGGTCGTGCTCCTCGTTGCGGTCGGTATACAGGTTGTACAGCTCCAGTTTGTCGTTGCCGTCTTTGTCTTTCTCCCATATGCATTTCCAGCTGCCGTCTACTACATTCATCCATCCCGTGAGCGAGTCGTAGAGCTTGCGCGCAGGCATGGGCTTGCCATGGAGCAAGGTGGGCAGCAGCGAAACGCCGTCGACCTTGCGCGGGTTGTATATACCGCACATGTCGAGGAACGTCGGCATGAGGTCGATGACATCCATTGGCTCGTTGTTGCGGCGGTGTCCCCATTCTTTCGGGTAGTAGAAGATGAGCGGCACACGGCATCCGCCCTCGTAGGCACTGCCCTTCGTTCCGCGGAAATAACCGTTGTTGCCCGGGTATTTGTCGGCTGCCACCTGCTCGCCGCCGTTGTCGGAGGTATAGATGATTATGGTGTTCTCAAGCACGCCCTGCTCGCGCAAAGTCTGCATTATCTCACCCACGCCCTTGTCCATCTCGCGCACCATGTCCTGGTAGACGCGCCGGTACTCGGTATCGCTCATGTCGATGTCGTTGCGGTAAGGGCATGTCGAGTCGGTGCGCACTGCCGGGTCGTTGGGTCCCTGCATGGGCACGTGTACGGCATTCTCGGACACCATGAGGAAGAACGGCTTCTTCTTTGCCACGGCATCCTTGATAAACTGGCACGAGTGGCGGTTGATGAGCGTGGTGACATAGCCCGGTTCGTCTTTCTTCTTCTTTCCGTCCCACCAGTCAATCTGGTGCAGAGTGTTGTAGTGCGACTGGAAGTCGATGTTTCCCATTGTGTAGCCGTGCCACACGTCCCAGCCGTGGTTGAGGGGATTGAACTTGATGTCCTGTCCCAGGTGCCACTTGCCTATCAGTCCGGTGGTGTAGCCCGACGACTGCAGCACTTTGGCGAACGACGGGTATTTGGCGGGGTCGAGGCCGTCCATAGGGTCTACTTCGGAATAGATGTGGTTCAGGCCCACGCCCTGCTGGTATTTTCCGGTCATGATGCATGCCCGCGTTGCCGAGCTTATAGGTGTGGTGCGGTAGTTGTCGCACACGATGCCGTTGTCGGCAAGGTAGTCTATGTTGGGGCTTGGTATGTCGTTGCCTCCCCAGGCGTGAATGCCGGAGAAGCCCATGTCGTCGGCAAGTACGAACACGATATTGGGGTGGTTGGGGTCGGTTTGGGCCTCCGCCGTGCTGGCACCGGATGCAATAATCGGGAGGAGCAAAAGTTTATAGTTCATGATAAGATGTCTACTCGTGGAATATAAATGATAACAAGGTGAATACCCGTTGATTTTTCTTTTACCAACTTGTTGTTTCCTTGCTACTTAAGAGAAAATAGTATTAATTTTGCAGTTATGAAACGCTTACTCTTGTTTTTACTCATCAGCGTCAGCATTGGCGCTATGGCCTCGAAGCCGGCGTGCGGCCTTTGGCAGAAGATTCAGGGCGACTGGTATCAGCCTCACGACTTCGAGATTCTCGAAGCCATCATCGACATCAACTTCCACAGCGACAGCACCTTCGTGTTCAACGCCTACGACGGCGACTCGCAGAAGATGGTGCGGCTCACGGGAACCTACGCCACGCGCGGCAAGCGGACCATTGTCCTGCATTATCCTGACGGCAGCCGTGAGAAGCTGACCTATCAGGAGAATGTGCTCACGCGCGACGGAGTGTTCACGTTTATTGTCAGTAAGCGGCGGAGTCTGAGGTTGATAAGACCTTGAGTTCCGTCTCCGGCTCCAGCACTCTGTGCACCGGTGTCACCGAGGTCTTCTGCTCCGACTTCAGCCGTGCGCGTATGTCGCGCGACGACGCACCTATGAGGAAGTCTACCTCGCCTGCGTCGGTTTTCCAAGCCGAGGCCTCGGCATCGAAACGCGCCAGATCCTGCGCCTTGACGGTCATCGTTAGCGTCTGGCTCTCGCCGGGCTTCAGCAGGCGCGTCTTGGCAAAGGCTTTCAGCTCCTTCTCCGGCATGTCAAGTGCCTTGTAGGCAGGCGATGCCGAATATACCTCCACAACCTCCTTGCCTTCACGGCTGCCGTTGTTTGTCACGGTCACGCTTATCTGGTAGCTGTCGCCGCTGCGTTTCACATCAGCTCCACTGTAGGCAAAGGTGGTGTAGCTCAGACCGAAACCGAAGGGATAGGCCACATCCTTGCCGAATGTGTCGTAGTAGCGGTAGCCCACGAAGATGTCTTCGGTGTAGTCGGTGTAGTCGATGTTCTTGCGCGTCATCTGCTTCTCGCCGGTGTTGTTTATGCTGAACACCGTCTGTATGCCCTCCGAGGGGAAGTCGTTTGCCGACGGCACGTCATAATAATCTGTCGGGAAGGTCATGGAGAGCTTGCCCGACGGTGTCACCTTGCCCGAGAGAATGTCGGCCACACTGTTGCCGCCCTCCTGTCCGCCTTGCCATGCACAGAGTATGGCATCGGGCATGTCGCGCCACGAGGCGGTCTCTATTACACCGCCAATGTTGAGCAGCACCACCACCTTCTTGCCGGCCTTGTGGTAGGTGCGGCACACCTGGCTCATGAGGCGGTACTCCGACGACGACAGATAGAAGTCGTTGAGGCTGCGGTCAAGAAACTCTCCCGACTGGCGGCCGATGGTTATTATGGCTATGTCGTTGTCGCGTGCCTGCTTTTCCATGTCGGATGTGGAGAAGGTGAACTCCGGCGGCAGAGCCTTGGAGAGGAATGCGGCAAATTTGCCGGTAGGAGCGGGTATTTTCTCCAACGCCTTGGGTATATATTCCTGATAACGGTTTTCCAGCGATTTGTCGGTGGCGTATCCGGCATTGCGCAGGCCGTCGAGCAGCGACACGGTGTAAGCCCTCTGCACGTTGCCCGAGCCAGTGCCGCCGGCGATGAAGCGGTAGGAGGTGCAGCCGTAGAGTGCAATGCTGCTTGTGCCCTGGGCCAGCGGCAGGGTGTTGCCGGCGTTCTTCAGCAGCACCATGCCCTCCGATGCCGAATTGCGTGTAACTTCGGCATGAGCCTTGAGGTCCGGCTTGTTGGAGAACTGGTAGTCTTTATAGTGTTGCGTCTTCTTCAGCAGAGTCAGGAAGCGGTCGATGTTGCGGTCCACATCCTTCATGTTCATGCGTCCGTCGTTCATGGTGGTCATCAACGAGTCGTACTGCGCCGACCGGCCGGGCATGAGCAGGTCGTTGCCCGCCGCCATCTGCTCGACCACGTTCTGGCCGCCAAACCAGTCGGTCATCACCACTCCGTCGAATCCCCACTCGTCGCGCAGGATGGTGGTGAGCAGTTCGGGGCTCTGCGAGGCATAGCGGCCGTTGATGTAGTTGTACGACGACATCACTGTCCACGGCTTTGCCTCCTTTACGGCTATCTCGAACGGCTTCAGATAAATCTCGCGCAGGGCGCGTGTGGTGAGCCTTGCGTCAACATTCTGGCGGTTGGTCTCCTGGTTGTTCACGGCAAAGTGCTTTATGCTCGTGCCTATGCCCTGGCTCTGCACGCCCCTGATGTAGGCTGCCGCAATCTTGCCCGCCACGACCGGGTCTTCCGAGTAGTATTCGAAGTTGCGTCCGCAGAGCGGGTTGCGGTGGATGTTCACTGCCGGTGCGAGCTGTATGTCGGAGCCATACTCGCGTGCCTCGTTGCCTATAGCCGTACCCACTGTCTCCACGAGGTTGGTGTCCCATGTGCATGCCAGCAGTGTGGCAATGGGGAAATGGGTGCAATAGTAAGTGGCGTTGTCGCTGTCGCGGAGGGCGTTGATGCGAACGCCTGCCGGGCCGTCGGTATAGGCTATGGCCGGTATGCCGAGCCGCTCAATGGGCCACGATGTGGATGCTGCTCCTGGCAGAATGCCGCCGGTAGTGGCCCCGACGACGGCATCGCCGCCCTGGGCTCCGGCCTTGCCGGAACCCATCACGATATGTGCCTTCTCACTGACGGTCATACGCGAGATGGTCTTGCGTATGTTCTTGAAGTGAGGCACGGCGGCGAGGGTTGCCAGAGCAAAGCCCGAGATCAGGGCGGAGGTGAATAATGGTCTTCTCATCAGTGCTTGATGCTAAATTCCACAGGTTTTGATTCTTTCCAGCCATAGCGCACGGCCTTGACATAGATCTTGTCGACACCGGCAGGTACGGTCAGTGCCTTGGTGTAGACATCGTAATGCTTGCCGTCGTAGCTGTAGCCGATAGAGGCGTAGTCGGTGAGGTTGGTTACATAGACCTTGTGGTTTATTTCATCCTGTGAAACCACAGGCTGCAGCGTGGTCTTCTGCTGTCCGTTGGCATCGAGCATCGAAGCGCGCAGCTCCTTCTCGGGGATGATGGTGGCATCGTTGCCTTGGTCACGCCAGTCGTCCATCACATTTCTCATCTTTGCAATCTCTGCGGCATAGGCAGGGTCGTTGATGACATTGTGCAGCTCGTACGGGTCTTTCGTCAGGTCGTAGAACTCCTCTACAGGGCGGTCCTCAAACCATTCCTTCATACCTTCCTTCAGTTTGCCCTTGTCGTAGGCTTCGCGCAGGTCCTTCATAGTGAGCAGGTGCTCGCGGTAAGGAATCTTTGCGCCGTTAGGTGTCTTTGTGAGGTTGCGCACATACTGGAACTTGGTGTTCTGCACGAAGAAAGCATTGAGGTAGAGGTTGTCCATGCGTCCGCGGTCGGCGAAGACATACTCGCGTGTCTTGGGGTTGTTCTTCGACAGGTCTATGCCCCTCATGTAAGATGGAATCGGAGCTCCGGCCCAGCCGAGAAGCGTAGGCGTCAGGTCCTCGAAGGAGATGAGGCGGTCGCTGGTCTGTCCGTCGGCAGGCATCCATGTCGGACGGTACTTGGCGGGCACGTGCATGATCATGGGCACGCGTGTGCCTGAATCGTAACCCTCACGCTTGGCGCGCGGCAGACAGTCGCCGTGGTCGGT
Source organism: uncultured Prevotella sp. (assembly GCA_964640415.1). Classification (GTDB taxonomy): domain Bacteria; phylum Bacteroidota; class Bacteroidia; order Bacteroidales; family Bacteroidaceae; genus Prevotella. The sequence goes on from CAZXGQ010000068.1 coordinate 5,759, forward strand.
GGTGACTATGAGGATGGTGTTGTCCCACAGTCCGTCTTCCTTCAGATTCTTTATGAGGTCGCCTACCTGGCAGTCCATGATCTGTATGTTGTCGTAGAAGCGTGCTATCTCCTTGCGCGAGCCTTTTTTGTTGAGATAGAACTCGCCTACGTCTACCTTCTTCGGGTCAGTAGGCACGACGCGGTCCTTATACATCTCGCGCATCTTGTCCCACTTCAGCGGGTTGCCGCGCTCAAAGTCGGAGAGGGTAGGGTCGTCGGAGAAGAAGAGTCCCGACTCGTGGGTAATCTGCGGATTATAGTTGAAGAAGAAGGGCTTGCCTTTCAAGTCGTAGTTTCTCCACCTCGGCATCAGGCAGTAGGCCTCCAGCTGGTTGCGGTCTTCAACCTCGTCAAAGATGGTGAAGGCACCCGGAGCAGCCGGTGTCGTCCACTGGTAGTCGAACTTCACGTCGCAGTAGGTGAAGTAGCCGTTGCGGCGCAGCAGTTCGGGGTAGGCCTTGATGTTGGCAGGCGGCGTTGCGAAATACTTGCCGTCGGGACAGCTCATGGCACGCATGTGAGGCATGTTGGTAAAGTTCTGGAACACGCCGGTGATGAGGCCTGAGCGCGACGCACCCGACACACCCGCCATGGTGTGCACGTTGGTGAAGCGCACGCCCTCTTGGGCAAGGGCGTCGAGATTGGGCGTGTGGGCCACTTTGTCGCCGAAACAGCCCCAGCGGGAGCTGAGGTCCTCGGAGATGACAATTACTATGTTGGGGCGGTCGCCGTTGCGCTCTGCACTGAGGTCCGACTTTGCCTGCTGGGCCATAAGGCCCGTGGTGCCTGCTGTGAGCGATGCCAGCAAGGCGGCGCTGCGTTGAATGTTATGGTTGATCATGGTGTCTATTAGTTTTTAATGTTTTAAGCTGTATGTTTTTGTCTCCGACTCTTTCCATCCGTATCTGACGGCTTTCACATAGACCTTGTCAGCATCGGCCGGCACAGAGAACGCCTTGGTGTAGAGTTCCCAGAACTTTCCGTCGAAGCTGTAGCCTATCGAGGCATAGTCGGTGAGGTTTGAGATGTAGACCTTGCGGTTGATTTCGTCCTGCGTGACATAAGGCGACTCCGTCACTCTCTGGTTGCCGTTCTCGTCGAGGCATGCCTTCCTCAACGAGTCCTCGGGCATGAGCATGGCATCGTTGCCACGGTCGCGGAAGTTGTCGAGAGCCTTGCGGAAGCGGTTCAGCTGTTGTGCATAGGCTGGATCGGCAGCGATATTATGAAACTCGTTGGGGTCGTTCTTCAGGTCGTAGAGTTCCTCCACCGGCCGCTTCTCATACCAGCTCTTCATGTCTTCGGGCAACGTGCCCTTGTCGTGGGCGGCATTAAGGTCTTTCACGGTTGAAAGGATGTTGCGGTAGGGTAGGCTGAAACCATTGGGGTCGTCGGAGAGGTTGCGGATATACTCGTAGTCGTTGTCCTGCACTGCATACGACTGCCACTGGGCTCCGGCCTGACGGGCACGGTTGACATAGAAGAATTCGCGCTTCTCGGGATTGTCCTGAGCGAGGTTGATGCCGTGGAGCTGTTCAGGCACCGGCACGCCGGCGATGTTGAGGAATGTCACGGGCAGATCCTCGAAGGAGATGAGGCGGTCGTTGGCGGTGCCGTCGGCGCCGAGCCATGCCGGGCGGTACTTGTCGGGCACGTGTACAATCATCGGTACATGCGTTGACGAGTTGTAGATGTCGCGCTTGCTGCGCGGCAGGCAGTCGCCGTGGTCGGTGGTGACTATGAGGATGGTGTTGTCCCACAGTCCGTCTTCCTTCAGATTCTTGATAAGGTCTCCCACCTCGCAGTCCATGACCTGGATGTTGTCGTAGAAGAGAGCTATCTCCTTGCGCGATGCCTTGGTGTCGATGAAGAAAGGCTTGGTTGTCACCTTCTTCGGGTCTGTCGGCACTATGCGGTCTTTATACAGTTCGCGCATCTCGGCCTGCCTCTTGGCGCTGGCGAGACCCCACTTGGGCATCGTGGGGTCGTCGGGGCGGAAGAGTCCCGACTCGTGGGTTATCTGCGGGTTATAGTTGAAGTAGAACGGCCGCCCTTTCATGTCGTACTCGCGCCAGCGGGGTTTGAGCTTGTGGGCATTGATGTCGCTGTAGCCGCCATTCTCTATTTCATTGAAGAGGGAGAAGGCACCGGGTGCAGTAGGAGAGGTGAACTGGTAGTCGAACTTCACGTCGCAATAGGTGAAGTAACCGCTGCGTCGCAGCAGTTCGGGATAGCCTTTCACGTCGGGCTGCGGCACGGCGTAGTAAGGACCTTTGCTGTATTGGCACGACCGCATGTGCGGCATGTTGGTGAAGTTCTGGAAGATGCCGGTCACGAGACCTGAACGCGATGGACCCGATACGCCGCACATGGTGTGCACGTTGGTGAGCCGCACGCCCTCTTCGGCAAGAGCGTCGAGATTGGGCGTGCGTGCTATAGGGTCGCCGAAGCAGTGCCAGCGTGGACTGAGGTCCTCAGAGATGACCAAGACTATGTTCGGGCGACTGCTGTTGCGCTGTGCGCTGAGGTCGGCCTTGGCCTGCTGGGCCATCAGGCCCGACGCTCCGGCCGTGAGCGATGCCAGCACGGTGGCGCTGCGAGGGATATTGAATTGTGTCATAGATGCTTGTCTTTAAGTTGTAAATGACCGGTCGTGCAGGCCGGTCATTTATTATAGAACACGCCTTTAGAACTTCACGGTAGTCTTGAACTCGATTTGGAACGGGCGGATGAATGTGCCGGAGAGCACCTTGTCGTAATACTTTGGTGCTGCATCCTGGGTGATGGTGTTTGCACCGGCTATGCTACCCTGTGCACCGGTCTGGTTGAGCAGGTTGACAACGTTTACCGAGAAGCCTATCTTCTTTGTCGGGTTGTAGTCGACACCGGCGAATGTTTCCCAACGGGGGGCAAAGTAGAGTGCGTCTGAGAAGCAGGCATACTGCTTGCTGAAATAGCGTGCGCTTGCCCATATGCGGAACTTGTTGAAACGGTAGCTCGGGTCAATCTCAAGAAGGAACTTTGACACGCCGCGCACAACCATGCCGGTGTAGTCGTAGGTCTGTGTTCCGTTGAAGAGGTCGAACTTGAAGTTGCCGTATTTGGGGTTCTGTATGGTCATGAGGAAGTGGAGCGTGAAGCCCTTGAAAGGACGCACGTTCATGTCGGTTGTCCAGCCGAGTGTGTGCACGTCGTAGTGTACGGTTGCACGCTCGATCTCAGTCACCTCATTAGGATTCTCGAAGTTGCCGGCGAAGAGGTAGTTGTTGCGCTTTATATAGTTGAGCTTTGAGGTCACGTCTATCACCTTGCCATTGTAGTAAACACCTACCGAGTAGGCCTGTGTGCCGCTCTGCTTCACTTCGGGGTCTACAGCCTGTGCATAGTTGCTGAGGTTGCCGCCGACCTGTGCATACATGGCGTCAGCCGTAAAGCCGCCGTTTTGGAAAGCGTTCCACACGAGATTGGCAGCGATACTCTTGTTGAGATAATCTTTCTTCAGCTTCTCGCGGCCTGTGAGAATCATCGTTGTCACCCCTGCTGCATCGGTTGTGCGCTCGCGATAGCTCTTGGGTGCCCACCAACCGTTGATGTGCTGCCACTCCAGACGGCCGCCGAGGTCAAGAGTCCAACGGGGTGCGAACTTCCATGTGTCCATGATGTAGCCTGCAAACTTACCGTCGAAACCGCTGTAGTATTGTATGGCGCTGTTGGCATTCTCAGCTCCCCACGTGTTGCTTGTGCCGTTGGTCCATTGGCCGTTGGCAAGTGTCTGGTGGAGCAATGCCACAGGCTGGTCCTCAACGGTCATGTATGTGGCATAGACAGAGCGGTAGGCATTGCTGGCATTGAGGAAATGCTCAGTGACGCCAGCCGTCCACTTGTTGTTTTTCACGGCCTTCGAGAACTCGAAGCGGCTGCCGATGCCCCACTTGGCCCATTTGCCGGAGATGGCATTCTGACCTTTCTGGATATAGCCGGTGTACACCTGGTCGGGGTGGTCAACATAGACATAACGGTTGCTTGAGCTCTGCGACTCGGTGTTGAAAATGGTGCCGGTGTTAGGATTGAGGAATCCGGAGCTGGCAAGATGCCAACGCACGGTGTAGTTGAACTTGACGTTGTTGTCGAAGGTGTGGTTGCCTATGATGTCGAAGATGTGAGAAGTAGACCCCGTGCCTTTCAGAACGTCGAGCTCCTGCTGCTCGCCTGTCCAGATGTTGTGCGGATAGAGCTTGCCGCTGCTCTCTATATAAGTGGTGGAGCCAATCTTCATGCCGTTGTACTTTGTCACCGTGCCGTCCTCGTGATACACATACGGGTTATAGTTCCACTGTGTGCAGCCCTCGGTGTTGAAGAACTTGTATTGCAGGCCGAATTCGCCTTTGGCATATTTGCGGCCAATGTAGAAGCGCACTTCCTGCGTCTTGTCGGTATAGCGTGAAAACTTGGCCCGCATGCTCGACGGGTCGTAGTTGAGGAACATGCTCAGCTGTGCCCTCCAGCCATTGTTGCCGATAGGCGACGAGACTTTTCCCATGACACGCTGAAGGCCGAAGGTGTTGGTCTGGTAGGTGACGGCTCCGCCAAGCTTGTCGGCACCCTTGCCCGACTCTGATGCCATTGCCACGCCAATGGTACCGTTCCAGATGGCAGTCTTATAAAGGTTCATCGAACTCATGCGTGAGAAACTGCCGTCGGCACGCCACACCTTGTTGCCCGACTGCGACTGATAGTCGTAAGTCACGGGAATGCCATTCTCAAGAATGGTGGTTCCAGCCAAGTCGGACGGCAGTCCAATGTTGATCTCTCGCGGGCCGCCATTATCAGTGGAGGCATTGAGCAACATGCTCTGAGCCTGACGGTCGGTCTGCTGAGATGCACTGTTGGTCTGTGCGGCTGTTCCCTTCTTCTCGGTGTTCTCTTGAGCAACTGCAGAAAGAGGGGCCAGGGCGATAAGGCCGGCATAGAAATACTTGCTTGGTTTTCTCATGATTTTTTGGTTTTAGGAGTTTATGTTTTTCTTTCTGTTTTATGCCGGCAAAGTTAGCGGAAATTATATTTGCATTAGTTTTATTAAGAATTATCGATGTTTGAAATCAAACAAAAGGGCTTTTCTTTTCATAAAAAAGTTTTCGTTTTTTGCAATGTTTGGCTGCTCATGTTCTTTTTTATACAAAAGATGGCATAAAACTAAACAAATCAACCTGCTTTTTATTAATTTTGTGGCACTAAAAACTAAATCTCAATGAGGAAAAAGACCATACTGATTGTTGTCGTTGCCATTCAGGCAATGCTTCTTTTGGCCTACTTTGTCAACCCTAACCGACTGAGGACCTCAAGAATTGTGGTGCAGGCGACGAAATTCCAGCACAGCCAGCAATTGTCATCCCAACACATCACTGCATTCGGGCAAGATTCTCTTGGCATTATGTGGATAGGTACCGCCGACGGTCTGAATGTTTTCAACGGCTCGGGCGGCTTCATCCAACTCTATCATGACGAAAGCGACAGCGCCACCATTGGCGACAACTATATACAGTGCATCCACCGCGACCTGCACGGTACGATGTGGGTAGGCACGAAAACCGGTGTGGCCTGCTACACGGGGCCTTTCCGCTTCCACAGTTTCACGATACCCGGTTCCAATATCGGCATAGTGCAGGTCACTGATGCTCCCGATTCTTCCGTGATTGTAAACAATGGCACTTCTGCTTACCGTATAGAAGACTACAAGGTGTCAAAGCTGTTCACGTTCCCAAAGTCTTCCTTTAACAACCGCATTTATTCAGACCCCCAGGGCGGCTTCTATGCCATTACCGCAAACCACTTCTGCCATTGCGACAAAAACGGAAGGCTGCTCGGCAAGGAATATTATACACAGGCCAACCTGTTGTACACCTACCATCATGGCGACAGCATCTGGTTCTCGCAAGGGCAGCGGCTCACCGGCCTCAACTTGCGCACGGGCCATATCTTCATGCAGCAGAATCTCGACATCCTTCCCACAACTTTATACTATCATCCCGACAACCGCATCTATATCAACAGCGGGTATCACGGACTGTACGTGCTGAACCCGTCAACATCCGAAATGACTAAGGTCAAGGACACAGAGCTGTTTTTAAACCACAAGGATGTTACGATATCAACCTTGTTTGAAGATGCCGACCACAACAGTTGGATAGGCTATCAGAACGGCGGCTTCCAAGTGATGCCAAACCTTCATGGCTACAGTGATTACCCATTGGCAAAGGATACCCGCGGCACAAGCGTGACATGCATAAACGCAGTAGGCGGCAACATCATCGGTGGCCTGGAAGACGGCTTCTTCTGCTATAACAGAGCTGCGCGGCAGACAAACACTTACCGTTACTACGACATCTTCAACGACAGTCCCGTCTACCGTCAGGACCTCACCGACATCATTCCCTACGACAACTCTCATGCATGGCTTATAACTCAGGTGCGGATCTTCTCCGCATCACTGGAAGGCGGCAAGGTGAAAATCATGAAGCGGGCTTTTGGACATGAAAATCTGGGACCTTTGTTAGGCACCGGGGTGAGAATTGGCAACCGCGTCTTAGTGACAAGCAACAGTCCATATCTCATCAGCTGTGCTTTCGGGTCAGACCGCCCCGACTCCATAAAAGTCAACAACCCAAGGTATGATGAGAATGCCCGGCTGCTGCGTCTTGCCGACGGCAGGGTGCTCATAGTGATGCGTTCCATGCAGACGGCTGTCTACGACCCCCGGCGGAACCGTGTGCTTCCACTGCAACTGGCCAATGCCGACTCTCTCACCAACTACACCCCGAGCTCACTGCTGCAGGACTCGCGCCACCGCATATGGATCGGTACGCCCCACAACGGACTCTTCCGCCTCGACATGAAGCAGAGAAGGCTCGTTCCCGATGATATTGTACCAAAAGCAGATGTGGAGACAATAGTAGAGGGAAGAAAGGGAGAATTGTGGATAAGCACAAAGACCGATATTCTGATGTATGCTCCCGACACCAAACACATGGTGTACAGTTCGCACAACGTTGCAACCGACAACAGAGAGAACGCCATCATAAGCAGCTGTTGCATGACCGACAGCAACATTGTGTATGCAACGACAGACGGTTGCCGCCTGCTGCCACGTCATCAGGGGGAGAACAAAAAAGAACCTCATCTTGTTGTCACCGGCATAAGGATACTCAACAGCGACGGCACATGGAAACTGGTCAATGAGGGCATTCCCAACGGTGCACACTACACGTTCTCCTCACATGACAACGACGTTTACATAGCTTTCAACAATGCCAACTACGGCAACCGCCGGCGCCTGCTCTACCAGACGTGGCTTGAGGGATACAACGACTGGCAACTCCCGACACTGAAAACCAAAGTGCAATACACCGACCTTAAGCCGGGCCGCTATAAGTTCCACGTCAAGACATTGCAGTCTCCCGGCCAGGCTCCGCTCTCGGAGTTCTCGGTCAGTCTGACAATCCTGCCGCCCTTGTGGGCATCGGCTGCCGCCATATTCTTTTATATAATGTGTGCCTTGGCGCTGTTGTGGTATGCCAACACTTTATACCTGCGCCAGCGCACCGACCGTCTGGAGCTCAAGCAGGCACAGGCCGAGCGCGAGCGCGACCGCCGCACAAACGAGATGAACATGAACTTTTTTGCGAACATCTCGCATGAGTTCCGCAATCCGCTTACGATGATTGCCGGTCCGCTGATGGTGCTGCGCGACGACAAGTCGCTGCCTGCAGCAGTCCACCATACCATCGACATTGTGTGCAAGAGTGTCAACCGCATGTTGCGCCTTATCGACCAAATGCTCGATTTCAACAAGCTTGAGACTGATGCCTTGCGACTGCGCGTGGCGCGTGGCGATATTGCCAGTGAGCTGAAGCAGCAGGCGCGGGTGTTTGCCGAATCGGCAAGGCTGAGGGGAATAACCGTGGAGACTGATGGGCTCGACGGTAACGTCTACGGGCTGATAGACCGCGACAAGCTGGAGAAGATCATGAGCAATCTGCTGACCAATGCTCTGAAGCACGTGCCCGACAACGGCACAATACGCATAGCCATGACCTGTGGCAAGAATGATGCCGACAAAAAGATGACAAGTCACCTGAAAGATTATTGCGGCGGCTTTGTCAGCGTGAAGGTCTTCAACAACGGACCACAGATAGAGCCCGACAAGCTGCAGTATGTGTTCATGCGCTATTACCAGGCCCACGACGCCGAGAGCCAGCACCAATATGGCTGGGGCACGGGCATCGGCCTTTACTACGTGCGGAGGCAGGTGATGCTCCACCACGGCGACATATGGGTCGTCAACGAGCCCGGGGGCGGCGTCACCTTCCAGTTTGTTTTGCCTATAGACGAAGCGGCATACACCGCCGACGAGCATGTCAGCCGCGACGAGGGCATCATGCAGATACCGACCGACGGCTACAACGACACCGACACTCGCGTGGACAACAACCGGCAGACGGTCAACGCCACGGCCAAGCTGCCGGTTATGATGATTGTCGACGACGATACAGACGTGGCACAGTATATCCGCAGCATTTTCACCGACGACTATGTGGTGGTGAACAAATACTCGGCCGAGTCGGCTCTGGCCGACATCCTTGAGGTGCAGCCCGACATTATCCTGTCAGATGTGGTGATGGGCGAGACCAGTGGATATGAGCTGTGCAGCAAGATCAAGGGCGACATCGGTACCAGCCACATACCCGTGGTTCTCATCACCGCCAAGTCGACGGTAGGCGAGCAGGTGGAGGGCCTCGGCGTAGGAGCCGACGCTTACGTCACCAAGCCTTTCGATCCGCGTTATCTCAAGGCTCTTGTGCGCAACCAGCTCGACCGCAAGGCGCGCATACACAAGATGCTCAGCGAGGGTGATCCTGCCGACATGCCGAAGGAAGGGCTGTCGGAGCAGGACCGCAAGTTCATGGACGAGCTTTACGCGCTGATGGAGAAACACATAGCCGAGCAGACGCTCAGTGTTCCGGCAATCAGCCATGAGCTGATGATAAGCCATTCGAAGTTCAACTACAAGCTGAAAGAGCTCACCGGCGAGACTCCCGGCTCCTTCTTCAGGAAGTTCAAGCTCAATAGGGCTGCCAAACTGCTGCGTGAAGGCAAATACAACGTGTCGGAGGTGGCAATGATGACAGGGTTCGGTACCGTAAGCTATTTCTCCGTAGCCTTCAAGAAACAGTTCGGCATGAGTCCGAGCGAGTACAGATAAGGCTCATGATTTGACATTACGGCTGAATGCATCCGCCCCTGTTTGAGTGGGAAGTCCCACACAAGCAGGGGCGGATTTTTCATGTCAGCCTCGTCAAGACAGATGTGCAACTCTGTTGTTGGAGAGAAAGTCGGAAAAGAGAGACTTTCACTCTCTATGTGTTATCATTTTACCAAGACACGGCGTACTGTTCCGTCGCTCATGCGGACGATGTTCACACCGGGCTGTGGAGCAGTGATGCGCTTGCCGTCGATTGTGTAGCGTGCCACTTCCACTGCATCTGCACTTGACTTGATATTGCTGATGCCGGAAGCTTGGGTCACGGTAACGGTGAATTCAGTCTCCACAAGCTTGCCGTTGCTGTTGGCCTGCAGGGTAACGGTTGCCGTTCCTTCTGCTTTCGGAGTAATGGTGAGTTGTCCGTTCTTCATCGTAGCATCGAGCACCGCAGCGTCGCTGACGTTCTTCACCGTCTTCACGATGGCGGCCTTGAAGTTGTCGGCATCCGTAGCAAGGTCGCTCAGGTCGATGGTCTTTGTTTCATCGAGGGCGAGAGTGAAGTCGCTCACAGGATTGGCGATGACCGGGTCGGCATTGTCGGGGAAGATGGGCAGAGACGGGAACCAGTAGTTGGAAATCATAGGATATTCAGCCAACTGCTTTCCGTCGGCATCATACTTGCGCACCACGTATGTCTGGTCAGAGAATCCCTTGTAGAGACTTACATATGCATTGTCGCTGACAGGGTCTATGCGGAAGGAACAACCATAGATGTAGTATCCGTCGGTGTCGTTGGTGAAGTCGAGATAAGTGGAGAACTCGTTTTTGTCGATGTCGTACTTGTAGATAGTGTAGCCGCAGAACCATGAGCTTGAACCGCCGTTCCAGTAGATGACATTCTGCTGGTTGCTGGCGCAGAAGCAGTCGGGCGTCCATGCATACCAAGAGTTGGACGGGCCATAGATGTCGCTGGGCAGCGTGATGATTTCTTCTTCCAGCGTATTGGGATTGAGTTTCACGATGCGGTTGTCAGCTGTTCCTGTGCCTGATTTGTCGGCCAGGCTCAGCCACAGATTGCCGTCCTTCGAAAGGACAACGGAGCCGAAGCCCCAGTCGTCGGGAGCGGCAATGACGCTGTCCACCTTGTCGGTGTTGGCATCGATGATGAGGAGCCCGTTCTTCTGATGCACCGCAAAGACACGGTCGTTCACGCGCACCATGCTTCCAATCTGGCCGCTATACAGCTGGTCGTATTCAGAACCGCCGCCGTTGCCGGTGCCAGCCACCTGTCCTCTGATGCCCAGTGTGTCAAGGTCGAGGATGTAGATGCCGTTGCTTGAACCTACATATCCCTTGTGCTCGTCAACACCAAGGAATCCGCGGCCGTCGGCATTGCTCTTGCCGTTGGAACCCACAGAGATGTTTTCCATCTGCTTCAGCACCTTCAAGGTGGTTGCATTGAATACATTCACTCGGCCGCCCTTGATGCTTGCACCCGGGTCTTGTGCCTGCTTCGACATGATATAGAACTTGTCGCCATATATCTGACCGTACTGTGCCGTACAGCCCAACTGCACACCTTCGTTCTCGGCCTGCACCACACGGTATGTCCACGAATTGTCGTTGGAGAGGAAGTTGAGGGTAGAGTTGTTGTGGCCATACCAGTCTTCGTTGAGAATGAATACGCCTTGTGTGTAGTCGGCTGCAGGGACAGCGGCAGGCTGGGAGACATACGTCACATCGCCGCTCATGTCGGCACTGTACCAATCGATCATGTCTGTGCAGAAAGTCCATCCGTCCACACATCCGTCTGTAAGCGTGCGATACGAAGCGCCAAGGTCCGAATATTCATAATCCGAGTTGACGCTGTTGGTGACGTAATAGCTCCAATAGCCGTTGTAGCATCCTGAGTTCCAATAATCTTTTGCATCGCTCGAGCACCAGTCGTCGAGTTCATAGGAGTCTGTGTCGTAGGCACCGTCTGTGAGAGTATAGGTGGTGCTGCCCTTGACCAGGCTCATGTGTCCGTTGCCGTTGGCATCGAATCCAAGACCGCCGATGAATGCGCCAAAAGACGACGATGTCGCCAGCATATAGAAACGCGGGTCTGCTTTGGCCACGGCTCGCAGCATGGCTTCGCCTGTAGGTTCGTCGGTGCTGTTCCACAAGTAGCCCCATGCCAACTTGTGGGTGGCTCCTTTCCCGTCGTTCCATTTCACGACAAGAGCCGACTTGCTTGAGCCTTCGCCAACCCAGTAGCGGATACTGTCGAAATCAACGACGTCACTGCTCTTGCTCTGTGATTTGTGCAACACACGATGGCCGGCATTGCTTTTCAGGCCAAGGACACTTCTTGGCACCCCTTGCACGCTCACCTGTGCCGAAACCGTCAGAACGGCACACACGAGGAGCAGCAAAAGAGAGTAAACTTTCTTCATACTTCTTTTTTTATAGTTGAACTTTATGTATTGATTTATATATTTGTTATTCGTCGGGCACGGGGTCATCGGGCACCGACGACTTTATCTCTATGTGCAGGTCTTGTGCACGGGAGATTTCGGTGGATGTCTCACCCAGCCAACCGCAGTATTGCCTTACGCCGGTGTATACGCGGATGAAGTCGGCTCCGGGCAGGTCTACATGGTTGCCCTGCTTGTCTACCGCCCACGAGATGTCGAACGAGTTGAGGTCTTTATACTCGTTGGGGTGGTTGTCTGCATAGCCCCACGGATAGGAGTAGAGCACATAGTAGGTTCCCATGCCGCTCACGTCCATGCCGTTTTGCGGCAGTAGTGTGCCGTTGAAGATCAGCGTGTCACCGGCTATCCATTGGGGGTAATAGTCTTGCGAGTGGTACATGTTTTTCGCCACGTAGCCCGTAGCCCCCTGGTTGTCGCGCCATGGGATGTATATGGTGTCGGTGAGCGTGCCCGTCTTGTTGGGGACGGCTTTGTGGTCAGTTGGGCGTGAGTAGGTAATCTCGTAGTTCTTCACCGTGGTATCCTTGTAGTATTCGCTGCCAGCCAGTTCGTACCACTCGTCGTCGTCGGGACGGCCGTTGCCGTTGCGGTCGAACGCCACCATCACTATGCCCGGTTCTGCCGAACCGCCTTTCTGCTCCTTGTATGCCTCCACATCGCTGTAGAAGGCATTGCCCTTGATGAGGAAATCCTTCTCGCCGGGCACATTCACCACTGTGTGGTCGAAGCTGAAGGTTACGTAGCCGCCATAGGAGCCGAGAGATATCATCACGTCGTTCTTCAGGTCGTCTTCCGCCTTCTGGCGCATGCTCTCTTCGGTGTCGCCCGTCTCATAGAGCGGCATGGTGTTGATAAACTGTCCAGGAGCGGGGCGGTATTCCTGCACCTTGGCGGTGTAGGCCGAATATTCCGTGTCCTCGTGCACCACCATCACGGGGAAGCTCTGCTTGTAGCCGCGTCCGCCGTCGTCGAGCGAGAAGGTGATGTTGTATGTGCCCTCCTTTTCTGCAAGAAACACATAGTTGCGCTCGGTGGAAAGTATGGAGTCGGTGCCGTCGTCGCGGCGGAGCGTCCATTTGTAGGTGTTGCCCTCGTAGGCGGGAGACAACTGCAACTTGCGCATGCGCTCTATGTAGTAGTAGCTGTTGAGACCGGAGGTCACGTTGTCTACATTGTCGCGGCATGAGGCGAGACCGGCGGCCGTAGCCACACCTATTATTATATGTAGGAAGTATCTTTTCATCGCATGTCAGTTTTTCATCAGGAAACACATGTGTGCCGGTATGTCGCCCGTCCTTACGCTCCACTTCTGTTTGCCGTTGCGGTCGTAGCAGTGGAGCACTCCGCTGGATACGTAGTTCTTGGCGTCGGTGACGTAGATGTCGTGCGTCTCAGGGTGGATGGCTATGCCGTAGGGTATGGTGATGTCGGCCTCCGTGCCGTCGGTGATGAACCGGTCGGTCACCTTCTCCTTCGTCTTCACGTTCACGATGCCATAGGTGATGGTGTTCTTCTGCGTGTAGTTGTTCCACTCGGTGGC